>CADCWF010000077.1 GCA_902806345.1 uncultured Thermomicrobiales bacterium
GGACGGACCGGGCCCACGCCCGGCTTGATCTCGAACGGAATGCCCATGCCCGCCAACGGCAGCATGATGTCCGCGAACAGCACCGCGCCGTCGACGCCGAACCGGTCGATCGGCATCATCGTCGCCTCGGCCGCCAACTCCGGCGTCGTTGCCACCTGCATGAATGGGTAGCGTTCGCGCAGCACGCGGTATTCGGGCAGGCAGCGCCCTGCCTGCCGCATGAACCAGACAGGGGTCGCGTCGACCCGCTCCAGGTTCGCCGCGGCGAGGAATCGGGTCCGCCCCGTCATGGCTTTCGGCGCATTGGAGTCTGGGATCGCGGATCGGCTCACGCGGGCACCGTCGTCCCGGTGGGATGCGCGACCAGCATCTCCAGCATCTCCGCCGCGGTAGCGCTGCGGCAGGTGAAGATCGGAACGTCGCTGGCCGTGTAGGCGCTCGAGACGGACCCGCGTAGCTCCATCACGAGGTCGAGGAAGTCGCCCGGATCGTCAGTCTCGAAGGCGAGCACGAACTCGTGGTCGTCGAGACCGAAGGCGTAGGTGGTGTTGATCTTGACCGTGGAGTACGTGGCACCGATCGCGATGTGCTGGTTCATCGCTTGCTGGCGCTCCTCCTTCGGCAGCCCGTACCACTCGCGGACCTTGGTCAGCGGGTAGACGAAGAGGTACTTGGCGCTGCCGGGTGCCAGCGTCAGCCGGGTGAACCGGTCCTCGCCTGGCCCGGCGTACTTCTCGACGTAGACGGAGTGCTTGGTCATCGAGAGGTACGAGTGGGGAATGGACAACCATCCGGCCAAGTCCACGCCGAGCAACTCGGCCGTCATCCGCTGGATGTCGTCCATCTCGTAGCTGACGTGCCAAACCATGAAGTCGGCGTCGCCGCGGGTGCCAATCGTCGAGTAGCAGCGGACAAGCGTTCGCTCCGCCCATCGCTCGACAACCCCACGGAACTCGGCCAGGTGCCGCTCGCGCTCGTCCCGAGGGAGCCGCCGCCACTCCGGCGCCACCTTGAAGAAGGTGAACTTGACCGTTTGCCGCCGGCCGCCGCCTTGGCCGGCCGAAGTCATCGGCTGGCCGTTGCCTGATTGCATCGCTCGGTTCCTCCAGGGCATTCTCGGTGGTCAGGCGCCCCACTCGTCGAGCACGGAGATTGGCCGTCTCGCCCCGGCATCGCCGTCGCGCAGCCAGCGAACGGCCTCTTTGGCATGGTAGGTGACGATCCGGGATGCGCCGGCCCGCTTGATCGACGTCAACGTCTCGAGGGTGACCCGCCGCTCGTCGATCCAGCCGAGTTGGGCGGCCGCCTTGATCATCGCGTACTCACCGGAGACGTTGTAAGCGACCAGCGGAACGTCGAACCGGTCGCGCGCCTGGCGGACGATGTCGAGGTAGGGCAGCGCCGGCTTGACGATGATTAAGTCGGCCCCCTCATCGAGGTCGGTCTCGATCTCCAGCAACGCCTCGCGGGCATTGGCCGGGTCCATCTGGTGTGACCGTCGATCACCGAAAGCAGGCATCGAGGCCGCAGCTTCCCGGAACGGGCCGTAGAACCCCGAGGCGTATTTGGCGGCGTACGACATGATCGGCATCTGGACGAAACCCGCCCGGTCCAACTCGGCCCTGATGACCGCAACCCGGCCATCCATCATGTCCGACGGCGCGACGATGTCCGCACCCGCCTCGGCATGGCTGACCGCGACATCGGCGAGGAGCCTGATCGTCGCGTCATTGTCGACCTCGCAGCCGTCGAGGACGCCGCAGTGGCCATGGTCGGTGTACTCGCAGGCGCAGACGTCGCTGACGACGAGCATCTCCGGGGCTTCCCGCTTGATCGCCCGCACTGCCCGCTGGACGATCCCGTCCGGATCGTAGGCGCCGCTCGCCTGACGGTCCTTCCCCTCCGGGATGCCGAAGAGCAGGACGGCGCCGATCTCGAGCGACTGCAGCTCGTCCAGCTCCCGCGCAAGTTCGTCCACGGACAGTTGGAACTGCCCCGGCATGGAGCCGATCGGCGTCCTCACGCCGCTGCCGTGCGTGACGAACAACGGGTAGATGAAGTCGGTCGGCGCCAGCGCGGTCTCTCGGACGAACTGGCGGATCGCCGGGGTCCGCCGCAGGCGGCGGGTCCGCCGGAATCCAGGCATCCCTCCACGGCCGTTCACCTTGCCCGGTTCATGCGCCATCGCGTCACGCTCCCCTTGGACTAGTGAGCCGCCGACCGCTCGCGGCGGCGTCCGATCGATCGAGATTGGTCCGTTACCGCCGACAAGATCCCGTCGAGGCTCGCGTCATCGGCCACCGCGTCGACCCGTACCCCCAACGCGCGGGCGGCATTCGCCGTCACGGGGCCAATGCAGACGACCCGCGCGGAAGCCAGTCCGTCGACGCTCCCGGCGAGCACGGCCAGCATGGCTCGGATGCTCGAGGGCGAGGCAAACGTGACGATGTCGACGTTGCCGGTGGTGATCGCGGCGACGGCATCGCTGCGCTGCTCGGTCTCCCACTCGGTCCGGTACGCCTCGACCGCGTCGACGACTGCCCCCGCCTCGATCAATCGGCGTGGCAGTACGTCGCTAGCAAGATCGCCGTGGGGGTAGAGAATTCGCTTGCCGACGATCCCCGACTCGACCATCCGCCCCACAAGTCCTTCTGCCGTCGCCGGGTCGGCCACGATGTCAACCCGGCCACCTTGGTCGGTGACTGCATCGGCAGTCCGCCCGCCGACAACGGCAATCCGGACCCTGCCGGCACCGAGACCGGCGCGTCCCGCACCGCGAAGTGCCTCCGCAGAGGCGCGGACCGCGTTGACGCTGGTGAAGGCGATCCAGTCGTGACCCCCGTCGACGGCAGTGAGCAGGGCCCCCGTCAGATGGATCCGATCGCGGGCCGGGACGATCCGGATCGTCGGCAGCTCGATCGGTTCGGCGCCGCGCCGCCGCAGCGCGTCCACGAGCGACCCCGCCTGCTCCCTGGGTCGGGTCACGACGACCCGCAACCCGTCAAGGGGGTCGCGGTCACGGTCCACCTCAAAGTCGAAGTTCCCGTTCGTCCGCTCGGCGGCTTGGCGTTGCCCGGCAATGACGCCGTCGTTGACCAGTCCGGACGCCGCCGACCCTTCCGCCCACGGCCGCTTCTGCCCGAAACGGCCCAGGAGCTCAGCGGCGGCTAGGACGGCGGCCTGTTCGGGGGCGGCGGGGTCGATCGGCACCTCGATCCACTCCACCCGTTCGCCGACGTCGTCACCCAGCATCGCCCGGAAGGTCCAGCGACCATCCTTTTCGTGGACGTGGGCACCGAGGGGCGTCGTGCAGCCGGCCCCGAGCGCATCGAGGAATGCCCGCTCCGCCATCAGGGCCGTGGACACGCAGGGGTTGTCGATCGCCGCCAGCAGGGCTCTCATCCGCCGGTCCTCGGTACGAGCCTCGACCGCCAGCGCTCCCTGCCCCGGCGCAGGCAAAAACCGGTCGAGTGGCAGCCATTCGGTCGCCTGGTGGGACCGGCCAATGCGGACAATCCCGGCGGCGGCCAGGACAATCGCGTCCAGATCGTCTCCCGTAGCTTTCCGAAGCCGGGTGTCAATGTTGCCCCGGAGCTCCACGATCTCCGCATCTGGCCGTGCCAACCGCACCTGGAGCGCCCGCCGTCGTGACGAGGTGCCAATCCGGGGACATGCGGGGAGATCCGCCAGGCCCACGCCGTGCCGGGAAACGAGCACGTCGCGTGGGTCTTCTCGCTCGGGAAATGCGGCGAGGACCAGGCCACGGGGCTCGCGTGGTGGGAGGTCTTTTGCCGAATGAACGGCGATGTCAACCCGACCATCCGCCAGTGCCTCTTGAACCCCGGCGGTGAAGACCCCGCGGCCTCCGATTTCCGTCAATGGCGAGGTCTTGTCGAGGTCGCCCTCCGTCTTGATCACCGTCGGGAGAAACGCGAGCTCCGGGTGGACCAAACTCAATTTGGCGATGACTCGCTGCGTCTGGGCCAGAGCGAGCGCGCTACCTCGTGTCCCGACGTGGACTGCAGACTGCCCGGGTCGATCGCTCATGTCGATTGGAGACGGAGGGTCGCCGTGGGGAGGCGGCACGCCCCGGCACGATCGAGTTGGTCACCATGTCGAGGACCGCAGAGCATCGCAAGCCTTCGCAAACCTTGCTATTCTATGCAAAACTAGCAACTCGTTGCATTCTAAGGAGCCGTCTGGAGGGGTGTCAAGCCGTTTCGCTCGGTCCCGGGAACCGATGCCGAGCCCCCCGAATGCCGCAACCGAAGCCCTCGGCGGCCTCGGTGGCGCTCCACCTCCTGCGCCGAACGGAAACGGGACCGGGCTCCATCGCCCGGTCCCGGAACCAACTGTTTCGCGGTCAACTGACCGTGGATTAGATGCGGCGCCGAATCGCCCAACCGCTGGCAGCAGACGCTCCGGCTGCAAGAAGGAAGCCGAGTGCCGGCACCGAGCCGACCAGTCCCGACCCCGTGCTCGGCAGTTGAACGGGTCGCGGCGCCGCCTGGGTGTTCCCGCTGGCCGCGGGCGCCTGGGGTTCGGCCGGAGCGGCGTCCGCAGGGGCGGCCGCCGGAGCCGCCGCTTCTACGCCGCCTTCGCTTCCGCCAGCGTCCCCACCGCCAGCGGCGTCGCCCCCGCTATTGGCTGCCCGGGTGCGGTCCCGATCGTTCCGCTGCCGCTCGCTGTCATCGCGGGGCGCTCGCCGGATCTCCTGGTTTCCTACGCCCTGGCCGGCCGCCGCCTGCTGGCGCCCCGGATTCAACTCGACCCGCACGTTGTCAGCGCCGGCTGCGCTATCGGTGACATCCGGCCCGTCGGCGCGGATCTCGACCGAATCCTGGCCCAGCGTACTCCCGGCCAGACCGATCGTCAGGAGCGCCGCAAGCACCGTTCCCGTCGCGAAACGTCCGATCGTCGTGAACATTGCACTCCTCCTCAGCGGAATCGATCGATCCCCAACGTCGCGCTTCCCTGCTACCGTCCCGCAAACGTTCGAGCCGTTCGCAACGTTCCGCCAGCGGTGACGCAAGCACCCCTCTGGCTCAGCTCGCCTATCCTTGCCCTAGTGTATAGGTACAGCATCGGGGCCGGGATGGCCGGCACTCACCCAATGGGCACATTTCGGTCCGGGTGGTGGATTGATCGGTTCAACGACTCCCTGTGAAACCCATCCCGCCCCAGCAAGGTACGAACCGTGCCATCCTGGCCGGCGGCGAATTGACGAGGAGTGTCTCCGAACCCGGTGCATTCATTCCACAACCGGGGAACCTGCTCCCCGCGGCCAGAGCCGGATTGGTCCTCACGATCCCGGTCTGTGCGTCCGGTCTGAATGGCGGAAGGGTGATCACCCCGGCCACTACCGTCGGTGACATCCGCTGGTGCCGTTCATCCCTCGCGACTCGTCCGTTCACGCCTGCCAGCTGGCACTTCGCTCCCGTTTGGACGACGCCCTTTGTCCAGATTGGAGATTCCGCCTTTCACTTCTGGCATGCCCTCCCGTCCGCTCCGGCCAAGACGAAGACGTCCGCCTTGTTCGCCCGGCAGTCCCCGTAGAACCCGCTCTGGGGTACCGTGTCCGTCGCTTGGCGGTCGATCCGCTCGCCCCGATCGACATTCGCCTGCCGTGGGCCACGATCGTGCACTTGATCGAGGGACGTTGGCCCACTCGTCCCATCTGGCAGGGTGCCCTCTCCCGCTTGAGCGGGCTGCGCGACCCTCCTCAACGCCGCGATCGTCATCCCGATCTGACCGCAGGCAACGACGGAGCGGAACCGGAACGGTCTGTCGGGCGTCCTGTAGACTGGCAACTAACGGCCCCGAACGTACAACGTCGGGAAGAAGGGACGCTTCGATGTTCGACACAATGCTTCAGCTCCTGCGCTGGCGGCGGGCATCGACCGCTGCGGCTGGACTCGCTGCCGCCGCCTCTCCCGCCCTGGGTCGCGACGGCGACAAGAACGACGACGGCCGCGGCGGCGACGGGAACGAGGGCGACCGGCGAGGGCGCAGCGACAACGGCGGGCGAGAGCGGGACGACAACCGGGACCGGAGCCAAGACGAGGCGCAGCGATCGCGGGACAACGCCGACGGCGGCAATCGCCGGGCCGAAGAGCGTCAGCAGGCGGACGAAGGCGGCGGCAACGACGACGATCCCGTCGGCGGCCGGATCGGTGAAGCGGCGGATCGGCTGCGCCGGCGCGGCGAGAAGCTGACCGGTGCCGACGGCAGCAACCGCGACGCTGAGGGCCCGGAGGACGACATCGCGGTGACGTTCGACCCCGCCACCGGCGGTCTCGATGTCGCCACCGACAACATCGCCCTCATCCGCGACGACGAGGGAGCCATCACGATCGACACCGACAACATCTTTTTCGAGCGGGGGCCGGACCCGGAACCGACCTCATTCCTAGGACCCGGGTTTCCCGGCGTCGTCGCTCCCTTGCCCACTCCAGGCGCAGACGGCGGCGACAACGACACAGATATTGTCAGCTAGGACAGGATTATCCGAGCTGGTCAGCGAGTACCGAGGACCCAGCCGAACGCGACGATCAGCGTGGCCAGCGCGAGGCAAGGGAACGCCGCGCGAACCCCGAGCGAACGCTGGTGGCGACAGAGCAGCGGGACGGCCGCGATCAGCCCGATTGCCAACGTGGCAGAACTGAGCACGACGCCGTTCCTCGCAACCTCGTCCGGCACAGCCGCGGCGGCGGAGACGGCCGCCAGCGGTGCTGTTGTCGCTAGGGCACAGGCGGCCATCAACGATCGCCGCTCCCCGAGGCGGCTGACGGGATTCCTCAGTCCCGCCGCGCGATCGCTTTCGCAATCGGGAAGCGCCTGGGCGAGATGGATCGCTGCCCCCGCGCCCAGGCCCAGCGGGTAGAGCAACAGCAACCGGGCATCGAACCCGATGACGACGGTTCTGACCCAGATCGGAAGCAACGGCAGCGCGAGGACGTACGGCAGCCACGACCACGGGGTCCGCTTCAACCAGAGGTCGTACGCCAGCCCCAAGCCCGTTCCGACGAACAGCAGGAGCAGTGCGGCGACGCCGAGCGACGCCCCGAAGAGCGCTGCCATGCCAAGCCCGCAGGCGGCGATCATCCTGGCGCCGAACCGGCTTACCGCGCCGGACGGGATGGGTTTCCAAGGTTTGGACGCGGCATCGAGCTCGACATCGACGAGCTCGTTGAGCGCGCCGATCGCGAGCTGCCCACCAAGCATCGCCAGCAGCAAGGTGGCGGCGAGCCGGAACGGAGGCAGCCCCTCCGCAAAGATTGCCGCGAACGCGGCCGTGGCGATCATGACGATCGCAATCGGCACCGGGTGGGTCAGCGATACGTAGGCACGGACTTTCCGCCAGCTCCAAAAGCCGGTCACCGAGGGTCGATCGGATCGAGCGCCTGTTTCCGCCGGGGTCACCGGCTGGTCGAACTTTTCCACAGGGCGAGGATGGCGAGCCATCGAACCGGTGTCAATTCGGTAACCCCGTCGATCCTTCGCCGTCAGGCGCCGCTGTGGCTACACTTGACGGGCAGGCCCGGCTGTTGCCGGAGATGCCTCGTATCGAGTGCGAGAGGAGGTGCGGTCGATGAGCTCGACGCGTTGGGACCCTTGGGGTGACATCGTCAGCCTGCGCGAGGCAATGAACAACCTGCTCGAAGATAGTTTCGTCAGCCGTGGCCGTCCCGGCGGTCCGGCGACTCCGCCGACCCAGGGGGCGGTAGGCCTCGCCCTGGACATCAAGGAGATGGGGGAGTTCTTCGAGGTAACCGCCTCGGTCCCAGGGGTGTCGCCCGACGACGTCGAGATCACGGTCCTTGGCGACCGTTTGCGGATCCGTGGCGAGCGCAAGGAAGAAGCCGAGCAGGCCGCTGATTCCGGGCGCTGGGTACTCCGGGAGCGGCGCTACGGGGCATTCGAGCGGACGGTCAACCTACCGACCGCGGTCAGGCCGGACGCGGCCGCGGCCGAGTTCAAGGACGGGGTGCTAACGATCCGGCTGCCGAAGGCCGACGAGGCTCGGCCGCGGACGATCCCGGTTCGGACGGAGCATTCGGCGGCGGGCATCTCCGCCCCGGTCGCCAAGGAGATCGAGGGGTAAATCCCGTTCGAAGTCGCGCACCCCAAAGTGGTGACCGCAGCCCAAGTGTCAGGGCTGAGTACGGTGAGCATGGAGGCAGGGGTCGGGTGGCGGATCCGAATCCCGGCTACGGTGCGGCATCGACGGCAAGATCGCTCACCGGCGCAGGGTTCAACGGTGCTTCCTCGTGACGCGATGTCACGTAGACCCGTTCGGCTCCGCCCTTCGCCATCGCCTCGGCCGCCCGCACCGCCCGACCCGGTGCCGTCACCGCCAGAACGAGGACGGCGGAGTCATTGACGGTAGCCTCCGGCGGAATCGGCAACCCGACCCGTCGCAACTGGGCTCCCACCTCGCCCCGGACCGGGTCGAAGACGCGCGCCGACGAGCCCAGGCCGCCCCGGTGGATCTCGG
>CADCWF010000078.1 GCA_902806345.1 uncultured Thermomicrobiales bacterium
CCCGACCGATCGACCCATCGGCTTGATCCCATTCGCCATATGCGGCCCGCTCACATCGCCGCGCTGTTGAACCACCGGTCAAACTCGGCTTGGGCGGTCGCTCGATTGCTCGCCCACCAGGCGGGGTCGAGGGGCACCAAACGCTCCCCGTGGGGCGGCGCGGTTGGGATCGTGGGCAACAGCCACGGTTCGATCCACCGGAGCGCATCGGAGACAACCGGCCCCAACCTCGTCTCACGGGCAAGCGCGGCCTGCCGCTCTGGGGTTGACGCGAACTTGATGAGATCGGCGGCGACCTCGGGCTCTTGCGTAGCCGCCGGCACGACCCACTGATCGACGACCAGCAGCGCGTCCCTCCACGTAAGGTCGACCGCCAGCCCATCCCACTGCCCGGCCACAACCCGATGGTGCCAGGCCGAGGCCAGATCGGCATGCCCGTTGCCGAGCCAGCCCACGGGTTCGAGGCCGCGGGTCCACCAACGTTTGCCGATCGCGGACACGATGCGGTCCAGGGCGGCGAGGGCGCGCGGGAGAGCGAGGGGGTACAACTCGGCGGCGGGAACGCCATCGGCCAGCAAGGCCACTTCCAATGTGCCGGTCGGACCGCGACCAAGCGAGCGGCCTCCCGGAAATCGCCGGCCATCCCACCAGTCGGCCCACGATGCCGGTGTCATTGCCTCCGGGAACGCATCGCGTCGTCGGGCATTGACCAATGCGTAGGCGAACGCCGGCACGGCGAACGAGCCGCCCAACCGTCCGATCTGTCCGAGGGACGCGACATCCGAAGGCAACGTTGCAAGCTCGCCGTTGGTGGAAGCGGCGGCGGCGGAGATGGGATCGGCAAGAACCAAGTCCGCGGCCGGTGCTCCGGCAAGCGCGGCACTGACACCCGCCGGGATCGGGGTGGCGGACGTCCAGAACGATCCGAGGACCGACTCGATCGTGCATCCGGTATGACCGGCAAACGGCTCCCAGACGAGGGATCGCAGGGCGTCCTCCACCTGGCCACCGAACGCGGAGACGCGGAGCGTCCGGCCAGCCCAGCGACCGGGTTCACCGCCGACCACTGCTGCGGCGGGGGTCCCGAGAAAGTCCGGCAACACCTCCTCCGACGCCGATCGATCGGTGCAACCGGAGCCGAGCACAACGAGCGCACCGGCAGCGGTGACGAGGGATCGCCTTGAGAGCCGGAGGGTAGGGGCACCGGGGTCGGGGTGGGCAGCGGACATGGCGAACACCTCGTGCCATCGAACTTCGTCCTCCGGCTCGACCGAGGCTAACAATCCCGGTGGCCGAGGGTCAACCGGACCGCTGACCCCTCGTCGGGCCAGCTTGCCGGACGGAGACACCCGCGCTACGCTGCCCACCCGGGCGCGGGCCGAGAGCGCCCACGAGGGCTTTGGGCCGTCGGCCCTGGCAGGCGACAACGGAGGCGCGCGTGGAGTCCTACAACGTCTACATGGACGAGGCCCCGGCGAGCGGCACCAACGGCGACGAGAATTGGGAAGTCGAGTTCCGGGTGGTCCCCAACAGCGCGGACGACGGGGATCCTGAGAATAACGCCGTGCTGGCCGGGCTCGATCTGATCGATCTGATTAATCTCCGCGACGCGCTGCAACAAGAGATCGACAACTTTGCACTCACCGCACTCGAAGCCCAGGCTGGCGTCGACGAGGCCGATGAGGAGATCATGCCGTAGGTGGCGGCCGGAGTCGCGCCCGAGACGGGGGGCAGCCGTCGGGTCGCCCCCCGTCTACGGCTGAAGCTCTCCCACCGCCGACCGCGGGCACCTGGGTTAGGGCGTCCACCGCTCCCTGCAGCGGCCCTACCCCGACCCGCAACGCCTTCATGGACAGGAACGGTGCGTCCCCAGATCAGACCGCCGTCGACCGGCGACCACTAACGTCGGTCAACCGGTAGCGGCGCTGGAGCCAGCTCTGCACGTCGAACGGCTTTCGGCCCTGGCCGGTCTCGATCCGGCGGTAGGTGCCGTCTGGCTGCAGTTCCCGGGAATTGACCGTGTCGCGCAAGTAGGCGGGGATGATCTCGTCGCGGATAGCTGCGGCAATGGTGACATCCTCGACCGGAAAGACGACTTCCACTCGGCGGTCCAAGTTCCGTTCCATCAGGTCGGCGCTTCCCAAGTAGACCTCGTCGGCGCCGCCATTGCGGAACAAGAACACCCGGCTGTGCTCGAGGAATCGGCCGACCACGCTCACGACTCTGATCGATTCGCTCCAGCCAGGGATGCCCGGTCTGAGACAACAGGCGCCGCGCACGATCAAATCGATCTTGACTCCCGCCTGCGAGGCTTTGTAGAGCGCCCGGATCAGCAGCTTGTCGACGAGGGCATTCACCTTGAAACAGAGGTAGCCACCGCCGTTCGCCTGGTGCGCAACAATCTCCCGTTCAATCGCCTCAAGGAATCGGTCTCGCAGGTGGTGAGGCGCAACCCAGAGCCGTCGATAGCGGTCCTTTGTCGCATAGCCGGTCAGCACGTTGAAAAGGTCGGTCACGTCGTCGCCGAGATCTTCGCGGGCGGTGAACAGACCGAGGTCCTCGTAAAGCCGGGCGGTCGAAGCGTTGTAGTTGCCCGTCCCGAGGTGGACGTAGCGGCGGAGGCCATCCGCCTCACGGCGGACGACCAAGGTCACCTTGCAATGGGTCTTCAGGCCGAGCAGTCCGTAGGCCACGTGGACCCCATGCTGCTCGAGCTGTTCGGCCCAAGTGATGTTGTTCTCCTCGTCGAACCGGGCCTTCAGTTCGACCAGGACCGCGACCTGGGTGTCGTCGTCACGCGCCGCGGTCAGGGCCGGCACGAGCGGCGAGTCGTGGCCGATCCGATAGAGCGTCTGCTTGATGGCGACCACGTCGGGGTCGCTCGACGCGGCCCGGACGAAGTCTGCAACAGCCGCGAAGGTCTGATACGGGTGGTGGACCAACACGTCGCCGTCGCGGACCGTGGCGAACAGGTCGACCGGATCCTCGGGGTGGCGCGAGTAGAACGCCGGTACCTGGGCGGGCCCGAACGGCGGATCCTTGAGGTCCGGGCGGTCGATGGCGACGAGGTCGAAGAGGTCTTCGGTGGCGAGCGGGCCGTCGACGACGTAGAGATCCCGGTCCGTGGCGTGGAGGTGCTCGACCAGCCACTCGCGGACATCCTCGGGCATCGACGCATCGACCATCAGGCGCACCACGGGGCCGAACGCCCGCTGGGCGATCGACTCTCGCATGGTCATCATCAGGTCTTCCTGCAGGTCCTCCTCTTCCTGCAGCTCGATATCCGAGTCGCGGGTCACGTGGAAGGGATGGCAGGAGAGCACCTCGGCCCCCACGAAGAGTCGGTCGAGATGGGCCGCGACGACCTGCTCGAGCCAAGTGAACCGAATACGCGATGCACCCAGCCGGTCGCCCGCGGGCGTCGAGATGGGAACCAGTCGGGACAACGTCGCCGGAATCTTGATCCGGGCAAACCGGGCACCGACAGGCAGGCGGAGGGAAACGATCAGGTTAATGCTGCGGTTGGAGACGTGGGGAAAGCGGCGACCACGATCGATCGCCTGCGGCGTCAGGATTGGGAATATGGCCCGGTCGAACCGGTTCGCCAGCTCGCTCCGGGCGGCGTCTTCCAGGCGGTGGTGGTCCACCACTTCGACGCCCGCCGTGGCAAGTCTTGGCAGCAAGTCCTGCCGAAGGATCGTGGCGTGCTCGTCGAGCAGTACCTGGGTCAGTTCCCGGATCGCGAGGAGCGCCTGCGTGGGGGTTCTGCCGTCGGCACCAGGGTAGCCCACCCCTGCCGAGATCTTCCGCTTCACCCCTGCGACCCGGATCATGAAGAACTCGTTCAGGTTGGACGCGAAGATGGCCGCAAACTTGGCCCGCTCCAGGAGGGGTGCGGTCGGCTTTCTGGCCTCATCGAGCACTCGCCGATTGAACTCAAGCCAGCTCAGCTCGCGGTTGATGAACAGTTCAGGCTCGAGTGGCGGCAAACCGGCGGCAAGGGGCGTCTCGGCGATCGGGTGATCCTCGACCGGATCGGGGGTGTCGTCGCCGACCTCAGCCCACCCCGCGCGTCCGTCGTTGCCGACGGGAAACCACGCTGTCTTGGCGACGCCCTCCTGCATCGGGACACCCTCGCCCTCACCGACCTGGTGCAGTCGGTGAGTGCCGCTCAGACGACGGCGCTCACCCTTCGCGCCTCGAGCATCTCGCGTACATCACGGAGCGCAAGCACCGGGATAAACGTCGTCACTCGGGTCTGCTCCGTCCACAAGTTGCTGACCGCAGCCTGCACGCACCGTTCGAGGTCTGCCGGGGCAACGCCGTCCAGGCTTCGCTGAGCGTCCTTGAGCACCCGCGCCCGAACCGTATCAGGCGATGTCAGACGTTCCTGGCTTGGTAGTCCGTCCATCGTCCTCATTCCCTCCGTCGATTCGGCCCGGCCGGATGACTCTTCCGGCGCTCTCCGCCGACCGCCTCCGTCATCGCATATCCTGCGCTCAGGGACCTGCCCATCGCACCTTTTCTCGTTAAAACATTGCTAAGGAGCCCGAGTCTAGAGCTCGGAGGGATAGTCACAGCGAGAACCCCGGACGAGGCGTCCCGATCTCGCCCCCCCCGGCTCCGAAGCACGTCCTCGCATTCTAGTTCCACTCCTCCCTGAACCGGTGTTCCCGCCAATCTCAGTCTCGGGCCCGGGCTACACTGCGCCGACCTATGACGCCGCGACCAAGGCTTGACGACACGAGTCATCGAAGACGAGGCCGGTTGTGGTTTCAGCTGCGATCGTGGAGCAGGGGGTTGGCGGTAGCATCGTTCCGTTCGTGACCCTCAATCGTCGCCCCGTCACAACCGCTACAGCCAGCGTGTCCGTGGAGACGGATAAAAGGAGCAAGAACCGGATGGCGGTGGACAATATGGTCGGCACTCCAATAGCCGAGCGCGGCCCGAACCTGTTGCTCCGCGTGGCCTGGTTCGTCCTCGTCGGCTGGTGGCTCGGCGGCATCCTCTCGGGGGTCGCCTGGTTCCTCAATGCGACCGTCGTCGGTTTGCCCGTCGGGTTGTGGCTGATCAATCGGCTCCCGACCTTCGTCACGCTCCGACCGCAGGAGCGGCGTTGGATGGTCGTCGACGGGAGGCTCTCGCCTGCGACGGTCCAGCGGCCCTGGCTGCTCCGCGCATGCTGGTTTCTCCTCGTGGGCTGGTGGCTTTCGGGCGTTTGGCTAGCGGTCGCCTACGTGCTTCTGGTCTCGGTCGTCGGTATGCCGGTCGCGTTCGTGATGTATGGCCGGATCGGTGCCGTCACCACGCTGTATCGTTCGTAGCCGCGAACCGGGCCGATCGGACCTCGCCGCTATGCTGCCGTCGATACCGGCCGAACGGTGGAGCAAGCTTTTACGGGGTCGCCGGACCAAAAACCCCTTGGTGGCCGCGTCCCTGGGCGAAGCGGCGGAACGCTGAATCGGCCCAAGCGCTGCCGCCGGAAACGCAACTCAAGCCGATTCACGTCCACGCTGTAGCCCCGATCCCGTAGGGCGGGTCCGAGGCGATCCCTGCGGCCCCGCGCCGTCAGTCGTTCGCCAGGCTCACCACCGGGGCGGCACCGACCTCGTCCCGAAGCGCCTCGACCGTCTCCGGAAGCTGCGGCTCCATCCCCGCCTCCGGGTCGTGTACCGCCCCTGCAACCGGACCAAAGATCCGCAGGACATCGGCCGCATCGAGCGTCTCATGCTCGAGGAGGGCCGCCACCAGGGCGTCCAACTGCGGGCGGAGCCGCTGATTGACCTCGATCGCCCGTTGCAGGCTGCCCTCGACCATGTCGTGGATGGCGGCGTCGATCCGCTCGGCCGTTGCGTCCGAGAACGCCTTGTCCTGGACGATCTCGCGGCCGAGGAAGACGTGCTCCTCGCCGGTACCGAGGTAGACCGGGCCGACATCCGGACTCATCCCCCAGAGCCCGACCATCCGTCGCGCGAGCAGCGTCGCCTCCCGCAGGTCGTTCTCGGCCCCGGTCGTCACTTCATCGTAGACGACCATCTCGGCCGCCCGGCCGCCGAGGAGCATCGCCAACCGGCCCTGAAGGTAGGTCCGACTGTAATTGTGGCGGTCCTCCTCGGGCATCTGGACGGTGACGCCGAGAGCCCGACCACGCGGCACGATACTCACCTTCCGGAGCGGATCTGCCCCCTCGGTGAAGTGGGCGACCAGGGCGTGACCGGCCTCGTGGTAGGCGACAACCTCTCGTTCCTTGGCGTTCATCAACCCGGCCCGAGTGGTTCCGAGCAGAATCTTGTCCAGAGCCTCCTCGAAATCCGGGGTGGTGATCTGCTTTCGGTTCTTGCGGGCCGCCATCAGCGCGGCCTCATTGACGAGGTTGGCAAGGTCGGCCCCGGAGAACCCGGTGGTGCCCTTCGCAAGCGAGTTCTTGTCGACGTCGGGCGCCAGCGGCAGCCCTCGGGTATGGATGGTCAGGATTGCCTCGCGGCCGGTGCGGTCGGGCAGGCCGACTACGACCTGACGGTCAAACCGGCCCGGCCGCATCAGCGCTGGGTCGAGCACGTCCGGCCGGTTGGTTGCGGCCATGACGATCACTTCCTGATTGGTCTCGAAACCGTCCATCTCGACGAGGAGCTGGTTCAGGGTTTGCTCCCGCTCGTCGTTCGACCCACCGAGGCCGGCGAAGCGCTGCCGGCCAACGGCGTCCATCTCGTCGACGAAGATGATCGCTGGCGCGTGCTGCTTCGCCTTGTCGAACAGGTCGCGGACGCGGCTGGCGCCGACGCCGACGAACATCTCGACGAACTCGGACGCCGAGACGCTGAAGAACGGCACCCCTGCCTCGCCGGCGACGGCGCGCGCGGTCAGCGTTTTGCCGGTGCCGGGAGGACCGACGAGCAGGATGCCGCGTGGCAGCCGAGCCCCCAGCTGGTGGTACTTGGCAGGGTTCCGCAGGAAGTCGACGACTTCCGTCAGCTCTTTCTTGGCTTCCTCTTCGCCTGCGACATCGGCAAAGGTGACCTGCGGCCGCTCGGGGTCGTGTTGTCGGGCACGAGATCGGCCGAATCCGAAGACGTTCTGCTGGCCACGGCTCATCTGCCGGCCCATGAAAACGATCAGGCCGACGATCAGGAGGAACGGCAGCAGCGTCACGAAGAGCGTCGACAGCAACCCGTCGCCGCCCCGCTCGACCGTCACCTGCACCCCCTGCTGCTCGAGGAGCGGCAGCAAGCCGGGGTTCTCGACCGGCGGCAGGTTGGACTGGACCCGGGTGGTGGCGGCGATCTGGCGGTCGCCTTCCGCCGGAGGAGGCACGACCTCGCCGTTCTCGCGGTCCCAGCCGATCGGCTGTTCGAGGTCCGCTTCGATCCGGTTCTCGGTCAGCGTCACCTCGGTGACGTTCGAGTCCTGGATTTGCTGCTCGATAGCGGAGTACGGGATGGACTGGCGCTCGCCTTCGCGCTGGGGGTCGAAGAAGACGTAGAGTTGGTAGGCGAGGAGACCCAGGAAAAGCACCCCGATGGCCCACGGGGGAATCCGCGGGCGCTTCTGCTCGGGCTTGTTGTTGGGGTTGCCCCCTCCGGAACCGCCGGAGCCGGTGTTCTTCGTCCGCTGGGGCATCCAGGGCGCCGGCTTGCGTCCGTTGGTGGAGGGGCGAGAACCGTCCTTCTCCTGCTCGGGGAGACGGTTCAGCGGCGCGACGCGGCCGCGGTCGGGTGTCGTCATGCGCGTCTTTCCGGCTATTCGGGTGCTTGGCGATGGCCAGCCCGGCACGCACCGGACCAAGGTCAATGGTATGCGGCCCCACGGCTTATGTCGATGGCATCGGAACCCGTCCAGGCACGCCGTCGCGGCATCCCGCTACGGACCGCTTCGGAGGCGCCACCGTGCGGGCACGGCGTAGGGATCCTCTTCGCCGTGGGCGAAGCCGATCCACTCGACGAGCCCGTTCCGCCGGAGCGCAACCGGGATGACCTGCCCGTGGACGACCATCTTGGCGTACCGCTCGCCCTCCCCCCAGCGTTCAAGCGCTTCCTGGTAGGCATTGGCCGCGGCCTGTTCGCTCAGCATGATCTCGATGAACTCACCGGTCGTGAACTCGTCGCCCTCGAGCCGGCGGAGGATATCGTCGACGACCGGAGCCAGGAATTCGATGAGCGCGTCGACTCGATCCGGTCGATCCAGTGCTCCGGTAGCCGTTGTCGGCCCCCCATCGCGGGTCATCGCGATCCTCTCACCTTGAGCCGCCAAGGCCGCCTCCGCGGGCCCCGCTCTCGTGGGAGGGTAGACTATCCGCCCGGGGTCACGCCGGGGGTGGCGGATCCGGGGCGACGCCTTCTCGTCGCCACCTGGAGGAGGATCGGTGCCTGCATTGTTGCTCTCTGCCTTGGGCCGCGACTCGCGTCGTGGTGTGGTGCGTCTGCTTCTCGGTGGCGTCCTCGCCGCAGTCGGCGTCATCCCGTCGATGCTCCAGCCGGAGCTCGCGACGGCGGAGGCGCCCGGTTTGGCTACGGTCGCCGCCGAAACGCCGCTGCTCTCCGAACCCGACGCCGCGGCAACGGTGCTGGTCTCGCTCCGGCCTGGCAGCCAAGTCGTCCTTTCGGGCTCGGCGGCTCCTGGATACCTCCAAGTCATGGGCGACGGAGAGTTTGGCTGGGTCGACGCCGACGATCTCGCCTTTGGCGACCGCGTCGGCATCCCGCTGGAAGATGCCGACGAGGAGGCACAGATCCTGGCCGCTCCGCTCCCGCGTGCTGAGGTCCTCGGCACGGTACCGCCGGGAGGGGTCGTGATCCTGACCGGGGCGGATGTCGGCGGCTTCGTCGCCGCCTCCTACGAAGGTATCGGGGGCTGGGTTTCGGAGGCTTCCCTGGGCATGGCGTACGACGCCGACTATAACGCCTCGTAGATCTGACGCAGCAGGGCGGACCTGGACGAACAACGGCCGCCCCGTGGCTAAGGAGGGTTCCGCCGTGCTCCCGATCAACGGAGCCGATCGATCCCGCGACCTCCCGTTGCGGGCCGATGCCGTCGTTATCGGGGGTGGCATCGTCGGCGTCTCGGCCGCCTACCAACTCGCCATGACCGGTTTACAGAACGTGGTGGTGGTCGAGCGGAAGCAGCTCGGCGCCGGCGCCACCGGCAAGTCGGGTGCCCTGGTCCGATGCCACTACGCCAACCCCCCGGAAACGTTGCTCACGCTCCACAGCCTCCGGATCTTCACCGAGTGGGAAGATCGGGTCGGGTTCGGCTCCCCCGGTTTCGAGCCGATCGGCTTCCTCCAGATCGTCGCTCCGGAGGACGAGCCGAAGCTCCGGGCCAACGTGGCCGTGCAGCAAGCCGCCGGGGTCGAGACCTGGGTAGTCGATCGGCAAGACCTGCGCGACATCGAACCTTTGCTCCGCACCGACGACGCAGCCGTCGCCGCCTTCGAGCCGAACGCCGGCTACGCCGACCCGAACGCGACGCTCTACGGCTTCGCCGAAGCGGCGGCCGCTCACGGCGCCCGAATCTTCACCCACACCCCGGCCCTCTCCGTCGTCTTGGAAGGCGGTCGGGTCGTTGGCGTTGAGACCGTGTCCGGCACCATCGAGACCGAGCGCGTGCTGATCGCGGCCGGCTCGTGGGCGAACAATCTCTTGGCGCCGCTGGGGATCGACCTTGGTCTGCAACCGGTCCGCACCCAGGTGGCCATCTTCCGCTGGCCGGCCGCCGTCGATCCTCGTCGCGGCCACCGGGTGATCATCGACGCCGTCAACCACTCCTGGCTGCGGCCGGAAGGTCGAAACGCGACGTTGATCGGTGCCGAACGATCGGTCGGCGACATCGACCCGGACAACTTGGACGAGGGGATCTCGCCGAAGGCGATCGCGACGGCCCGCGACGTCTTGGCGGCCCGCCTCCCCGTCTTCCACGACGCGACGATGCGCGGGGGCTGGGCCGGCACCTACATGCGGAGCCCGGACGGCCACCCGATCATCGACCGCGCCCCGGAGATCGAGGGGCTTTGGCTTATGACCGGGGACAGCGGCACCTCGTTCAAAACCGCGCCGGCCATCGGGATCTGCCTGGCCGAGTGGATGACCGAAGGCTGCCCGCGCCTGATGGATCTGACACCGTTCCGCGCCTCCCGCTTCACGGACGGCGAGCCATGGCTCGACGCGACCGCCTACGGTGACGACCGCGTGCTGACGGTTTCTCGCTGAGATTGAGGGGCGCAGACGCTTACCGGTCCTCGTCCCCCCGCCGAAGCGCGGCGTAGCTCTCGTAACGCTCCACTGGGATCCTCCCTTCCGCTGTCGCCTCCCGGACCGCGCACCCTGGTTCGTGGAGGTGCGAGCAATCGGGGTAGAAGCAGCGGCCGAGAAATCCGCGGAACTCGGGAAAGTGCCGGTCGAGTTCCGCAGCGTCGACACCTTGCAGCGAGAGCGCGCGGATCCCCGGCGTGTCGGCGACGTAGGTCGGCAGTGGCGCCGGAATGCGCCGCAGCACCGTGGCCGTCGTGGTGTGGCGGCCCTTGCCGGTCGCGCCCGAAATGATCCCCACCTCCCGCTGCCCATCCGGGTCCAGGACGTTCAGGAGGCTCGACTTGCCAACCCCCGATGGACCGGCTACGGCGGTGATCCTGCCGAGCAGGAACGCCTTCAGCGCGACGAGACCCTGGCCGCTCTTCGAGCCGAGGTAGAAGACGGGGTAGCTCGCCTCGTAGTGACCGAAGAGCGACCGGGCGAGCGAGGGGGCGCCGTCTTCGGCGGGACCGTCGAGGTCCATCTTGTTGACGCCGATCGCCGCGGGCAGCTCGCGCGATTCAGCCAGCACGAGGAACCGGTCGAGCATTCGCAGATGGGGCGACGGTTCCCGAACCGCGAACAGGAACAGTGCCTGGTCGGGGTTGGCGAGGATGATCTGCTCGGTGTCCTCGGTCAGCCGCGCCAACCGGGCCAGCGATCGCGTCCGCGGCTCGATCGCGTCGATCTGACCCTCGCCTTCGCCGATGTCCGTGACCCAGACCCTGTCCCCGACCGCGACCAGATCGGTGCGCCGCCGTTCCCGTTTCAGAACCCCGCGAACAGTTGCGAGGAGGACTCGTCCGTCATCCACCTGTGCTTCGTAGAACTTCCCGTAGGCCCGCACGATGATGGCGTGCACCGAACCCGGAGGAATGTCCGGGGCGACCGAAGCCCGGGCCTCGGTCGCCCCGGGAGAACGGCGCCGCCGCGGGTACGGCATCAGGATGTGGATCGTGATGCCGCCGAGGACAGGCGGCCTGTCCTCGGCGAGCTACCCACTAGCCCTGGCAAGTTCCGTCCACGCAGAGGAGGCCGGCACAGCAGCCCGGATCGCCGGCGCAGGCGCCGCCAGAATAGCGGCAGCAGTTTCGCTCGCCGTCGCCCGGCAGCCCGTTGTCTCGGCAGGAGACAGCGCCGCCCTCCTGGCTGCACTGGTCATCCCCGGTGCAGGCCGCGCCGAGCCCGAGCAAACCGGCACTCGTGGACCCGGTATCGTCCTCCTCGGCGGGGGCCGGTGTTGCGCCTGCCGGCGTGCAAACCCCGTCCAGGCAATCGAGGCCGCCGCAGCACCCCGCTCCGCCCGAGCACGCCCCACCTTCGTAGCGGCAGCAGTTGAGCGCTCCGTCCGAGGCGAGCCCGTTGTCGGCGCAGGCAACCGCGCCCCCGGTCTGGCTGCACTGCCCGGCCGCGGTGCATTCGGCCCCCGGCGTCAAGCTGCCTCCCGCCGAGCCGCTCGTGGTGCCGCTGGTCGAGGCCGAGCAGGCCCCGTCGACACAGAGGAGACCAGCGCAGCAGCCCGCGTCGGTGGAGCATGCACCGCCGTCGCGGCGGCAGCAGTTCAGTGCTCCGTCAGTCGTGATGCCGTTGTCCCCGCAGAGGGTCTCGCCGCCGATCTGGTTGCACTCCGGGGTGCTTGTGCAAACTTCGCCGGGCGCCTTCTGACCGTCGGTCGGCTCGCTCGCGCAGACGCCGTTGCGGCAGTAGAGACCGCCGCAGCAATCCGCGCTGGTGACCCCGTCGGCGCATGCCCCGCCCGCGTTTCGGCAGCAGTTGAGGGCGCCGTCGGATGGGATCCCGTTGTCGCCGCAGACGACCGCGCCGCCGGTTTGGCTGCACTGGTCGGTCGCGGTGCAGGTTGCCCCCGGACTCAGGTTGCCGGTGGTCGAGGTCCCGCCGCCGCACGTCCCGTTGACGCAGTAGAGCGAGGCACAGCACTGGAGGTCGGAGGCGCAACTGCCGCCGGTGTTGCGGCAGCAGTTCTTGGCGCCGTCCTCCGGCACGCCGTTGCTGGCGCAGACGACCGAGCCGCCAGTCTGGGTGCACTGCGAGGTCGATGTGCATTCGGCGCCCAACCCGAGACCGGTCCCTCCGGGAGCCGGAGCCGGAGTCGGCGTCGTCGAGCCGGGAGCGGCGCCGCAGACGTTGCCGACGCAATAGGCGTTGCCGCAGCAATGGAAGTCCTGCGTGCAGTAACCGCCTCCGTTGCGGCAGCAGTTGTAGGCACCGTCGCGGGCAACCCCGTTGTCGCTGCAGATGGCCGGGGAACCGCCGGCCGGCGTATCCGCCTGGCTGCACTCCTCGTCCGCCCCGAAGGCAGAGCAGCGGCCGCCGATCGGCACGTTCTGCTGGGCCGCCGCGCGTCGTGGCCGCGCCCATCCGCCGGCCACCGCCGTCAGTCCCACGGCAATCCCCATCACCGTGGTCCTGCGACTGAGGCCCGACGCGAGTCGGCGCGTCAGGTCGTCGAACTGATGCTCGTCCATCCTTCTCCCCCAATCGCCCCAAGACGAGCCCGGACACGGACCGCGCCTGCCCCTCCCCAACGCTTCGCCGGAGGCAGACGTTTCGACCGCTCGGCCATCTCGAACTGCGTACGATGATAGGTGGGAGGTGACGCCACGTCAACAAAGGGACGGCGCTGCCCCCATCCGTACAGGCGCGGATACGGAGAAACGACCCAACGAAGGATTCCTCCGAAATCGGTCACGGGAGGACATGCGTCCAGGCAGGGGTGGAGAACCGAACCTCCACCCGTCGCCCCGCTTCCGCAACTTCTTCCGGCAGCAAGCCGTCCGCCGTCGCCGCGTACCGGGTCGAAAAGGATTCGACGAGGCGGTCGATGATCGCCGAGCGCGACAACCGCGTGCCGAGCGCCAGCGGGCCCACCCGCTTCTCCGCCGAACGGGTACCCTTGTCGCTCAACTTTTCCTGCCCAATCCGCAGGACCTGGAGCATCAGTCCGACATCCATCTCGTAGGCCATCGTGGTGTGGTGGAGCACGGCACCGTGGCGGCGGGCCTGGGCGGCGCCGCCGATCTTGCCGGCCGACGAGACGATGTCGTTCAGCGGCGCGTACCAGGCGTCGATCCCGAGCTCGCGCAGCTCGCGCACCACCCAGGCATCGAGGAACGCGTACGACTCCGGAAAGCTCATCCCGGCGACGAGGGATTCGGGGGCGTAGATCGACCAGGTAATGGCCCCCTCCGGCTGGATAAACATCGCGCCGCCGCCGCTGATGCGGCGGACGACCTGGATCCCGAGGCGAGCGGCGGCCTCCTCGTCGACCTCGTTCCGCACCGATTGGAAGCGGCCGAGGACGACGCAGGGATCGGTCCAGGCCCAGATGCGGAGTGTGGGCGGCCGGACACCTCGGCCGACCCGCTCGGTCAGGACCTCGTCCAAGGCCATGTTCATCATCGGCCGCTGCGGGATCGGCGGAACGACTCGCCAGGGGAGCGACCGCCAACGCTCCTCCGCGACCGCCGGCTCAATCCTCGTCACCGTACCCACGGGTTCAACCAAGGTGATCACCGGGCCGAGTGGCGAGCGCCCTCCCGACCGCGATCGCCAGCCCTTCCGGCGACGACCCCAGCAGCTCGGCGCCCGACCGGAAGCCGCGCCGAACCCGGTCCGCGAGCGCGGCTTCGCCGCCGTCGATCGGAGCGCCTTCGAGCGCAACGGCAAGGTCGGCGAACGCCTCTTCCGGATAGACGAAAAAATCGCCCGACACCTGGACATCCGTGAGGAGACCGTCGGCCACGCGGAGGTCGACCGCGACCAACTTGCCGCCGGGCGTCTTGTACTCGCCGTGCCGGCGACTGCGGTCGTCGCTCATGCCTCGGTCGTCCTGACGCGTTGCCGTCCCTTACGGGCCAGGTCGCGGAGCACCGCCCGCGCCGCCGCCTCGCCGCCAAGGATGGCGCCGTTGTAGCTGGAGTCCACGGTCGCTTCGCTGGCGAGGTAGAAACCCGCATCCGCCAAGGCTTCCGAGGGCAAGGCGGCAGCTTCCCCCGGCGGCTGGGCAAACTGGGAGAACGGAACCCGGCGAACCGCGAGGACCCGCCATGCCTCGGCGGCCTGCCCCAGCATCTCGGCGGCTTCGCGCCGGGCAGTTCTTGCAAGATCGTCATCGTCTCGCGCGAGCGCGTTTCCGACGATGACCGCCGCCAACAAATGTTGCCCTGGTGGCGCATAGGACGGCTGCGCCGCCGATAGCGGTGCCAGATGGTTGATCACACTCCGGCGCGTCCCATCGAGGATCAAGCGCGGTCCGACGCCAGGATCGCGATCACCGGCGAGGAACACCGTCAGGCAGCCCAACCCGTCCTCGGCGCCGGGGACCCGCTCGTCACCGGTCAATCGTCGCGCCGTCGGCGGGTCGGTGGCGACGACGACCGCCGACGCCGCAAGCGTTTCGCCTCCTGCCACAACGCCAACGACCTCGCCGTCTTCGCGGATCAACCTCTCGACGTTCGTGCGCAGTCGAACCGCTCCGGGCGGTAGGCGCAGCGCCAGATGGGCCGGCATCATGCCGACCCCTTCTGCCGGCAAGACCGCCCGTCCAATCAGAAACATCCTGAGCGTGAACAAGAGTGGCCCGGCGGCTGCCGAAAGCGATGGATCGAGCAGGACTCCCCCCCAGAAGGGGCGGGCAAAGCGGTCGACAAGCGAGGGCGTGAATCCCTGGCCCCAGAGCATCTCGGCGGCGGAAACGTCTCCGCTTTCGGCGCGGGCTTCGGCTGCCGACTGCCACTCCTTCCGCAGCACCATCGCAGCGAGGCGGGCTAGCCGCAGCTTGTCGGCGAGCGGGAACACGGGCGACGTCAGGTCACGGAGGACGTTGTTCGGATGGCGGAACGGATCGGCCAATGGCAGGAGGCGCTTGCCGCTCCAAACGTGGGCGCCGCGGTCGAACGCCATCGGCCGGAGGGCCGGGTGGTCGATCCAGCGGCGAGCCGCGGGGTAGGCATCGAGCAGGATCTGGAAGCCGCGGTCGAGAACGAACCCTTCGGGGTGGAGGTCGCTCCGGACCCGGCCGCCGACCCCGTCCGCGGCTTCGAGCACGACCACCCGCCGGCCGGCCTGATGCAGCGCCACGGCGCAGACGAGGCCGGCGAGGCCGGCTCCGACGACGATGACCGGGCGATTGCCCCCGGCGTCGGCAGCGATCTCCGATGTCGGTGGATCCGTCGCAGTCACGTTCGATCAGCCCGTGCCCTCGGAGACCACGACGCGGAGCCGAGCCAGGCGATCCTCGTCGAACTCGACGTGCCGCTCGACTTCATCCGCGAGGGTGATCTCCCCATCCACGTCGTGGGTCGCGGTCCGCTCCCAATCCTTCAGCGTCAGGTTCATCAAGAGTGAAACCAGATCCCCTCGCGCCTGATCCATCGCCGCGAGCACCTCGGCCGTGTCGCCGACCTCACCGGCCGGATGGTCCGCGAGTACGGGGAGGTGCGGGTCCGGATCGCGCATCATCGTTTGGAGGCGACTGGTAACCAACTCGTCCCGTTTGCGCATCTCGGCGACGACGCCGAGCGCCGCGGCGGGGAGCGTCCCGCCCGCCGTATCCGCCATCGCCCGAACTTCCGACGGGCCCCCGAGCAACTCGTCGATCAAATCCCGGTAGTTGTCCAGCATCGACGTTCGAGCCTTCCCGGAGCTATCGCCCTGTCATGACCTGGGGAGCGCCGACCGTGATCTCCCAGCCGATGCCGAAAGGATCGTGGAACGTGAACGACGTGTCCGCGTTCGAGATCACGGTCAACGAGCGGACCAGTGCCTCGCCCCGGAGTGTGCTGAAGGTAATGGGGTCGACAGCTACCGACAGGTGCGCGAGCGCGTTCTCGGCGAGGCGGCCACCGCGCCCTGCCCGCTCCAGCGCAAGGGTCAGGGCGCCGTTCTGGAGGAACGTCACGTCGGCCGGCGAACCGTCGAGCGTTGCCTCGTCCCAGCGGTACTCTCCCTCGACTGGTTCGAGTGCCCCCGTTCGTGAGCGGCGGGCCCGCCCGACCACCGCCATGCCCAGGAACTGCTCGTAGAAGCGCTCGGCCTTCGCCACGTCCAACACCCGAACGGCGATATGGTTGAGCCGTCGGAGATGGATCTGCCTTCCCCCGTTATCGACTCCGACACCCGCCAAGGTAGGTGCGGAACCGCCGGTTGAATCGGGAGCGTTCGAACCGGCCGCGTCGACCGCGACCCCGAGCGGCTGCCCAATGGCCGCGGCTGGGCTGGCGAAGGTGTCTTGCTCGTGCTCCCCGATCTTCGGGAGCGCCCGTTCCACCCACGGCTGGTCACGCCGGATCGTCGCGACCATCGCACCGCGATCGACCGCTTCGAGATCCACCCGTTCGCCGCTGTGGAGGACGAGGCGGATATCGGGTCGGGAGGCGCCGAGTCGGTCGAACCAGTCGTAGAGGGTATCGATCACCCGGAGGGAGTGGGTGGCCACGGTCAGGTCAACGAACTCGTCCTCGAACCCGAGGCCGTGGGACGGCCTCACCAGCAGCACCTGGGCATCGGGAGCCTGCTCGACCGCCACGCCAGCCTCGGCCGCGAGCGTCGCCGGGACTTCGAGGAGAAACCGGTACGCCATTCCCGCGATACCCTCCGCCACCCGTTCAATACTGGCGTCCGAATCCCCTGAGGTTCCGCCGCCAGGAAGCCAAAGTTCGGCCGGCCCAAATCCAGCCGATTGTACCGCGTCCACCCGGACGTGCTGGCTGCCACCGACGTTCCCGGGCCGGTCAGGGTTTGGCTGTCTTGGCCCGATCCTCCCGACGCTCACGCCTCCGATCGGGGTTGCCCGCACTCCGGAGACCCCGGACAATCACCTTCGCCCAAGAATGCACGACGCCGGAGCCCGCCCCATGACACCGCAGTCCGACGATCTCGATATCGAGCGGCCCGGTGCGCTTGCAGCCTACCTTCGCGCCACCCGCCGCATCCCGGCGGACGAAGACCCCCGTGTCAGCACGCTCCCAGGGGGCGTCTCCAACCGGACGGTGCTTGTCGAGCGTGAAGGCGGCGATTCCTGGGTCGTCAAGCAGGCACTCCCGAAACTCCGCGTCGCCGTCGACTGGTTCAGCCCGCCCAACCGCATCCACCGCGAGGCCCTCGGCCTCCGCTGGCTGGCCGAGTTGGCCCCTCCCGGCACCGTCGTTCCCTTCGTGTTCGAGGACCACGATCTCCACATCCTCGGTATGGGCGCCGTCCCGCTGCCCCACGACAACTGGAAGGCCATGCTCCTTTCGGGGCGACTCGAAGCCGGTCACATCGAGCAGTTCGCCCGGCTCCTCGGTGCCATGCACCACCAGGCGTGGGTGCGACGGTCCGAGGTCGAACCGATCTTCCGCGACCGCGCCTACTTCGAGTCGCTGCGGCTCGAGCCGTACTACGCCTATACCGCCGATCGCGTGCCGCCCGCCCGTGCCTTCCTCCACCGGTTGCTGGACGACATCCGTTCCCACCCGCTGACCCTCGTCCACGGCGACTACAGCCCGAAGAACGTCCTGGTGCACGCAGGACGGCTGGTGCTCCTCGACCACGAGGTGATCCATTGGGGCGATCCTGCGTTTGATCTTGGGTTCGGTCTTACTCATCTTCTTAGCAAGGCGCACCACCTGCCGAAGGTGCGCTCATCGTTCTCGGAGTTGGCCGTCCGGTTTTGGAGGCTCTACGAAGCCGAGATCGGCGACGTTCCCTGGGCGCCGAAACTGGAGACCCGGGCAGTCGGTGCCACGCTCGGCTGCCTGCTCGCCCGCGTCGACGGGCGCTCCCCGCTCGAGTACCTCGGCTCCGCGGAGCGCCGTCGCCAACGGGCGGCGGCGCTCGCGCTGATGGGCGACCCGCCGCTGACCGTCGAGGGGCTGACCGGTCGCTTCCTCTGGGAGATTGACGCGCGTGCCGACGATTGAGGAGATCGAGGGACTGGAAATCCTTGACAGCCGCGGGCGGCCGACCGTCCAGGCCACGCTGACCCTGACCGGCGCCGCCCGGGCCAGGGCGCAAGTGCCTTCCGGCGCCTCCACCGGCGGGGCCGAAGCGCGGGAATTGCGCGACGGGGATCCGTCCCGTTACAACGGATTGGGCTGCCGGAGGGCGGCGGAGAATCTGTCCGGCGAGATCCGCGCGACGGCCGCCACCCGATCCTTTCCGGATCAAGCGGCATTCGACCGTTTCCTGATCGACCTCGACGGGACACCAGACAAGCGACGACTCGGGGCGAACGCCATCCTCGCCGCCTCGATCGCCTTTGCACGGGCGCACGCGGTCGAGCGGAACCTCCCCTTCTACCGCCACCTCGCCGACGTGGCCGCACTCCCCCGCCCGTCCACTCTGCCTCGGCCGACGATCAACCTCTTCAGCGGGGGGAAGCACGCGGGCGGTCAGGTCGCGATCCAGGATGTACTGGTCGTCCCAATCCGGGCGACGAGCACGGACGAGGCGCTGGCCGTTGTCGCCGCGGTGTATGCCGCCGCCGCGGACCTCTCTCTACGGAGGTACGGCAGCCGCGCCCTCGTCGCAGACGAAGGCGGGCTGGCGCCGGCATTCCCGTCACCGGAGGCGATGCTTGACGACGCCACGACCGCGATCAGTCTCGCCGGTTTCGCGCCCGGCGAGGATGTCGCACTCGCCGTCGATGTCGCGGCCAGCCACTTCTACGAACACGGCCGCTATCGGATCGACGACACGCTCACGCCGACGGCGATGATCGGCCGGATCGGTGCCTGGCTCGACTCGTATCCGATCGTCTCGATCGAGGACGGGCTCGCCGAGGAGGACTGGGCGTCTTGGCCGCTCCTCCGGCAGCGCATCGGGCAGCGCGCCCTTGTCCTCGGTGACGACCTGCTGACGACCAACCCGGACCGAATCCGCCGTGCCGTCGCCGCCGAGGCCGCGACGGCGCTGCTGCTCAAGGTCAACCAGATCGGGACGCTGACCGAGGCGGCGACCGCCCTCGGCTTGGCCCGGAGCGCCGGCTGGTCGGTCACGGTCAGCGCCCGCTCCGGCGAGACCGAGGACGACTGGTTGGCCGATCTCGCCGTCGGCTGGGGAGGCGACCAGATCAAGGTCGGCTCGATCGCGCGCTCCGAGCGGCTCGCGAAGTACAACCGGCTGCTGGAGATCGAAGCCGAGACGGGCCTTCCATTGGCGGGATGGCCTCGCACGGGCAGATAGCACCAGCCGATCGGATCGGGCCGGAGCCCTCAACTCGGACACATCCCAAGCCGCGCGACCGCGATACTCCGGAGGAGGACCGATGGCCACGATCGCTGCCGGGCGGGTGAGCGAGGAGACCTATCGCCGACTCGCGCTCGCCGCCGTCGATGCTCCGCTCGAGCTGCACGACGGCCTGCCGCGGGAGAAACCGGCGATGAACGTGGAACACGGCGGCATGATGACCAACCTCGTCCTGGCGCTCGGGCCGCAGCTCGAACGCTCCGAGTACCGATTGCGCATCAACCACGCGAGGCTCCGGCGCTCGGCCCGGCACTACTACGTGCCGGACTTCGCCGTCATCCCCTGGCCGCTGGAACGCGCGAAGCGCGACCAGACCGGAGCGCTCGATGCGTACTCGGCGCCATTGCCGCTCGTCGTCGAGATCAGGTCACCATCGACCGGCGACGACGACGTCGCCCAGCAGCTGCCGGAGTACATGGCGAGGGGGGGCCTCGAAATCTGGTACCTCCACCCGTATGACCATTCGCTGACCACCTACCACAGGCAGCCCGACGGAACCAACGCCGAATCCCGTTCCACCCACGGGTCCGTGGCCGTCCAATCCCTTCCCGGCGTCGAGGTCAACCTCAGTGCACTCTTTGTATCGGAGATCGGGTGACGCGGTCGAATGGTCCGGGGGGCGCATCCGCGGCGGTTCGGTAGGAGATGAGGGATCAAGGGAGAGCAGATCTCCGATCACCCCGCGCCAAACTCCACCGCACCGACCGCGAAGATCGCCGCCGCCTGTTCGAGCGCCGTGATGCTCACCCACTCGTTCGGGCCGTGGGCCAACGGCAGCAGGCCGGGGCCGAATGCGGCGAGCGTTGGGACGCCGCCGATGCCCTGGAACGCCCAAGCATCCGTGGCGCCGGGGAACGCCGCCAGCGGGGGGGCCACCCCCAACACACGCTCGGCAGCGAGCTGGACTGCCTGCACCATCGAATGCTCCGGCACCACCTCGGTCGGGCCGATCCAGGCGAGCGCGGGCGCGAACGCCCAATGTACGTTCGCCTCCGGTACCTCCGAGCGCGCCCGACCGAGGGCTGCCTCGATGTCGTCCGCGAGCTGCTCCTGGCTCATCCCAGGGGTGGTACGGATGTCGGTCCAGAACTCGGCCTGGCCGGGCAGCACTCCGTATCCGACCCCGCCCTCGCAGCGGACCCCGATGTTGACCGTCGGCCCGCTCGGGCAGAGCGGGTGCGGCGGAAACCGCGGTCGGAGCTCTCGGCGGAAGCCGACCATGACCCGCGCCATCGCCTCGACCGCGTTGACGGTCGGCACCTGGTCCGAGATGGACGAGTGCGTCTGGGTGCCCTGGACCGTGACCTTGAAGCCGCTGAATCCCCTCGAGACGACACGGATCGCCTCCCAGTCGCGGCTGAGTCCCGCGGGCTCGCCGAGGAGGATGGCGTCGGCTTCGACCCAACCGTTCCGCACCAGAAACTCGGCCCCGAGCTTGCTGCCGTACTCCTCGTCGGCCGTGAACAGCAGCGACAGCGATCCGGCCGCCCGCTCGGCGACCGCGGCAAAGGCCGCGCCGGCCAGCAGCATCGCGGCGCAGGCGCCCTTCATGTCGGTGCTGCCGAGCCCGTAGAGCCGGTCGCCGTCGATTGTCGGCGAGAGCGGGTCGGTGCGCCACAGGTGCGCGGCCTCGCCGACCGGCTTGGTGTCGAGATGGCCGCACAGCGCGAGGTGGGGACCCGGGCGGGCCGCGTCGATCCGGACGATCAGGTTCGGGCGGTGGGGCTCGGCGGCTACGATGCGCGCGGGCGGCAGGCCGAGGTCCGCGACGGCACGCTGGACCACCGCCACCGGTGCCGTCTCGTCCCCCGGCAGATTCGGGCTGGGCGCCGCGACGAGGGCCGACGTCCACTCGACGACCTCGCCGCGGCGGTTCTCGAGGAACGCGATGATCTCTTCGGTAAGCGATCCCACCGTCACGTGTCCCCCCTCCGGTTGCTCCCGAGGCACCGCCATCTCCCCACGTGGATAGCGCCGTCGAACTCGAACGACCTTGGCTCGGGCACTCGGTTCCGTATCGATCGGCCCAATGGCGAATGCCTCCAAACTCGACACGCCGTGCGTCGTGCCCTAGCCGGCGGGCAGAGCGCCGTCGTCACTCCGCCAGCAGCGTCGCGGCGTCCGGATCAATGACGACGGCAATCGGTTCCCCCGGACCCAAGCTCTCCCCGCGTTCCGCGGGTCCCCGATTCTGCCGGTGGACGACGATCGAGACCCCGTCCGGCAATTCGACCACCCACTGGGTGTGGGTGCCCAGGTAGATCGTCTCGGCCAGCGTGCCCTCAAGGTGGTTCCACGCAAGCCCGCCCGTCTCGCCGAGTTCGCTTCTCAGATGCAACCGTTCCGGGCGCACCGCGAGGGTCGCCGGCCCGGCAACCGGGGCACCGGCGGTTGTCCGGCATGTCAGGATTTGACCGCCCGATACTCGGACGCGCGCCCGATCGCCCTCGATCGCCACCACCTCGACCGGGAGGAGGTTGGTCTGACCGATGAAGTCGGCGACGAACCGGTTCCGGGGGCTCTCGTAGATCTCCTCCGGCGTCCCGAGTTGGAGGACCCGACCCGCGCTCATCACGGCGATGCGATCGGACATCGCCAACGCTTCTTCCTGGTCGTGGGTGACGTAGACGAACGTCGCTCCGACCGCCCGATTGAGCTGCTTCAGCTCGACCTGCATCGCTTTGCGCAGCTTGAGGTCGAGCGCGCCGAGCGGCTCGTCGAGCAGCAGCACCGCGGGCCGGTTCACAAGGGCGCGGGCCAACGCCACCCGCTGCTGCTGGCCGCCAGACAGCTCACTCGGTCTCCGGTTCTCGACCCCGGGGAGCCGCACCATCTCCAACGCATCGGCCACCCGCCGTTGCCGCTCCGCCTTCGCCACGCCGGCCATCTCTAGCCCGTAGGCGACGTTTCCCGCGACCGTCAGGTGGGGGAACAGCGCGTAGTTCTGGAAGACGGTGTTGACTGGGCGACGGTGCGGTGGCCGGTGGTTCATGGTTTCGCCGTCGATCGCAATCTCGCCGGACGTGGGGAGTTCGAAGCCGCCGATCATCCGCAGCGTCGTCGTCTTGCCGCAGCCGGATGGCCCGAGCAGGGTCAGAAACTCTCCGCGGCCGACGACCAGCGACACCTCGTCGACCGCCACGGTTTCACCAAACGATTTCCGAACCTTGCGGAGCTCGATGCCGGGTTGGGCGACGGCGGCAGTGCGGGCGGTGGATGTCGATGGCGACGGCACGGCGACGCTCATCGGCTCGTTCCTGTGGCCATCTCACCCGACCTGGCACCGCCCCGGAGAAGGCGGTTGGACAACAGCACGCCCACCAACGAGACGAGGACGATCACCGTCGCGGCGGCGTTGATCTCCGGCGACAGGCCGATCCGCAGTCGACCCCAGATGAGCAAAGGCAGGGTCGGCTCCCTGCCCTGGAGAAAGAACGAGACGACGACCTCGTCGAACGACAAGGTGAACGCAAGCACGCCCCCTGCGAGGATCGCCGGGCGGATCAACGGGAAGGTGATCCGCCAGAACGTGCGCCACGGCGAGGCCCCGAGGTCGGCCGACGCTTCTCCGAGATTCCGGGGCAGTTGGCCGAGTCTGGCGACGACATTGTTGAGCACGAGGGCGATGCAGAAGGTCGCGTGGCCGACGATCAACGTCCAGCGCGACATCTCCCAGGTCAGGAGGCTGAAGAACGACAGCTTCGCGACGCCCGTCCCGATTCCCGGCAGGGTGATCGGCAGCGCCACCACGAACCGGATCGCATGCTTGCCAGGGAAGTCGAACCGGTCGATCGCCAGCGCCGCGGCGGTCCCGAGCACCACCGCGATCAACGCCGCCGCCAGGCCAATCACGACCGAGAGCCGCAGCGCCGCAAGGATTTCGCGGTCCTGGCGAAGCTCGCGGTACCAATCCAACGTGTAGCTGGCGATCGGCCACCGTGCCACCTCCGAGGCGCTGAACGAGTAGAGGACGACCACGGCCAGCGGCAGGTAGAGGAGCAGGAACACGAGCGCCGTCATCAACGGCAATCCCACTCCCCCGCTCCCGCTGCGAAAACGCCGAGTTCGCGGGGTGGCAGTAGTGACACCCGGCGACGCGACGGAGGTCTCCGCGCTCACGAGGCGGTCCGGCCCAGGGCGCCAAACCGACCGGCTCCCCAGATCAGGATCGAGACGATCAGGAGGACCGGGAGGACGAGCGCGGCGCCGAGCGGCCAGTTGTTCGACATCCCGAAGCTGTCGGCGACGAGGCGACCGATCATCTGGTCGCCGGGTCCCCCGAGCAAGGTCGGCGTGATGTAGTCGCCAAGGGTCAGGCTGAACACACTGAGCGAGCCGGCGAGCAATCCGGGAAGCGACAACGGCAGGATTACCTTCCAAAAGGTCTGCCGACCCGTTGCCCCGAGATCCGCCGAGGCCTCGAGCAGCGCGTTCGGCATCCGATCGATCACGGTGTAGAGCGGCAGGATCATGAACGGGAGCCAGACCTGGCAGAAGGTGATGATCATGGCCGTCTTAGAGTAGAGGAACGCCGAGACGGGCACCTCGATCACCCCCGTCCACAGGAGGAAGGTGTTGAGGATTCCGGACGTGCCGAGGATCGTCTTCCAGGCAAAGACGCGGACCAGGTAGGAACTCCAGAGCGGGAAAACGACCAGCAGCAACAGCACCTCGCGGTGGCGGCGGACCTTCTTCGCAAGAAAGTACGCGACCGGAAAGGCAAGCACGATGTCGATCAGGGTGACGACCGCCGCGATGGCGACCGAGCGACCGAGCACCCGCCCGTAGAGATCGCTGGTCAGGAGCGTCCTGAAGTTTTCCAGCATGAACGAGCGCTGGATCGTCAGGTAGTCGACCGACCAGAAGGCGTGCACCAGGAGGATGGCCAGAGGCGCGACCATAGAACACGAGCATCCAGGCCAAGGGCGCCGGCAATAGCACGAGCAGGCCGCCCCGTCCTCGCCACGGAGGCGAGGATCGGGCAACCTGTCCCGTCCCCGATGCCACGACCGTCGCCATCGCTCCCGCCCCTGCCCGGTCTCGTCGCCCCGTGTCTGGGCCGAGGCGGAATCCGCCTCGGCCCCCTGCCGTCCCGGACCAGCCAGCGGGAAACGGATTCGGCCGTCGCCCCTACCCCGTCGTGGCCTCCTGCCAGACCTGGAGCCACTTGTCGTAGTTGGGCACGTTCCGCCACATCAGGATCTGGTCGTACCCCTCCTCGATGTTGTCCATCCGGAGGTCGGAGCGCACTTGCTCGTCCAGCCCCTCGATCACCGTCTTGTTGGTGATCGCGTAGTTGTTGTTGTTGAGGACGCCCATCTGGCCGTCCGGGCCGATCATGAAGTCCATCCACTTGTAGGCGAGATCGACGTTCTTCGCCCCGGCCGTCAGCATCCAGGAGTCGGACCAGCCGGTGACCCCCTCGCTCGGGAACACTTCGACGACGGGGATGCCGGCCTCGCGCGAGCCGACGGCGACGTAGGGCCAGGCGTCGGAGATGACGACCTCGCCGCTGGCGAGGAGCTGCTTGAGCTCGTCGCCGTAGTTCCAATAGGTGCGGATCAAGGGCTTCTGCTGGAGCAACAGGTCCTTCACCTGGGCCAACTGCTCGTCCGTCAGCTCATACGGGTTCTCCGGCTTCGAGTCAAGCAGCAGGGCGTACTGGGCAATCTGGATCGGGGCGTTCCAAGTCGAGATCTTGCCGGCATAGGTCTCATCGAGCAACGCCTGCCAGGAGGTAGGCTCCTCCGTTACCTGCTCCGAGTTGTAGATCATCAGGGTCGGGCCCCAGGCGAAATTGGCGCCGTAGAGCTGGTCGTCCTTGGTGATGTACGAAGGCTTCTGGAACTGCGGGTAGAGGTCGTTGTAGTTCGACAGACGGCTGGGATCGATCGGCTGCACGAGACCGGCGTCGATGAGCCGCTGCGAGACATCGTTCGACGCGGAGACCAGGTCGAAGTTGCTGCCGCCGGAGGCCTGGAGTCTGGCGAACGCGTCGTCCGATGAGGTCATCGGGGTGGCGCTGATCGTGGCGTCGTTGGCCCCCTCGAAAGTTGCCGCGAACGACGGGTCGGCGTACCCCTCCCAGATGACCATCGACAGTTCTTCGGCCGCGGAGGCCTCGCGGCCGAGCAACGGCAACGCCGCCGAGCTTAATCCAACGACGCTCAGCAGGCGGAGGACATCGCGCCGGCTGATCTCGCCCCGCCGGTAGCGCGCCATGACCTCGGCCGGCTCCATCTCGATCAATGTCTCGATCCGACCTCGTCCGTCCCTAGCCTCTCTCCTCGCGGAATCGCCACGTGCCGCCAATCGCCGTCGAGCCCCACCCCGTTCCGCCGGCTGCGCTTAAGGAATCGGTGCTCCAGCTCAATCCCGAGACGGTATCTCCCGGACGGAAAGGCGTCAAGCCTCGCGCAGAATGGGTCTCGTCAGGCAGGTCGGGCCTCCGGCGCGATTGTGGGAAATCTCGGAACCCTCGTAGGCCAGCACCTCGCACCCGGCCGCTTCCAGCCGGGTGCGGGTGACCGGGCTGCCGTCGCAGAGAAGCACCTTCATCGGGGCCAGGGCCAGCACGTTGCAGCCAAGCGTCTCGAACTCCTCGTCCGGCACCTCGATGAACCGGATCGAGCGGCGACCCAACTCCTCGACGAACGGCGTTGCCATCAACCGCGGATAGACCACCGCGGCGTCGTCCGCGATCGGGCTGACGAGGCTCATCAGATGGAGGCACTCCCCGGGACCGCGCCAATGGGGCAACTCGCTCCGGAGCACGTCGACACCGATCTGCTGCAGGATGCGGCGGAGCTGGTCGATGCCCTCCTCGTTCGTCCGGTAGCCGCGACCCACGGCCAGGGTGTGGTGGTCGAGCCAGAGGGTGTCGCCGCCCTCGACCGTTCCCGGTGCCTCGATCCTGCCGAGGATCGGGATCCCGAGGTCGGCGTAGCTCCGCCGGTGGAGGGCGACCTCGACCCGCCGCAGGGGTTTGCCGGGTCGGAGCAGCACCGCCCCGGCGTCGGTCATGATCGATGGATCGTAGGCGAAGATCGCATCGAGCTGACCCGCCCCGTCGGGCCCCGTCTCGATCACCTCCGCCCCAGCCTCATGTAGGAGCGAGACGAACCCGGCGTGCTGGCGCTCGGCCGCCTCGTGGTCGACGGGGCGCGGATAGCCGAACGCGACGGCATCGCCGACCTCTGCCTGGGGGGCTGGCTTGCGCACCATGACCCGTCGGAGCGGCGCGGTCATCGAATGCCCGCCGAATCGCTGGGTAGCCGTTCCCACGGGCGGCGTCATCGTCTGCACAGGACCTCCTCCCGTTCCCGGTGCCTCCAAATACCGTCGATCTTCGATCCTAGCACGGTAGCCGCGACCTCCCGCCGGTATTCCGAGCCGGGGGACCAGCGACGACGGGCGGCCGCGACAACAGGTTGGGGCGCCGCCGTCTGCTACGCTCTCGCCGGGTCGCCGGACCACGGCTGCTCGCTCCCTCCGCGCGGCAACGATTCGAGGTGACGGCGTGCGCGTCATCCTGTTCGACCCCTTCTCGGGCGCCAGCGGCGACATGATCCTCGGCGCCCTCATCGACCTCGGACTCGACGCCAACCGCCTCCGGGCCGAACTCGGCCGGTTGCCGCTCGACCCGTTCGATCTCGACATCGCCTCCGTTAATCGACACGGTCTCGCCGGAACCAGGTGTCGTGTGGTCGTCCACGAGGAGCGAGAACCGCGCAACTGGGCGGCGATCCGCGACCTCCTCGCGACCTCGTCGCTGCCGCCCGCCGTTCGCGCCCAGGCGCTCGCCATCTTTGCTCGCCTCGCTGAGGCGGAAGCGGCCGTCCACGGCACCACGGTCGACGATGTCCATTTCCACGAGGTCGGGGGCACCGACGCCGTCGTCGATATCACCGGGACCTGCCTTGGCCTGTCGTTGCTCGGCGTGGAGCGGGTCTACTCCGAGCCGCCAAGCCTGGGCTCTGGCTGGGTGCAGGCGGCTCACGGCCCACTGCCCGTTCCCGCGCCGGCCGTCGCCGACCTGCTTGCCCGCGCCAGCGCTCCGGTGGCCACCGCCTCGCCCGTGCAGGCGAACGTGCCCGGTGAGCTCCTGACCCCGACCGGGGCCGCGATCCTAACCGTCCTTGCCGAGTTCGAGCGGCCCGGGTTCGCCCCGTCGGCCATCGGTTACGGGTTCGGCGAAAAGGAGATGCCGTGGCCGAACGCACTCCGGGCGTGGCTGGGGGAGATCGACGCGACCGAAGACGCCGTGGCCGACGAGGTCCTGCTCGAGACCAACATCGACGACATGAATCCGCAATTCACCGAGCTGCTCGTCGAGCGCCTCTTCGCCGCCGGAGCGCTCGACGCGTGGCTGACGCCGGTGGTGATGAAGAAGGGGCGGCTGGGGGTCGTCGTCTCCGTCCTCTGCCCGGCCGAGCGGCAGCGCGATCTGGTGGACCTCCTGGTCGAGCAAACCACCACCCTCGGCGTCCGCTCCCGCCCGGTTGAACGGGTCAAAGCGGTGCGCCGCTTCGAGACGGCGACGACCCGCTGGGGCGAGGTTCGGCTCAAGCTGCGCGGCTGGCGCGGACGGGTGATCGACGCGGCGCCGGAGTACGACGATTGCCTCGAGTTGGCCCGCTCGGCCGACGTGCCGATCCGCGAGGTGTGGAACGAAGCCCACCGGATGGGCGAGGTGTTCGTCGGGCAGCGGTGGTCGCCCGACCGGACGCCGAGCCTGCGGGTCGTTCCGCCGCCGCCGCCGATCCCGATCGATGATCGCTGACCCGTGGTCGTGATCGGGCCGGCGAAGCCGACCGTCGATTAGCGGAAGCGAACCCAGGCGATGGCGATGGGCAACGCCATGAACAGCAGGTCCGGCACCAGCCGCAGGTAGAGACCCCGCTGGAGGCGAGGAGTGAACTGGTTGACCTCGCCCAGGTCGACGCCGAGTTGGCGGGCGACCACCCACCGACTGACGACGATGCCGAGGATCACAGCCCCGACCGCGAACGCCTGTAGGGTCGGCCCGCGCCAGCCGGGGACGACCTTGGCCATCGCCTCGACGCCGCCGAAGCCGAGCAACAGCGCGAGGTAAAACCCCCACTCCGGGGCAAGCCCCCAGAGTACGCCGACCGGGACGGCCACCAACAGCCCGACGCCCCCGGCGCGGACGAGTTTTTCGGTTTCCAGTGCGCCACGCACCGCCGTCCCGGTGCAGGCAGGGCAGCGCATCCCCACCGGCGTCCGTACCCCGCAGCGGGGGCAGATCGGCGTCCCACAGCGCGAGCAGCGCAGCAGCGTCTCGACCTCGGGGTGGTAGGTGCAGCGGACAGCAACGGGTCCGGCGCTCGTTTCGTCCGTGGCGGTCATCGCCTGTGCCTGTCGATCGGGCGCCGAGCCGATCGACGCTTCGCGGGTGGTTGGTCCCCTAAGCATACGCGAGCGCGACCCGGTTACCGTCTCCCGATACCGGCGCCGTTGCCCGATGGGGTGCGATCCGAACCGAACCAACCAGGGCGGCTACCTGAAGCCGCCCCCGCCGCCACCTCCGCCGCCGAAGCCACCGCCCCCGCCGCCGCCGAAACCACCGCCGCCGCTGAATCCGCCGAAGCCGCCCCGACCGCCGCCCGACGACGTGAAGGCTCGCCCGGCGGCGTTGAAGAGGTCGAAGAGGCCGCCGCTGGCGCCCTGGAGGGAGCGGCCAAAGGTGTCGCTCGCGTCCTGGAGGTCACCGCCGCCCCCGCCCCAGCCGCCGACCGGACCCGCCTCCCCACCGCCGAAGTCCCCGCCGCGAGGGGCAGCTCCCTGGCCCCCCCAGAATGGTCCGCCGCCGCCGACCACGACGACCGGCCCGCCACGCCCCGAACCAGGACCGAACGGAGAGCCGATGGGACCGAGCGCGGGACCGAACCAGGCGGGCGCCGTCGTCCGGACCGAGGCGAACTTGTCGACCCACGACCGTTCGAGCCCGAACGCGACCGCGTACGGCAGGTAGCGCTCGAAGACCGTCTGCGCCTCGCCCAGGTCCTCGTACTTCTCGATGTCGTCCAGGTACCGCCGGAACGCGCTCCACCTGGCGGACGCCTCCGCCCCCTCCCGCGTTTTCCGCGGCATCGCGTTGGAGAGCAGGAACAGCGTCGCTGCCAGCGCGGCGACGACCAGCACCGGCAGCCAGACGAGGGTCGCGACCTCGGCGAGCGCCCCCATGGCGAAACAACCGCCGATCAGGGCGACGGCGACGCCGATCGCACCTGCTCGCCGCCACCGGTTCCGCGTCGCCTCGGGCGATCCGACGAAGTAGCCGCGGTCGACGAGCTCCTGGTAGAGGTCCGCCGCGATCGCGGCCTGGGCCAGCTCGAACCGCTCCTTGACCTGGCTCAACTGGACCGATTCGTTCGGTTCCAGGTTGCTGCCGAACAGAGCCTGGAGCAGTCGCCGCTCGAACGCCGCCAACGGTGCATCGGTCTGGAGCAAGGTGAAGGTGAAATCGCGGCCGCCGCCCAGGACCGCGGGGCGACCGCTCCCCTTCTCCTCGATCCGCATCACCCCCCGCCGCCCGAGGTCGACGAGCGTCGCGATGATGTCGTGGTCGTTCGCCCGCTCGTCGAGCAGCGCCCCGGCGGCGCCCGGCGGCAGGTCGTCCGGCGGCACCGCCGTGAACGCCGCGACCAGTCCAACCTGGGGGTCGCGCCCGCGGGCGAACCAGGTGGCGAAGATGGCCAACCCGCCGCCGATCGCGAGCAGCAAGGCGAGACCAGCGAGGAGGAGATCCCAGACGGCCCCCCGTTCGGCCTGTTCGGCGACTCGAGCCTCCGCCTCGTCGCTCTGCTGCTGCCAGTCGGGCGCGACCGCCGGCACCAGCGGCGGGAAGCGGAGGCTCGCCGAGAACTCCTCGCCGCGTCCGAGGTCGCTCGCCTGCCAGGTCCACGTTCGTCCGTCGTCCGTGTGCTCCGCCGGGTCGTCGCCCGGCAAGATCTGGGTCTGGGCCGGATCGACCGCCTCCGGCAAGACGAACGTGAGCGTGGACTCGCGGACCGGGGCAACCTCGGAGAGGGCTTCACCGACCGCGATCCACGAGATCTGCTCGTACGGCGGCTCCTCGTCGAGGTAGACCCGCAGCGCGCCCGACGCGGTGTAGTCGAGGACGAACCGTCGCGTCCGGTCGTAGGTCGGCGGAAAACTCCAGGCGAGGTGGAGATCGGTGTTGCGGACCTGGTAGGTGTAGGTGTTCGGCTCCGCCGGGTCGAACGCCCCCGGCGAAACGAACTCGTACGACACGGTTCGGTCGTCCGTCCGCTCGCCGACTCGGATATCGGAGATCGCCTCGACCCGGCCGAGGGCGACATCGCGGAACCCTTCTCGGAAGGGCCCGCCGGTGAAGGCGACATCGAGCCGCTCCTCGACGGCGAGCTCGCCGTCCTCGAGCAGCTCGACCTCGACGTCGACCCGGGCGAACTCGACCGAGCGGCTGGTCTGGGCCGCGGTCTGCCAGCTCGTCGCCGGCCCCAGCAGCGTCGCCAACCCGATCAGCAGGAGGATCCGCAAGAGTCCGTGCCAATCGATCCGGGGTTCCTGGTGCGGCAGCCCGTCGCGGGGCATGGTCGCCATCGGCTTCCTCCCTTTCGACGGGAGGATACGCCAGGCCACGCCCCGGCTCCATTCCGGCAGCTTCCACTGCAGGGCCCGGAGCGGTCACCGCCGGGCCGGATGCTGCTCCGCGACTTCGAAGACAGACCGCTATGCTACGCTTCCGGCATGTCCCAGGTGCCTGACCACGACGCGCCAAGCGTCCCCTCACCCGAGCACGTGGCCGAGCTCCTTGTTCGCCACGGCTATCGCTCGACCGCCCCTCGCCGCGCCGTCGTCGCCGACGTCCTCGCCCGCGGTCGCCCCTTCACCGCCGAGGAGGTGGTCGCGAACCTCCGCCAGCGCGTCCCCGAGATCGGCCGGGCGACCGTGTACCGCACGCTTGAGCTCCTCGCCTCGGTCGATGTCCTCAGCCGCGTCCTCCGCTCCGACGGCCACCCGGCCTACATCGCTGGCACCCCCGGCCACCGCCACCACCTGGTCTGTTCCGACTGCGGAGCGGCGGTGGCCTTCTCGGCCTGCCCGGTGGACGAGCTCGTCCGCGACCTCAGCCGGGACACCCGGTTCAGCATCCAGGGGCACCTGCTCGAAGTGTTCGGACTCTGCCCCGAGTGCCAGCCAACGGTCTAATGGCGCGTGGGGTCTCATTCGTGATCGGTCGTCCGGCGGCCGCTTTGCCGTGCCCGGCGTTGAAGCACCCGCCAGTGGCGAGGCGGCCGCTCCGGGGACCGGAGCGGTGGTCACGCTCGCCGCGAACCGGCGTCGAGGGCCACCAGGGCTGCTCCTAACGAGCGGCACCGTTGATTATTGACACGGTGTCTCATCAAGTGGTAGCGTCTGACCCATGGCGTTCCTTGCTCCGTCGACGGCCTCCGCATCCCTCCCGTCGGCCCTGTCCGGGGCGGCCTCCGAACGGCTCCCAAAGACGCGGCTCGAAGCGTGCCGCCTCGGCATCCATTTCGGCGATCGATCGGCGCTGGAAGCGGTCGATCTGGTCTTCTCCGGCGGTGAAGCCGTCAGCATCCTCGGGCCGAACGGCGCCGGCAAGAGCACGCTCCTGAAAGCGCTCTCCGGGATGCTGCTGCCGACCCACGGCGAGATCCGCCTCGACGGCCAACCGGTCCGAGGTTGCGACCGCCGGGTGGTGTACGTGCCACAACGCTCGGCGGTGGATTGGACCTTCCCCATCTCCGTCCTCGATGTCGCCCTGATGGGGATCACCGGCCACCGCTCGCGGTTGCGCCCGTTCTCGGCGACCGAGCGTGGAACCGCCCGCGACGCATTGGCCGCGGTGGGGATGGACCACCTCGCCCGCGTCCAGATCGGTCAACTCTCGGGCGGCCAGCAGCAGCGGGTCTTCCTCGCCCGCGCCCTCCTCCAGGAGGGGGGAATCTACCTTCTGGACGAGCCGTTCACAGGCGTCGACGTCCCCACCCAGGGACTGCTCGTCGAGCTGTTCGACCGCCTGAAGCGGCGGGGCAGGATCATCGTCTATGCGACGCACGATCTCGCCCTTGCCGCCACGTCGTCCGACCGCGTCGTGCTCCTCAACCGTCGCCTCGTCGCCGATGGCACCCCGGCGGCCGTCCTGACGCCGGACCACCTGCGTCGCGCGTTCGGCGGTCAGGCGGTCGTGCCATTCTCCGGGATGACCGCGTGAGCGGCCTCGCCTGGCTAGTCGAACCGTTCGCCCACGGCTTCATGGTCCGCGCCACGCTGGCAATCTTCATCGTCGGCATCGTCTGCGGCGTCATCGGGGTCTTCGTCACGCTGCGCGGACTGGCGTTCATGGGCGACGCCCTTGCCCACGCCATCTTCCCCGGCGTCGTCATCGCGTTCGTCCTCGGCGGCAACTATCTGGTCGGTGCCCTGGTCGCGGCAACGCTCGTCTCGCTCGGCATCGGCGTCATCGGCCAAACCGGCCGCCTCTCCAACGACACCGCGATCGGTGTTCTCTTCGCCGGCGCCTTCGCCCTCGGGGTGGCGATCATCTCGACCCAAGAGACCTTCGCCCGCGACGTCACCGGGTTCCTCTTCGGCTCGATCCTGGGCGTCGGCCGCGATGACCTCCTGCTCTCGGCCGCGATCGGTCTCGGCGTGCTGCTGCTCATGCTCCTCTTCCGGCGGGAGCTGACCACGGTCGCCTTCGACCGCACCTTCGCCGCCTCGGTCGGGATGAATCTTTGGGCCTGGGACCAACTATTCCTGCTCCTCCTGTCCCTCTCGATCGTGGTTTCATTGCAGACTGTCGGCAACATCCTCGTCCTGGCGATGCTGGTCACGCCGGCGGCGACGGCCCGCCTCCTCTCCGACCGCCTCCCGGTCGCGCTCGGTCTCGCCGCCCTCATCGGCGCGCTGTCCGGGGTGGCCGGGCTCTACCTCTCCTACTACGCCGCGTTCGCCTCGGGCTCCAGCGTCGTGCTGGTGGCGACAGCGATCTTCGTGCTGGCGCTGCTGTTCTCGCCGAAAGCGGGTCTCGTGACGACGCGGGTGGCCCGTTGGCTCCACCACGGCCACCCGGAGCGCGACCGGTTCCCGGACCGGAGCGACGAGATTGCGGATTACGCGTCCACGCCGGCGGCCTCGCCCCGCCTCGACGGAGGAATGGAGACAGGATGAAGATCGCGTACGTGTTCGCCACCCCCAGCGCCGCGGCCTACAAGCTGGGGACGATGATCCTGCCCCAGCTCGAGTCGGGATCCCACGGCGTCGAGGTCGTCGGCATGTTCTTTTTTGACGACAACACCTTCTTCCTCCGGGCTGGCGATCCCCTCGGCGAGCGGCTCGGAACGATCGCCCGGGAGCGCGGCATGCTGCTCATGCTGTGCGACCAGTGCGCGGCCGCCCGCGGACTTGCTGATCTGACGGATGGGGTCTACACGGAACGCGATGTCGTGGGCGACGTCCGGGTCGGCTGCTTCCCGGACCTCTATGGCGCCCTCGCCGGGAATCCCCCCGACCAGGTCGTCACCCTCTAGCGGGTCTGTCATCAGCGATAGCGGTGCGGGTTCAGCTCGTCTCCAAGCCGTCATAACTCGCGCTGGTATCGGCTGATTGCGTCGGTAGCGGTGGATTCGCGCTGGTACGCCGTTTGCGTCGCCCGCGTCCGAGGGCGCTTGACGCCGCGGACGTGAAGAGGAGATTGAGCAAGATGGCCGAAGAAAAGAGCAGGAACACGATCGCCGATTACGTGGGCGACATGGTGGCACTTGAGGACCACATCGAGGAGGCGCTCGACCACCAGCTCGAGTTGACAAAGGACAGCCCGGTCGCGGCCGGCGTGGTCCAGCAGTTCCACGACATGGTCAAGCGCAACCGGGACGAACTGAAGCAGCACCAGCAGCAGGTCGGCACCACCGCCGGTAACCCGATCATCGACGTCGGCAGCACGCTCCTTGGCAAGGCGGCCGGGCTGATCGACAAGGTCCGCACCGAGGGCATCTCGAAGGCGCTACGCGACGACTACACCGCCTTCAACCACGTCTGCATCGGCTACACGATGCTCAACGTCACGGCGCTCGCCCTCGGCGACAGGGCGACGGCCCAACTCTCCGCTCGCCACCTCGAGGACTACGCCGGGGCCGTGCAGAAGATCAACCACGTGATAAGCGACGTTGTGATCGAGGAGCTCCGCAAGGACGACCACACCATCGTCAATGCCAACGCCGCCCAGGACAACCGCAAGGTTGTCGACCGGGCCTGGCAGGAGTCGAAGGACGACAGCACCTCGACGATGAGCGGGTCGGCGCTCTAGGTTGGACTGAAGGGAACCATCGCACAAGACCGGACGGGGCCGGGGGACGATCGTCCCCCGGCCCCGTCCGGTCTTCTAGCGAACCGCGCGGACGCGGGCGGTTTTCGCCACTGCGTCGAACCGACATCCGGGCAAGCGGAGGGTCAGGTTCGCGCTATCCTGCCGGTACGGCGAGTCACCGGAGGAGCGGATGGCGGAGGGCGTCGGGGTCCAGACGGCACGCTTTGATTCGAGCGAACTCACCCGGTTTACGGCTGCCGTTCTGGAGCGGGTCGGGGTCCCACCGATCCGGGCCGCTCGCGCGGCCACAACGTTGGCCCTGGCGGACACGCGAGGGGTCAGCTCTCACGGTGTGGCCCGACTGGGATACTACGTCTCGCACATCCAACAGGGCACCATCGACCCGGCGTCCTCGCTCAAGGTCGTGCGCGAGACCACATCCACCGTAGTCTTCGACGCCCACGATGGACTCGGCATCTCCCTCGCCCCCGAGGCGATGGACGCCTGCATTGTCCGCGCCGAGACCGCCGGCGTCGGGTTCTGCACCGTCCGCCACTCGAGCCATTTTGGCATCGGCGCCGCCTACGTCCTCCCGGCCGCCCGCCGCGGCTTGGGCGCGCTGGCGATGACGAACGCGGGACCGTTGGTTGTCCCCGCCGGCGGCGGTAGCGCCATGCTGGGCACGAACCCGATCGCGTTCGCCGTTCCCGTCGGTGACGGTGAGCCGCCCCTGGTCCTCGACATGGCGACCAGCACGGTCGCCTGGGGCAAGATCGAGATTGCCCGCCGCGCCGGCAAGGCAATCCCGTCTGGGTGGGCCCTCGACGAACAGGGATTGGCGACGACCGACCCGTTCGCCGCCCGTTGGCTCACCCCCCTCGGCGGCGACCACGACGGCGGCGGCCACAAGGGGTACGGGCTGGCGACGGTCGTCGACGTACTCTGCGGCCCCCTGGCCGGATCGCTCTGGGGGACCCACCTTGCCAGCGTCCAGCGACCGGGCTCGCGCCCCGGTCTCGGCCACTGCTTCCTCGCCTGGAGAATCGATGCCTTCCGCGACCCCCAGGAGTTCGGTCACGACCTCCGGCAACTTCTCGCGGAACTCCGGTCCGCCCCGGCTGCGGTCGGTAGCCGGGGGGTGCTCGCACCGGGCGACCCGGAGATCGAGGCCGAAGCCCACCACGAGGTAGCCGGTATCGCCCTCGATGCCCAGGTCGTCATCGACCTTCAGCGCCTTGCCGACCACCTCAGCGTGTCACCACCTCAACCGAGGCCGTGACTGATCGAATCCGGAGCGAACGCTGGCGAAATCGGGCTCCCCACTCTCGCGCTCGCGTACCAACCTTTCGAGCGCTCTTACCTTCACGGCACGGGGCTGTGAGAGCGCAATTCTAGGTCTGCCTACAGGGGCCAGTATCCGCGCTGTACGGCGATGGCGTCATCGAGGGCTTGTTGGCAATCGAGCCCGACGAAGCGAGAGGATGGGAGGTTCTCGGCGCGGGCCCGATAGGGATCCCCGACGGATTTAAGCTGATTGGATGCGTCCGAAACCAGCACCTCCGCCACGGCTGCCGAACAGTAGGGTGCGTAGGGGGCCGCATGGCCCCCCTCCTCCGACACCATGAGCCGCCCCTCGCAGCATCCCTCGGCCAGCGCAACCATCACCCCGGTCATCGCCCGGTACCGTTCGACCGTCACCGCCATCCGCGCCAGCAGGTCCAGGTCACTGGCATCAGGTCCGGCCAACACGACGATCAGATTCGGGTCGAACACTCGTACGATCGGCGTCACCACCCGCTCGAACACCGCCGCATAGCCGGCGTTTCCGGTCCCTCCCGGCAGCGGGATGTTGACCGGGTACCCCTCGCCGGCCCCCTCCCCGACCGCATCGACCACTCCCCACACTATCGGAAAGAGATTGTCCTGGTGGAGCAAGACGCAGAGGACGGAGCCGTCCTGCCAGCACGGGTCCTGGGTGCCGTTGCCATGATGGACACCCGAGCCCAGGATGAGGATTCGACCCAGGCTATGGTGATTCTGCGCGTGGCGGACGGCGACGAGCGCGTTGTTGTAGACGCAGAACCCCATCCCGAGATCGGCCACCGCATGGTGGCCCGGTGGGCGGACCAGGGCACAGACGCGCCGCAGGTCGCGGGCGACGACCGCGTCGACGGCGACCATCGTGCCGCCAGCGGCCAGTCGAGCAACCCGATCCCCGCCGCGCCCGATCGACGCGCCCTCACCGGTGTCCCCGCCCTTGTCGCCCGAGAGTTCGGCCCCCTGGTCGAGATACCCGCGGGGGTGGCGGGCGAGCAGCGTGTCGTCGCTGGCGACGGACGGCTTGACGCGCTCCATCAGGTCTGCGTTGCCGGAGAGGGCGATCAG
>CADCWF010000079.1 GCA_902806345.1 uncultured Thermomicrobiales bacterium
AACTGGCGCAGCCACGCCACCTTTGCCTCGACCCGGCCGTCGCCCTTGCCGCCCTCTTTGTACCGCCAGTGGGCGGCCACGCCGTACTCCGCGCTCCGGTGCATCTCCCGAGTGCGGATCTGGATCTCGATAGCCCGCCCTTCCGGTCCTATGATCGCCGTGTGAAGCGACTGGTACATGCTCTCTTTGGGGGTCGCGATGTAGTCGTCGAACTCTCCGGGGATCGGGTGCCAGCGCTCGTGGATGATGCCGAGGGCGCCGTAGCAATCCTTCCGGTCCTCGACGAGGACCCTGAGGCCGATAACGTCGTAGATCTCGTCGAGGCCGCGCTGCTTGTGCTTCATCTTCCGGTAAATGGAGTAGATATGCTTCGTCCGGCCGGTGATCTCCGTGCAAATTCCCGCCGCCCCGAGCGCCTCCGAAACCTCCGTCTTCACGACTTCGAGATACGGCGCGCTGTCTCGCCCGCGTTTCTCCAACTCGGCGTTCAGGGCCTGGAACGCCTCAGGGTTGAGGTACCGGAACGAGAGGTCCTCGAGTTCGGACTTGAACGGCCAGATACCGAGCCGGTTAGCCAGGGGCGCGTAGATCTCCATCGTCTGCTGGGCGATCTTCCGCTGCTTGTCGGGCGGCAGGGCATCGAGGGTGCGCATGTTGTGGAGGCGGTCGGCCAGTTTTATGAGGACGACGCCGATGTCGTCCACCATCGCCATGAACATTTTCCGCAGGCTTTCCGCCTGGTGGGTCTTTTCGCGGGATGCGCTCCCGTCGTCGCTCGTCCAAGGGAGGCGGCCCAGCTTCGTTACGCCGTCGACAAGCCGTGCCACCCGCAGACCGAACTCCCGCTCGATCAACGCCGAGTCGACGGACGTATCCTCGACCACATCGTGGAGCAGGGCACCGGCGATCGTCTCCGGGTCGAGCTGCATCCGGGCGAGAATTGCGCCGACGGCGATGGGGTGGTGGGCGTACGGCTCGCCGGATTTCCGGCGTTCGTCGCAGTGGGCGGCGATCGCCAGCTCGCCGGCGTTCCGGACGAGGTCGAGGTTGGCGTGCGGAAGGTAGCCGCGGATGTGCTCGAGCAGCTCGTCGAGCTCCTGGCGTACATGGTTAGCCGGGTCGGCCAGGGGGGCCGACCCATCTGCATGGTCCCCGCCGCCTAGTACCCCAGCCGACGGAGTGGAATCGCGGTCCAGGATGGGAAGGGCCACCATGTGCTGTCGGGCATCACTTTCCGGAAGAAGACCAGCTTGAACCATACTACGTGGCGTCAGATTCGGCACGTCGCGGGGAGCTGCGGCAGGGTGGGAGGAAGTGCTGGTGGCGGCGGCCGAACTGGACCGGATGGTTCATCCCGACGAGGCGCGGCGGATCGTGCTGTCCCAAGTCCGTCGACTGGCGGTTGAGCAGGTGGCCCTTGGCGATGCCGCCTGGCGGGTTCTGGCGGAGGATGTCGTCGCGACCGAAGACCACCCGCCATTCCCGGCCGCGACGATGGACGGCTATGCCGTGGTCGCCAGCGACGCCTCCCCTTGGCGAGAGGTGCTGGGCGAACAGATGGCCGGGCAGGTGCTCGATCTCGAGGTCAGTGAAGGAGCGGTGGTCCGGATCATGACCGGTGCCCCAATGCCCCGAGGAGCGGATGCCGTGGTCCGGGTCGAGGCCACAGAACCGGCCGAGGACCACGTCGTCATCCTTCAGGAGGATGTTGCAACGGGCGAAAACATCCGAACCGTCGGCTCAGATGTGCGACGCGGCGAGGTCGTGCTGCCGGCCGGAACGGTTCTTGGTCCGGCGGAACTCGGTCTCGTCGCGGCGGTCGGGTTCGTGCCGGTTCCCGTCTCGACCCGTCCTCGCGTCAGCGTGGTCTCCACGGGCGACGAGTTGGTCGAGCCGGGCGAGCCGGTCGGTCCTGGCCAAATCCGCGACTCGAACCGGTTTTCGCTGGTCGCCGCACTAAGCGCCGCCGGCGCCAGCGTCACTTGGAGTGGCAAAGCCCCGGACAACGCGGTGTCGTTGCGCGCGCTGCTGATCGAGCGGATGGCCGAGAGCGACGTTGTCATCACCAGCGGTGGCGTCTCGATGGGTGACCTGGACTTGATCAAGCCTCTCCTCGGCGACCTCACCAAGGTCCACTTCCGCCGGGTCTTCATGAAACCTGGCAAGCCGCTGAACTTCGCCACGACCGCCGGCGGCACCCTCGTCTTTGGCCTTCCGGGCAACCCGGTCTCGGCGTTGGTGTCGTTCGAAACGTTCATCAGGCCGGCGCTCCGCTCCATGATGGGGTGCGCCTCGATCGATCGGCCGCGGGTCTCCGTGGCGCTTGCCCAGGGCACGCCTCCGTCCGACCGGATCGAGATGCAGCGGGCAACGGTCCGGGTCGACCCGGAGGGACAGCTCGTGGCGACCACCACCGGGAGTCAGGCATCGTCGCGGCTGGCCTCGTTCCTGGGGGCCAATGCGCTCCTGGTGGTGGCCCCACGGGAGACGCCGTACGAACCGGGGGAACGGGTGGACGCAGTGTTGCTCGGGCCTCCGCTCGGGCCGGAGTAAGCAACCGTGGGGCCGCCAACGTGGATAGGCTCGATTTCCGGCAGGGGGTCGGGAATAGGCCCGGTTCGATCGGCTGAAACGCCGACTACACGAACGGAGAAGACGATGGAGGTGACCGTCCGGTACTTTGCTATGGTGCGAGAGGTGATGGGGCGGTCGACCGAGTCCCGGGCGGTGCCTGAGGGGACGACCGTCGACTCCCTGCTTGACCTCCTCGTCGAGGAGGAACCGAGATTGGCCACGATGCGCCGCTCGACGATGACGATGGTCAACGAAGCGTACGCTGCTCCCGCCACCACGCTCGCCGAGGGCGACGACGTGGCGCTCATCCCTCCCGTTAGTGGGGGCGACGGTCGTCCTCGGTTCTGGATCCAGGCAGAGCCCATCGATGTCCGAATGGTCGAGACCCTGGTGGAAGACCCGCGCACCGGAGCCGTCGTGACGTTCGTCGGCCGGGTCCGCGACAGCGCCCGCGGGCAAGGGGTGGACGGGCTGGAGTACGAGGCCTATCCCGCGGCCGCGACCAGGATGATGGAGCAAATCGGAGGAGAGATCCGGGAGCGCTGGGGGATCGAACAGGTCGTGATTGCCCATCGTACCGGTCAGCTGTCAGTGGGCGAGGCCAGCGTGGTCATTGCCGTCGCCTCGCCGCATAGGGCACCCGCCTTTGCCGCCTGCGAATACGCGATCGACCGGCTGAAGGAAATCGTTCCGATCTGGAAGAAGGAGCACTATGCAGACGGTGCCGTCTGGATCGGCAGCGAGGCTGAGTATCAGCGGAACCGCGCAGGGTGATCGAGCCGATGGCTTGCGGAGAGGGTCGACGCCGGGATCGGCCGCCCAGAACCGTCGGATCGTCGTCCCGCCGCAAGGTGTTGATATTGTTGATCCATAACTATACAATAAGCGAAGCCAGGATTTGCCTGAGCAAAGAATAAGGATGGTGGCCTGATGGCGGAGACGATCGAGCGTCCGGCAGTGGCGCCGGACCTGTCCCTTACCGATCGCCAGCAGCGGCCCGCGATCGCGAACGACGCGACCGAGTTGATCGGCAACACCCCGTTGGTGCGCCTGGCGCGATTCGGCGCCAACCTGCCCGGCGTCCTCGTCGGCAAGCTCGAGTCGTTCAGCCCGGGGTTCTCGGTCAAGGACCGGATCGGGGTGGCGATGATCGACGATGCCGAACGGCGTGGGCTGATTGAACCGGGAGCCACGACCATCGTCGAGCCGACGAGTGGTAACACCGGGATCGCGCTGGCCTGGGTCTGCGCGGCGCGGGGGTACAAGCTCGTCCTGACGATGCCCGAGAGCATGAGCCTTGAGCGGCGGGTGCTGCTGCTCGGCTACGGCGCGGAACTGGTGCTGACGCCGGCGTCGGAGGGGATGGCCGGCGCCGTACGTCGCGCGGAGCGGATCCTCGCCGAAACCCCGAGTGCCTGGATGCCGCAGCAATTTCAGAACCCCGCGAACCCCGAGATTCACCGCCGGACGACCGCGGTGGAGATTTGGGAAGACACCGATGGGGCGATCGATATCCTGGTGGCAGGCATCGGGACCGGCGGCACGGTCACCGGTGCCGGGCAGGTGTTGAAGGCGCTCAAGCCGTCGCTCCGGGTTGTCGCCGTGGAGCCGGCTGAATCGCCGCTGCTAGCGACCGGGCAGGCCGGTCCCCACAAGATCCAGGGCATCGGCGCCAACTTCGTGCCCGACGTGCTTGACCGAGAGATCTACGACGAGATCATCCACATCGACGCGCCGACGGCCATCGCCGCCCAGCACGAGCTGATGCGGACCGAGGGGTTGCTGAAAGGCATCTCCTGCGGGGCGGCGGCGGTCGCGGCACGGATCGTCGCGGGACGGAAAGAGAACCGAGGCAAGATGATCGTGGTGGTGCTGCCGGACACGGGCGAGCGCTACCTGAGCACGCCGGCCTTTGCCGATCTGCGCGAGCGGGCTTCGGCGATGACTGCTGACGCCTAAGGCCGCCCGCGGCACATCGAATCGCCAGGAGAACGGGGTGCGGCCAAGCAGGCCGCGCCCCGTTCTCGTCTACGCCGGATTGAGTCGCCGTGTCCCTGTACCCGCTCCCTCGGCGCTCCCGGGGGGCGGGTAACGCATCCCCCGCCCCCCGACGAACGGTCCGGTCACAGCTACGAACAACCCAGGCTGTTGCCGCAGTTGAGACACTTGTAGCAGGCGCCGTTGCGGACGGTGATGTGGCCGCAGACATCGCAGAAGGGTGCGTCGCCCATCATCTCCGAGAGCTGCGCATCCAGCATGCTGAGACCCGTCGTCCGCTCCAGGAGAGCCGTGACGGTCTGACTCGACTCGGCCTCGGCCGCATGGTGCCCGTTCCCGTTCGAGCTACCCGTCGTCAACCTCGGCGCCGCCACGGCGGCGGGTCCACCCAGCGCCGCGGCGGGCGGGGGAGCAACGGACGGCGAAGCCGTGGACGTTCCACTCGCGTTGACCACCATCGCCAGCTCGTCTTCGTCCGCCTCGTCCATGTCCGGCGGCACCTGGGTCAGGTCGGTCCGGCCGAGGTATTCCAGGCCGAGAACGCGGAAGACGTAGTCGATGATCGAGGTCGACATCTTGATGTTCGGGTGACCGGTGACCATCCCCTGCGGCTCGAACCGGGTGAAGGTGAACGTTTCGACGAACTCCTCCAGGGGCACCCCGTACTGGAGGCCCTTCGAGATGGAGATGGCGAAGCAGTTGATCATCGAGCGGAAGGCGGCACCCTCCTTGTGCATGTCGATGAAGATCTCGCCCAGGGACCCGTCTTCGTACTCGCCTGTGCGGAGGAAGACCTTGTTTCCGGCAACCCGCGCTTCCTGGGTGAACCCTCGCCGCTTCGCCGGCAGCCTCCGCCTCGACGGGGAGGTCCTGGCCGCGAACGGGGCAGATGCTACCGCAGCGACAACCGGGGTCGATCGCTCGGCATCCCACTCGACACGCGCCAGAGCCACGGCCGCCGCGACCTCCTCGTCGACCCGACGGGCGATCTCGGCTTCCTGCGCTTCGTCGTCCTCCGCCGCCTCGTTCACCACGTCGCTCTTTGTCGAGAGCGGCTGACTCAGCTTGGAGCCGTCGCGATAGAGCGCCATCGCCTTGATGCCGTGGCGCCAGCTCTCGGCGTATGCGTCCTGGACGTCGTCGATCGTCGCCTCGTTCGGCATGTTGATCGTCTTCGAGATGGCGCCGGAAAGAAAGCTCTGGGCGGCGCTCATCATCTTGATGTGGCCGTGGTGGTGGATGAAGCGGCGGCCGATCTTGCCGTTCTTGTTGGCGCAGTCGAAGACGGCAAGGTGCTCCAGCTTGAGGAACGGTGCGCCCTCGACGGTCATCGTCCCGCAGATGTGCTCGTTCGCCTCGTCGATCTGGCGGCGGCTGAACCCGAGCGCCGGGAGCAGGTCGAATCCCGGCGCCGTCGCCTGCTCCATCGAGATGCCGAGGCGAGCCAGCGCCTCCTCGCCCAGGGCCCAAGCGTTGAACGCGAAGCCGAGCTCGAAGACGGCCGGCAGCGCCGCCTCGATCCGGGCGACATCCCCGTCGTTCAGCCCCTTGGACCGCAGCGACTCCCGATTGACGTGCGGCGCGCCGTCGAGCGAGAGCGTGCCGAGCAGGTAGGTCAGGATGGCCTTTCGCTCGGACTCGCCGTAACCGAGGTTGCGCAGCGCGGGCTCGACGCTCTGGTTGGCAATCTTGAAGTAACCGCCCCCGGCCAGCTTCTTGAACTTGACGAGCGCGAAGTCCGGCTCCACCCCCGTCGTGTCGCAGTCCATCAGGAGACCGATCGTTCCCGTCGGCGCGAGCAGCGTCGTCTGGGCGTTGCGGTAGCCGTGCTGCTCGCCCATGACGAGCGCCGTATCCCACGCTTCACGCGCCGCGGCGAGGAGGTCCGCAGGCGCCTTCGTCGCGTCGATGGCCATCGGCAACACGGAGAGACCGTCGTATTCGACCGCCGGCAGGTCGTAGGCCGCGCTGCGGTGGTTCCGGATGACGCGGAGCATCGCGTTCCGGTTGGGGGCAAACTCGGGGAACGGGCCGAGGTGCGAGGCCATCTCCGCCGAGGCGGCGTAGCTCTCGCCCGTCATCAGGGCGGTCACCGCCCCGGCGTAGGCACGGGCCTCATCGGAGTCGTAGGGCATCCCGAGCAGCATCAGGACGGTGCCCAGGTTGGCGTAGCCGAGGCCGAGGGTCCGAAAATCGAACGACTTGCGGGCGATCTCCTGGCTCGGGAACTGGGCCATCAAGACGCTGATCTCAAGGACGACCGTCCAGAGCCGGGTGGCGTGCCGGTAGGCCTCGAGGTCGAACGTCCCCGCGTCCGAATCGAAGAAGGTTAGAAGGTTGAGCGAGGCGAGGTTGCAGGCGGTGTCGTCGAGGAACATGTACTCGGAGCACGGATTGCTGCCGTTGATCCGGCCCGAGGCGGGGCAGGTATGCCACTCGTTGATCGTCGTGTCGAACTGGAGTCCAGGGTCGGCGCATTTCCAGGCGGCATCCGCGACCCGCTGCCAGAGGTCGCGCGCCTTGACCGTCTTCGAGACGTGGTCCGGGTTCGTCCGCCAACGCAGGTGCCAGTCCTCGTCGCGCTCGACCGCATTCAGGAAGTCGTGGGTGACCCGGACCGAGTTGTTCGAGTTCTGGCCGGAGACGGTCGCGTAGGCTTCCCCGTTGAAGTCGCTCGGGTAGCCGGCGGCGATGAGGGCGGCGACCTTCTGCTCCTCGTTCACCTTCCAGTCGATGAACTTCTCGACGTCCGGGTGGTCGATGTCGACGATCACCATTTTGGCCGCGCGACGCGTGGTGCCGCCGCTCTTGATTGCCCCGGCAGCGCGGTCACCGACCTTGAGGAAACTCATCAGGCCGGAGGAGGTGCCGCCGCCGGAAAGCTTCTCGCCCTCGCCTCGGATGGCCGAGAAGTTGGTGCCCGTGCCGGAGCCGTACTTGAAGATCCGAGCTTCCCGCACCCACAAGTCCATCAGCCCGCCTTCGCCGACGAGGGTGTCCTGGACCGACTGGATGAAGCATGCGTGCGGCTGCGGCCGGGTGTAGGCGTCAGGGCTCTTCTTGACCTCACTGTCGGCGGGATCGACGAAGTAGTGGCCTTGGGCGGGGCCGGTGATGCCGTAGGCCCAGGCGAGACCGGTGTTGAACCACTGCGGGGAGTTCGGGGCGGCCATCTGGTGGAGCAGCATGTGGGCTAGCTCGTCGTAGAACGCCTCGGCGTCCTCCGGGCTGGCGAAGTAGCCATTTTCCTCACCCCAGTGGCGCCAGCAACCGGCGAGGCGGTGGATCACCTGCCGGGCCGATCGCTCCGGGCCGAGGACGGGGCGACCGGCATCGTCGAGGAGCGGCGTGCCGTCCTCGGCCCTTTGCGGCACCCCGGCCTTGCGGAAGTACTTGGAGACCATGATGTCCGAAGCCACCTGCGACCAGGCGAGGGGAACCTCGGCGTCCGCCATCTCGAAGACCACCGTCCCGTCCGGGTTGATGATCCGGGAGGTGCGGCGCGTCCACTCGACTGCGTCGTAGGGGCTCTCTCCAGCTCGGGTGAATACCCGAGGGATGGAGAGACCCTTCGCCGCGGTCGCCGTTGCCTGTCCGTTCATGCCCCACCTCATCCGCTTCTGCTCGCCGTACCGAATCCGAGCCCGAACCCGAGAGGAACCGCGTCTCCGGTTGGCAGCCGATACATCGGCGGCTGTCGACTCCCTAGGAAGCCGTTTCCGGGAGCGCCATCCCTAAACCGCGAGGTCAACCGCCGTCCACAGGCGGGAACGGCAGTGCGCCACCGTCAAAAACCCACGAATGGTGGGGTTTCGGCGGCCGCTACACTAGATATAGTATAGAGGGGTTCCGGTGAAACACAAGATGTGCCA
>CADCWF010000080.1 GCA_902806345.1 uncultured Thermomicrobiales bacterium
AGCCCGCAATTGGGGACCAACCGGTAGGATGGTATGCCAATACTAGGACTTCGCCGCCCGCCGGTCAACTCCCGTCGGCACCGAGCGCGGCCGGCCCCGGTCGGCCTTGCCGGGGGGTCCGCTGTCCCTTCTGCTCGGCCGCCCCCGACTCCACCAAACGGCCCAGCTACCCGATTGACGGACCGGACAGCCTTCCCATAGAATCGGGACACCGGTGTAGGCATGCGGCATACCAATTGTGCCAATGGGGCGAGCGATGGTGGGACCGACTGGACAGCCCGGCGTCCGTCCCGCCCACCGTGAGGAGGCAAGCAGCGTGGCCAATGACATTTTCGATGCCGTCTACGGCTGCCTCATCGGTGGCGCCATCGGCGACGCCCTCGGCGCCCCGGTCGAGGGCCACTACTACGCCGACATCCGCGTCGACCCCGGCGTCCTGACCGACTTCGTGCCGAGCTCCCGTGGCAACACCGGCGACCGCTACCTCGCTTCCCGCGGCGAGGCGGGGGTACCCGGCGCCATCACCGACGACACCACCTTGCGCCACTACATGTGCCTGGCGATCGTCCGCAAAGGCGGCCGCATCACGCCCGAGGAGTTCGCCGCGATCTGGCTCGAAAAGCTCAACCCGAACCGCTTCTGGTTCAACGAACGGATCGTCCTCCAGAAGCTGCAGATCGGGATGAGCCCGTGGGATACCGGTCGCGGCCAGCCGCCGGCCGGCTGCGCGACGATGGCGATCGCGCCGATGGGCATCGTCAACGCCGGTGACCCCGCCCAGGCCTACCAGGATGCCGTCGACATCGCCAGCGTCAACCAGGACGGCGTCAACCGCGACGCCGCCGCCACGGTCGCCGCAGGGGTCGCCGCCGCGTTCATCCCCGGCGCCACGGTCGACTCGGTCATCGCCGCGATGATGTACCACAGCACCGATTTGGTCCGGCGCGGTCTGATCCTGACCATGGACCTGGCCACCGCGAGCGCCAGCGTCGACGAGTTCGCCGAGAAGTTCTACGCCACGATGCTCGACTGGACCTGGCCGTCCCGGAACTGGACGAAGGAGCGCCACTTCTCCGGCAGCAGCCTGGAGTTCATGCCGGTGGTGCCGGCGGTGCTGCACCTCTGCCAGGGAGATGTCAACCGGTCGATCATCGAAGGGGCCAACTTCGGACGCGACTGCGACACGATCGGCAGCGTGGCCGGTAACATCGCCGGGATCCTCCAGGGCGCGAGCGCGATCCGACCCGACTGGATCGAGCAGTGCGAGCAGGCGAACGAGGCGTTCTTCGAGGAGGTCGAGGGCGATCGCTCCGCGAACTTCCGCTCGATGGCGGAGCGGCTGGTGGCCGTGATGCGGGCCGAGCACACGTCCTTGACCGAGCGCGCCCGCCGGCTCGAAACGATCCTCGGCTGAGCGGGGCGCCGGGGGCGGCTCCTGGTTCCGAGTTCGGCGGGCGGGCCCAGCAACCCGCGCCGGACACCCTACTTGAGCGCCCCCGCCGTGATCCCCTCGATGAACTTCCGCTGGAGCGCGATGTAGACGAGGATGATCGGCACGATCGTGAACATCACCCCGGCGGCGATCAGCCCGCGGTCGCTCGAATAGCGGCCGGTGAAGAAGAGCAACCCGAGCGAGACCGGGCGGAGCTCGTCGCGCTGGACCAGCACCAACGGCAGGAGGAAGGCGGTCCAGGTCTCGAGGAAGGAAAAGGTCGCCAGCGTCGCCAGACCGGGCCGGGCAAGCGGCAGCATCACGTCGCGGAAGACCCGCCACTCGCTGCCGCCGTCGACCCGCGCCGCGTCCGCGATCTCTTCGGGCAGGCCGCGGAAGAAGGCCCGCATCAGGAACGAGCCGAACGACAGGCCGAAGGCGGTCGCCGGGACGATCATCCCCAGGCGGGTGCCGAGGATGTTCAGGTCGCGCGCCAGGTAGTAGGTCGGGATCATCAGCGACTGGAACGGGACGGTGATCCCGACCAACAGCAGGAGGAACATCAGGTTGCGGCCGGGGAACGTGAGCCGCGCCAGCGCGTAGCCCGACAGGCACGAGAAGGTGCAGACACCGGCGATGACGGCGACGGCGTAGACGACGGTGTTCGGCAGGTACTGGCTGTACCGACCGAGCGTCCAGGCCTGTTCGAGGTTGTCCCAGGCCGGGGGGATCGGGAGGCCAAACGGGCTGGCGGCGATCTGCCGCTCCGTCTTCAACGCCATCGAGGCGTACCAAACGAACGGCACCAGGAAGACGACGAGGAAGCCGATCAGGAGCGCGTAGCGCCCCGCCGCGAGCAGGCGCTGGCGAAGCCGCCACGAGCGGTCCGCGGTCACCGGTCGGGTCCGGGGCAAGGACCGCGCGGTGGTCCCCACGGGCTAGACCTCCTGCCGGGCGCGGATGCGGATCAGCACCGCCGAGACCCCGATCGCCAGCGCCGTCATCACCATCGTCAGCGCCGCCGCATAGCCGACGTTGCTCTCCAGAAACGCCTTGGTGTAGCTGTAGGTGCCGATCACCTCGGTGCTGTTGGCCGGTCCCCCCTCGGTCATCGCCCAGACGATGTCGAAGACGTTCAGACTGCCGATCAGCGCCAGCACCAGGACCAGCGTGAAGATCGGCGCCAGCTGGGGCACCACCACGTGGCGGAGCCGCTGGGCGCCGCTGGCGCCGTCGACCCGGGCCGCGTCGAGCAGATCGCGGTCGACGTTCTGGAGGCCGGCCAGGAGGATCACGAAGAAGAACCCAGCGCCGGCCCAGATCGCCGCCGCCAGGATGGCGCCGAGGGCGGTCGTGGTTTCGCCGAGGAATGGGAAGCGCAGGAACGGGATGTCGAACGTCTCGCCGAGTTCGTAGAGCAGGCCCTTGTACGGTCGGTAGATCAGCTTCCAGATGATGCCGACGACGGCGGCGCCGAGCACCTGCGGCAGGAAGAAGACCGTCCGGAAGAGGACGAACCCGCGCGGCCGGTGCCAGACCAGCAGGGCGAGGAGGAACCCGAGGCCGATGCCCCCCGCCGAGCCGACGACCATCCAGACCAGGTTGTGGGTCAGCGCCGTCCGGAGCACCCCGTCGCGGACGAGGCGGACGTAGTTGTCGAAGCCGACGAAGGTCCGGACCGAGTCGGCCCCGTTCCAGTCGGTCAGGCTCAACGAGAAGGAGGCGACGAAGGGGTAGAGAACGAAGAGCGAGTAAAGCACGACGGTCGGCAGCATGAAGAGGTAGGCGATCCAGTTGACCCGCCGCGGCCGGGTGATGCCGGACAGGAGCCCTCGTTGCCGCATCGGATAGGCCATGGGGACGCCTCGGGAGGAATGCGCCGGCGGGGACCGGGATGCCCGGGTTGCCGGGCGGCAACCCGGGGGCCGGTCGGCGCCGACCGGCCCCCGTTGCTGGTCGCGACGGCCCTCTGGCTACTGGTCGCGGTTTTCCCAGATCTGTTGCAGGTCGGCCGCCTGCTGCTCGGGCGTCTTTTCGTCGGCCATCACCGCCTGGAACCCGTCCTCCATCATCGTGTTGAACTCCTGGGGCACCAGGAGGTCGATGTTGTAACCCAACTCCGTCCCCCCCTCGCCCGAGCCGGCCGCGGTCAGGGTCTCGAGCGCGAACTGGAACAGCGGCGGCACGTCCAGGCCCTCCGTGTCGACCGGCACCGGCGGGATGTACTGCGCTTGCTCGACCCAGATCCGGGTCGCCTCGTCCGAGAAGAGGTAGTCGAGGAATTCGGCGGCGACGTCCGGGTGGGCCGACTGCGACGAGATGAAGAAGGCCGACCCCATGCCCGCGGTGTAGACCCGCGGGTTGCCGTCGATGGCCGGGAACGGGGACATGACGTACTCGTGCTCCGGGTCGAACTGCGCCACGTCGGGGATGAGCCAGGTGCCGATCGGCATCGCCAGGGCGTCGCCAGCCCAGAGGAGGTCGCGGCCGATGTCAAAGTCGACGGCGTTCGGGTTTTCGGGGAAGCAGCCGGCGTCGCGCATCTGCCGATAGAAGACCTCGATCGCCGAGACAACCTCGGGCGAATCCCAGGTGCCCTGGCCCCCGAACAGGAGGTCGGTCATCTGCTGAACGCCGACCGTGTTGTGGAGCGGCATCGTGAAATAGAAGTAGTTGGGCCAACCGGCGCCGGTAGCCGCCACGTAGGGGATGAAGCCGGCCTCGCTCGCCTGGCGGCAGTACTCGAGCGTCTGCTCGAGGGTCTCCGGGATCTGGAGTCCGGCCTCGTCCATCCGGGTCTTGTTGTAGAAGACGCCGACGAACTCGTACTCGAGGCCCAACCCGGTCAAGGTATCGTCGACAAGCGTCCAGCGCAGCCCAGCCGGGTAGAAGCGCTCGCGCCAGCCGTACTCCTCGGCGTACTCGTCGAGCGAGAGGACCAACCCGGAGCGGTAGAACTCGCGGCCGGGCGTCACGTCGTGGTAGATCACGTCGGGGCCGGTGCCGGAGGCGAGCGCGGTGCTGGCCGTCGTCCGCAGCTGCTCCAGGGTGAACGTTTCGCGCTCGATCGTCACGTTCGGGTGGGTGGCCGTGAAGCCGGCGTAGATCTGATCGGCGATGTCGCTGTTCTCGGTGAACTGGTCCCAGACCCGCAGCGTGACCGGCTCGCCGGACTCCTGGCGGGCGAGGGCGTAGGAGGCCGGCAGCATCGCCATGCCGGCCAGGACGACCAGCACCAGGACGGCGCTGGCGAAACGAACGTGCCGCAGCCGAACCATGCCCAACCTCCTCTTCCGGGTCGCTCCTCAGTCGCGGCTGGGTGCCGCGCCGCCCCCACCAAACCGGACGGCGGTGGCGGTGATGGCACCCCTGGGGACAGCTATCCACCGTCTCGGCGGCCATCCGGGGACGCCTCCGCCGCTCTCGACCGCGGCTGCCTAGACCACGACCGAGTCGACGAGCGGCCATTGGTGTGCGGCATGCCACTTGTCCACATCGTAGAACCGTCGAGGGATCGTGTCAAGAACGTCCCTCCCCCGCCTCGCCCGCGCTCCACACCGAGGAGCGTCGACGTTTCGTGGCTGACCGAGGACACCGACGACTGGACGGCAGCGCGGTGCAGCCGGTCGTTGACGAGGCCAAGGCCGTTCGCTACACTCGGGGCCGCCTCTCTTTTGGAATGCCGTATACCAACCGCAGGTCGAGCGCGTGACGGACGAGCAGCCGACCAAAGCCCCCGACCTGATCCGCTCGATCGTGCGGGAGGCGACGCTCGCCCACCACGTCGCCGCCGAGCTCGAGGCCCTCATCGTCGGCCAGGGGTTCCGGCCCGGCGAGCGCCTCCCCTCCGAGCGGGAGCTGGCCGAGCGCTTCGGCGTCAGCCGGACCGTCGTCCGCGAGGCCGTCCGCGGCGTCGCCGCCAAGGGCCTGCTCGAGGTCCGCGCCGGCAGCGGCACCGTCGTCCGGGCGCCCTCCTCCGAGGTCGCCGCCGCCTCGATGACGCTGCTCCTCTCGATGAGCGGTGGCGGCGCCCCGGCCAAGATCGTCGAGGTCCGCCGCACCCTCGAGGTCGAGATCGCCGGCCTGGCCGCCGAGCGCCGCACCGCCGACGACCTGGGGGTGCTCGCCGCAATCCTCGAGACCGCGGCCGAGAAGATCGAGGACCCGGAGACCTTCGTCGAGACCGATGTCGCCTTCCACGCCACGCTCGCCCGGGCCACCCACAACGAGCTCTTCGGCGTCCTCCTCGAATCGATCGCCAACATCATGGTCGAGGTCCGGGTCGTCGGGCTGCGGGTGGCGGGCACCCCGGAACGCGCCCTCGCCTTCCACCGCGACATCTTCGCCTGCGTCGAGCGGGGCGACCCCACCGGGGCGCGGACCGCGATGGACCGCCACATGGACGAGGCGATCGCGACGATGACGGCGGCGCTGGCGGGCGGGCCGCCCGCCGCCTAGCCGGCGGCGCGGCACAACCGCCGGGAACGACAGCGGGGCGGCGAGCGAGACGCGACAGCACGGAGGAGGCGGCGTGGCCGAAGGCACGGGCAGCGACAGCGGCAGCCAGACGATCGGGCGGCGGACCGTCGGCGAGTGGGCGTTCCAGGCGGAGCGCGCCTACCCCGCTCCGTACGCCGACGTCCACCTCGACGCCGTCTTCACCGCGCCCTCCGGCCGGCAGGCGACGGTGCCGGCCTTCTACGACGGCGGCTCCACCTGGCGGGTCCGCTTCAACCCCGACGAGGAGGGACGGTGGCGCTACCGGACGGTCGCCCGCCTGCCCGACCCGGGGCTGGAGCGGGAGGGCGCCTTCGAGGTCGTCCCGAACGAGTCGCCCGGCTTCGTCACAGCGACGCCGGGCGAGGGCTGGGGGTTCGCCCGCGAGGGCGGCGAGCCGGTGATGGTCTTCGGCGACACGGTCTACCACCTCTTCGGCTTCGCCCACTGCGGCATCGACGTCGAACCGTTCCTCCGGCGGCGGACCGAGCAGGGGTTCAACCTGCTCCGGGTCCGTCTCCCGGTCAGCCCCTTCCATCCCCCCGCCGGCTACAGCCACTGGCAGACGTGCCGCACCTGGCCCTGGGGCGGCAGCGAGCAGGCCCCCCGCTTCGACCAGATCAACACCGACTACTTCCGGACCGTCGACGAGGTCGTCCGCACCGCGGACGGGCTCGGCCTCGGGCTGGAGCTGATCATGGAGGGGTGGGGCTTCGAGTTCCCCTTCAACAGCCGCCAGATCTTCCTGCCGGAGTGGGAGGAGCTCTGGATGCGCTACCTGATCGCCCGCTACGACGCCTTCCCCAGCACCTGGTTCTGGACCCCCCTCAACGAGTACGAGTACTACCCGAACGGCGACTGGAACTACCGGCCGGAGGCCGACCGCTGGCAGCTCCGGGTCTCCCGCTGGATCAAGGCCCACGCCCCCCACGGCCACCCCGTCGCGGCCCACAACGGCCCCCGCCTGCCGCCCTTCGCCGAGCGCTTCGCCTCCGACCCGGCGGCGGTCGATCTGATCCTGTTCCAGGAGTGGGGCGACCGCTCCGAGGAGGGGGGGTGGCTGGCGTCCGGCATCGAGGAGTCGATCGACGCCGCCCTCGCCGGCTGGCCCGGCAGCGCGGTCCTGGCCGAGTGGGGCTACGAGCGGAACCCGGCCTTCGACCTGAACCTGCCCCACCACGAGCACTGCGACCGCGACCACACCCGCCGCGGCGCCTGGCGGGGCGCCTTCCGGGCGCTCGGGATCATCCACGGCTTCGAGAACTCGTGGGGGCCGTGGGCGAAGCTGGACGAGGACCAGCCGGGGATGGCGGATCTCCTGCTCGTCCGCCGCTTCTTCCACGAGATCGCCCCCTTCGCCGGGCTGCGCCCCGCTCCGGACGCGATCTCCGGCGGGGAGATGGGGGTGGGTGAACGGCCGCAGGCCCTGGCGACGCCCGTACGCGACCTGATCGCCGTCTACCTCCCGGTCGGCGGCGAGGTCGTCGTGAACGGCGGGGCGGCAACCCGCGAGGCCCGCTGGTTCGACCCGCGAACCGGCGACCTGCAACCCGCCGAGGGATCGACGGCGGGCGACGGCCGCCGGTTTGCGGCACCAGGTGGCGGTGGCGAGCGGCCGTGGGACTGGATGCTCGTCTGCGGCGCGGCGCCCGGGTGATGGCCGCCTTCGCCGCGTCGGCGCCGGGCAAGGTGATCCTGCTCGGGGAGCACGGCGTCAACCGCCGCCAGCCGGCCCTGGCCGCCGCGATCGACCGCCGCGTCCACTGCCGGGTCGCCCGCCGGACCGACGCCGTCTACGCCTTCCAGGGCGACGGCCGCTCGGAGGAGGTCGGCGCGGCCGACCTCCTCGCCCACAAGGAACGGATCGACGCCCTCCGTGCGGCCGGGGCGCTCGACGAACTGCGGCAGGCAACCGCCGCGGACTTCTTCGCCCCGGCCCGCTACGTGCTGGCCCACGTCGTCGCGGAGCACGACCTCCCCGGACTCGACATCGCTTGGCGCTCGGAGCTGCCCGTCGGGGCCGGTGTCGGTTCCGGCGCGGCGGCCTCGGCGGCGATGGCCTTCGCCGCCCTCCTCACCGCCGGCCACGCCCGGCCGGACCCGGCCGCGGTCGCCTCCCTGGCCTGGCAGGGGGACGTGATCGCCCACGGCGGCGTCGCCTCCGGCCTCGACAGCGGCGCCTCCGCCCTCGGCGGCATCACCCGCTACACCCTGGCCGACGGGCCGAGCCCGACGCCGTCGGCGGCGCCACTCACCCTGGTCGTCGCCGACACCGGCATCCAGGCCAACACCGCCGACGTCAACACCCGGGTCCGCCGCTGGCTGGACGCCCACCCGGAGCGGATGCACCTCTTCGGGGACATGGGCCTGCTGGTCGAGGGGGCGGCGGCGGCGCTGGCGGAGGGGGATCTGGAGCGGCTCGGGAAGCTGTTCAACCTCGGCCAACTCGTGCTC
>CADCWF010000081.1 GCA_902806345.1 uncultured Thermomicrobiales bacterium
CGGCGGGGGCGCCGAAGACGGCGTCGAGCGCCTGCCACAGCGCCTGGGCGGTCCAGGCGCGGCTGCGCGCCGACGGCTGGTTCCAGGTCACCCACGCCGCCCGCGCGCTCGTCCCCGGCGCCGCCCCGGCGTAGTGCACGAAGGTCGCCAGGTCGATGCGGTGCCCCGAGTCGGCCGGGACGTTGGGGTAGAGGGCGGGGTGGTCGGGCTGCGCCCGCCAGTGGCCCGCGGCCACCAGCGCGCGGGCGATGAAGCTGATGACCTGCGCCTCGGCCACCTGGCCGGTCGGCTTGAAGGTGCCGTCGGGGTAGCCCCTGGCGACGCCGTGGTGGGCGAGGGTGCCGACGTTGCGCCACAGGGCGGCGTCGACCGGGCCGCGGTCGGGGAAGGGGGTGGCGTGGTCCTCGGCGTCCCAGCCCATGGCGCGGGCGATCAGCGCGGCGATCTGGGCGCGCAGGGTCGGGTCGGCCGGGCCGAAGCGCCCGTCGGCGTAGCCGCGGATGACGCCGCGCGCGGCGAGCTGGGCGATCGCCTCGGCGGCGGGGTCGCCCGGGGGCACGTCGGGGAAGCGCGGGCGGGGGGCGAAGGCGGCGGCGACGGTGTGGTCGGCGTCCATCGTCAGGGCGAGGGGGCTGGCCCAGCCGCGGGGGCGGCCGTCGACGGTCCAGCCGGTGAAGACCTGGCCGGGGTCGGGGGCGGCGGTGAGGGTGACGACCGTGCCGGCGGGGTAGGCGGGGCCGGGGGGCGCGGCGGTGGCACGCCCCCCGGCCCCCGCGGTCAGGGTCAGGGCGACATCGGCCGCAGCGGCCCCGGCCAGGGCGGCGCCGGCCGGGCCGAGGTTGGCCAGGACGACGACGGCGACGAGGAGGAGACGTCGCGCCACGGCCCACATCGTTGCTGCTCCTTGCGGTACGGTCCCCGCGGGGCGACGCCGACGTGCGCCGGCGCCCGCCGGCGGTCCATGGTGCCCGCGCATGGTCCATGTCATCGCGTCTACCTCCTGCCCTTGTCGCGGGGCACGCCTCATCCGCTCCGGTCCCATCCGGTGACTACGCTAGCGGGCGATCGCTATGAGATCGTTGATTCCTCGGGCGCACCCGCTGCCCACGCTGCCCAGGTTGTGCACATGGTGGCGCCTCAGGTATAGCACCACCGCACCCAGAGGGGGTATCGGGCATTCGGGTGACTTCGCGCTCCGCCTTTAGGCGGAGGGCCGCAGGGACGCGGGGCAATCGACCCGGGACGCCCTTCCGTTTCCGGGGCGCCGGCGAGGACCGCGGCGCGTGGGTGACGGCGCGGCTCAGCGGGTCGTCGTGCCCGCGGGCGATGATGTCGACGCCGGCGGTGGCGCTGAAAGTGGCGAGGGCGCCGGCCAGCTCGCGCAGGTAGCGCTCGACGTGCTCGGGCTCGCTGGTGTCCTCGGCGGCCTGCCCGCCGGCGCGGCGGGCGGGTCCTGCAACCCGCCCGCCGCTCGGCTATCGGCATCGTGCCGGCCGGTCCCCGGTGCCCCTACGGCACGCGGTCGACCCCGAAGTAGCTATCGAGCGCCTGCCACTGCGCGAAGGCGAACCAGGCGCGGCTCGCGGGCTGGTCCCAGCCGGCCCAGTGCTGCGTCGCCGTCGTCGTGCCGCGCACCAGCCCGGCGTAGTGGACGTAGGTGGCGAGGTCCTGCCGGTGCCCGCTGGTGGCCGGGACGTTCGGGTAGACCCCGCTGTCGGGCTGCAGGGTCCAGTAGCCCTTGGCGACCATGGCGCGGGTGATGAACGAGATGACCTGCGCGTGGGCCACGGGGTTCGTCGGCTTGTAGGTGCCGTCGGGGAAGCCCCGCGCCACCTGGTAGAAGGCGAGGGTGTTGACGTTGCGCCACAGCGCCGCGTCGACCGCCCCCTGGTCGGGGAAGGCGTTGCCGTGCTCCTCCTCCGCCCAGCCCATCGCCCGCGCGATCAGCGCCGCCATCTGTGCCCGCAGCGTCGTGTCGGCCGGCCCGAAGCGCCCGTCCGGGTAGCCACGGATAATCCCGCGCGCGGCCAGCTGGCCGATCGCCTCGTACGCCCCGGTCGACTGCGGCGTCACGTCCGGGTAGGACGGGCGCGGGGCGAAGGCGGCCACCACCGTGCGGTCCCCACTCATGGTGAGGGTGGCGGGGGAAGCCCAGCCGGCGAACTGGCCGTCGACCGTCCAGCCGAGGAAGACGGCGTCGGGATCGGGGGTGGCGGTGAGGGTGACGACCGTGCCCGGTGCGAAGGGACCGGGGACCGAGGTGGCGGCGCCGGGGCCACTCGCCGTCAGGGCCAGCGCGTGGGTGACCGGCGGCGGGGGCGGCGGCGCGACCGTGCCGGTGCCGCCGAGGGCAGCGCTGCTCGACCCGCCCGCCGCGTTGTGGGTGACGGTGAGGGTGCCGCTCCGCGCCCCGGCGGCCGTCGGCGCGAAGGTGACGTCGATCGTGCAGCTCGTGCCGGCCGCGAGGCTCGCCCCGCACCCGGTGGTGCGGGCGAAGTCGCCGCTGACGGCGATGCCGGCGATCGCCAGGGGGGCGTTCCCGCCGTTCGTCAGCGTCACCGGCAGGGCGCTACTCGCCTGGCCGACCGCCGTCGCCGGGAAGGCGAGGCCGGCCGGGCTGAGCTGGGCCGTGGGCGCCGGTGGGGCGAGCACCGAGAAGGTGACGGCGTTGGAGGTGCCGCCGCCCGGCGCCGGGTTGACCACGGTGATCGTGGCGGTGCCGGCGGTCGCGATGTCCGACGCCGGGATCGCCGCGGTCACCTCGCCGGCGCTGACGAAGCCGGTCGTGCGCGCCGCGCCATTCCAGCGCACCACCGAGGTGCCGATGAAGTTCGCGCCGCGGACGCGCAGGGTGAACGCGGGCCCGCCCGCCGTGGCCGTCGCCGGGCTGAGGCCGCTGACCGACGGCGTCGAGTTGCTCACGCGGAAGTTGGCGACGGTCAGCGCCGTGTTGTTCAACGACTTGCGGTTGTCCGCCGCGCTCGCGTCCCCCTCCGGCCGGCCCATCGGCACGCCGTTGTAGAGCCGGTCGGGATTCGACCAGTACGGGATGCGGGTGCAGCCGCCGGCGCAGGTGGTGCCATAGGCCATGATCGTGCGCCAGCGGGGCGAGACGCCGGTGGGGGCGACGTACCCGTAGCTATACGCGTACGCGCCAACTTCTCCCCCAGGAACGCTGACGCCCCGGTCGTGGATCGCGCCCATGTTGTGGCCCATCTCGTGCGCGAAGGAGTAGTAGCCCGTCGCGCAATCGCGGGCGGTCACATTGAAGGCACTGCTGGCGAAGGCGGGCGAGACCGTGCGCATGGTGAAGGCGATGCCGCAGTAGGTGGTGTCCTCCGTCCAGAGGCTGACGATGTCGGCCCGGTGGGTGTCGCGCAGGGCATGGACGCCGTCGAGGTATCCGTCGGCGGTCGCGGTCAGCCGATCGAGGTCGGTCTCGAAGTCGCCCGACTCGGTGTAGCTCACCTCCGCCCGGTGGACCAGGCGGACGCGCTGATTCACCCCGCTGTTGGCGTACGATTGGTTCGTCTCGCTGATGGCCAGGTCGATCAGGGCGTTCATCGGGGTCGTGCCGCCGACGGCGACGCGCGAGGCGGGGGTGTAGACCACCATGACGTCGATGACCGACCCGTCGTCGCGCAGGGGCGTGTCGGGGGCCGCCGGGGGCCCATCGACGTCGCGCCCCTCCAGCTCGTCGGGGAACTGGCGCTGGTCGATCTGGCGGACGGCGTGCCCGTCCCCGGCGAGGTAGCGCACCTGGTAGGCGGCCTGCGGCAGGGTGATGTTGCCGGTCAGCACGCCGTCCTCCACGACCAGCGTGACCTGGCTGTGCGCGACCCCCTGGATGTGGCCGACCCAGACGTAGCCCGCCCCCGAGCTCGTCGGCTCCACGCGGTCGCGCACCGCCGTCAAGGCCACGTCGTCGAAGAGGTTGAGGTCGAGGGTCGGCCCCTGGTCCTGCCGGCTCGCGCCGGGCCGGCCGTCGCCGCCCAGCAGGGCGAAGTTGACCTCGACCGGCCTGGTGCGGACGACGGTGGGGTCGGCGTCGGCCTGGGCGCGCGCCGGCCTGGCCGCGTCGGCGAAGAGGCCGGTCGGTGCCGCCGGCCGCGGTTGTGCCCCGACCGGCGGCCCGCTCGCTAGCGCCAGGAGCGCAGCCAGCATCAGTATTGCCAGGCGGAAACGTGCGTGATGCGCATGCGGTCGAGCCATTACCGGTCCCCTTCCCTTCCCCATAAGCAAGTGTTCCTGGCGCAAGCCGCACGGGGCCCCGGTTGCCCGCCGCGCCGGGCCGGGACCCGGGGCGCGCCGCGGTCAGCGCGCACGCTGCAGGGGCGCAGTCCCAGTATGCCCCACCGCCCGGGCGGTGCCCATGAACACGACCCGAACAGTTCCCGCACATTCGCCCCCGCCCTGGCGTAACCCGCGCTCGAAGGCGTCGAGGTAGAGGGCGGTGACGGCGCGGCCCAGCGGGTCGGCGTGCCCGCGGGCGATGACGTCGACGCCGGCGGCGGCGGTGAAGGTGTCGAGGGCGCCGGCCAGCTCGCGCAGGTAGCGCTCGACGTACTCGGGCTCGGCGCTGTCCACGGGGGTCGCGTCGGCCGCGTCACGCCTCCCGGCAGGCCTGCACCATCGGGGCGTCGATCGGGGAGAACGCGACCCAGAAGGGGCGGGCCTGCGCGCCGCGGCGCGGCCAACTCCCCGGGGAGATTACGTGCAGATTACGTGCAGATTGCGTGGTGGAGGGGGCGGCCGGGGCGTAGACTAGGGCCACGGCACACCGGGGCGCGGGGACGACAAGACGAAAGGAGCGCGACTTTTCCTGCGCGCAGGTCATCGCCCCGCACGCACGGGGGCGCGTACAGAGGCACCAGACCGGGGGACAATCGACGAGCGACCCCGACAGTGATGGGAGAGTGTCATGGCCGACCAGTCCATGCGGGAAATCTTCGCGCGCCTGGAACGCGTAGAGGGCCTCGAGGCGGAGGTGACGACGCAACGCGAGGAGCTGGCGACCTTGCGGGCGAAGGTAACGACCTACGAGCGGACCAGACGGCGCCCGCGGCGCCGCCCCCGGTGGACGGGCCGGCTGGGGGCGGCGCTGGTGCTGGCGCTCCTCCTGACGACCGTCCCGGCGGCGATCCTCGCCACCGACCGCTTCCCCGACGTGCCGGCCGCGAACCCGCACCACGACGACATCGCCCAGATCGCTGCGGCCGGGATCACCATCGGCTTCCCCGACGGCACCTACCGGCCGGACGGGCTCGTGACACGCGGGCAGATGGCGTCCTTCCTGGCCCGCACCGCGGGGCTGGGCGGGCGAACGCCGGTCGTCCACGCCGCCACCGCCCAGACGGCGCAAGCCCTGAACGCAGGGGGGGCAACCGCCGGGCAGGTGCTGACCGCCAACGGCAGCGGCGGCGCCGCCTTCACCGACCTGCCCACCGGCACGGGGGGAGCGGGACCGGCGGGACCGGCGGGACCGGCGGGGCCGCCGGGTACAACCGGGCCGCAGGGGCCTGCGGGACCGGCGGGACCGGCGGGGCCGCCAGGTACAACCGGGCCGCAGGGGCCGGCCGGGCCGGCCAATCCCAACGCCGACACGCTCGACGGCTACGACGCCGCCGCCCTCGTCCGCTCTGCCTACGCCGTCAACGAGACCCACAGCCCGCTGGTGGGGTATTTCCGGTTGAACAGGACGACCGAGATCGTCGCGGCGACGATCGTCGCGCCGGTCCCCGGCTTCCTCCTCGTCGACGCCCGCGCCAACCTCAACATCGTCGGGACTCGGATCGTCTACTGCGGCGTCGACGTCGACAACACCTCCACTGTCCCCCTCTCCCGCTCCGAGAGGAGCCACGGCACCTTCGATAGAGTCGACCTCGGCACTCACCCTGTCGAGAGGTACGTCAGCTGCCAGGTGGCGCCGCGCTTCGCCGTGGCCCCCGGCACCCACACCGTCCGCCTCAAGGCCTTCGACGACGGGGGAGCCGACGGCCACGCGCACGCGGAAGGCGGGGCGGTCCGCATCCTCTTCGTCCCCTTCGGCGCGGAAGGTGGCGCCGCCACTCCCTGACCCGCGGCGCTCCCGCCTGGCGGGCCCGGCACGGGGCGGGCCTCAGCGGCCCGCCCCGGCGGTGGTGATCGTCAGGTGCCTGGGGCGCTGGCGCCTCCGAACAGGTCGAGGAGCGCGGCCTCCTGCGCCGGCGTCGCCCGCCGGAGGAGGTGTTGCAGGAAGGCGACGAAGGTCTCGGGGACGACGACCCGCTCGACACCACCGTCCGCGAGCTCTTCCTCGACCCCTTCCAGCGCGGGCCGCATCAGGGGGGGCGAATGTGCGGGGACTGTGCGGGTCGTGTTCATGGGCACCGCCCGGGCGGTGGGGCATACTGGGACTGCGCCCAGGCAGCGTGCGCGCTGCCCGCGCGCCCCGGGTCCCGGCCTATCGAAGAGCAACGCCGACAGCGAGGGGAGAGTGTCATGGCTGACCAGTCCATGCGGGAGGTCTTCGTGCGCCTGGAACGCTTAGAGGGCCTCGAGGCGGAAGTGCAGACCCTGCGCGCGCAGGTGGCAACGACGAAGCGCAAACGGCCACGCCACCGGAGATGGCTGCATCGCGGCCGGCTGGGGGCGACGCTCGTGCTGGCCCTGCTGCTGGCCACTGTCCCGGCGTCGATCCTCGCCACCGATCGCTACCCCGACGTGCCGTCGGACTACTTCCACCACGACGACATCAACCTGGTGGCCGCAGTCGGCATCACCCGCGTGCCAGCCAACGGCGCGCCCTATCGCCCGCGCGACTTCGTGACCCGCGGCGAGATGGCCTCGTTCCTGGCGCGCACCGCCGGGCTGGGCCCCAACCCCCCGGTCGTCCACGCCGCCACCGCCCAGACGGCCCAGGCGCTGTCGTCGGGCGCAGCGACGGCCGGGCAGGTGCTCACAGCCAACGGCAGCGGCGGCTCCTCGTTCCAGGCGCCGCCCGCAGGGTCGGGCGGGCAGCAAGGGCCGGCGGGGCCACCGGGACCGCAGGGCGATACGGGGGCGCCGGGACCGGCCGGGCCGGCCGGGGCACCGGGGCCGCAAGGACCGGCCGGCGCCCAGGGGATACAGGGGCCAGAGGGGCCGCCCAACCCCAACGCCGACCGGCTCGACGGCTACGACGCCGACGGCCTCAACCGCATCGCGTTCTCCGGTACGGGCACGGTCAACGCCGTGCCCAACGCCGGCGGCTACACCACCGTCGGCCGGGTCACGATCACGATCCCCGGCACCGCATCGCAGGCCGTCCGTGTGTCCGGCCAGATCAACCTCTACGGCCAACCAAGCGGGGGCCGGGTGATCACTCGGCTGGCGGCCGACGGAGTCGTGTTCTCGATAGTTGGCGACTTTCCATATCTTACTAACGACAGCGTCATCGGGAACATGTTCTTCCGGGAGTGGGTCTTCCCCGCGGCGCCGGGCACGCACACCTATGACTTCCAGGTGGCAGTGACCGGTGCCGCGGGTCCCCTCGCCACCGGTTCCGAAAGTCTTATCGCGACGACCCACCCATTCGGGAACAACGGCGGCGCGGGCACCACTGGCATCGATGTCGCCCCAGCCAACTCGGGCAAACCCTAGGCAGGAGGGCACCGGCACGACAGTCGACCACCATGCCGCAGGGGGCGGGTCGTGTGACCCGCTCCCCGCCGCTGTTTGTCCCCCGTGCCGTGGTGCTCCCGCCCTAGGCGCTCGGGCGCCGGTCGCGGGCGAGCTGGGCGCGGACGGCATCGAGGGTCACTGGCCTGTCCCGATGGTCCTCCAGGCCGTTCGCCGTCTGCGCGGCCATCGCCGCGGCGTCGAAGGCGCGCGCGAGCGCGTCGAGGAGGGGGCCGGGGCCGCCGATCGCCCCGCCTTCCTCGGCGTAGGCCGCGCGGCAGGCCCGTCCCAGGAGGACGCAATCCTCGGGTTCCAGTTCGACGATGACGGTGCGCTGGGCGATGTTGACGAGCCGCATGGTGGGTCCTCCTGTCGTGGTGGCCGGGGGCCGGCCCCGGTCGGCCGGCCCCGCGTCGGTCCCGGTCCTCAGTCGGCCGCCGCGGCGACCGGGCTCTCGATCAAGGCGGCGACGTCGGCCGGCGGCTCCTCCCCGGCGAGGCGGCAGAGGTCCAGCCAGAGCAACCCGAACGACAACGGCGCGGTCAGCAGGTCGGGGATCTCCTCGCTCAGCTCGTCGGCCAGGCGCCGGAGCGCCTCGTTCACGGTCATCACGTCCCCCATTTTTGGCGTCGTGGCTCTGAAACCGCATCTTGCGGGTGTTAAGTAACGTACTCGGAGGGGGGGGTACTCTCTCGCCCGCGAATCGGCGGTTCACTCCC
>CADCWF010000082.1 GCA_902806345.1 uncultured Thermomicrobiales bacterium
GGAGCGCCACCTCCGGATCGACGGCGCCGAGGCGAGCGGGAGCCTGGTCGATTTCGGCCTCTACTTTTTCCACAACGCCGCGGAGCTCGGCGGACGCGGCAGCGGCCCCTACTTCTACCTGCCGAAGCTGCAAAGCCACCTCGAAGCCCGCCTCTGGAACGATGTCTTCGTCTACTCCCAGGAGCGGCTCGGCATTGCCAGGGGAACGATCCGGGCAACGGTGCTGGTCGAGACGCTGCCGGCGGCCTTCGAGATGGACGAAATCCTCTACGAGCTGCGAGACCACGCCGCCGGCCTCAATGCCGGCCGCTGGGACTACATCTTCAGCGCCATCAAGACCTTCCGCGCCCGCCCCGACATGCTCCTGCCGGATCGGGCCCAGGTGACGATGACCGTCCCCTTCATGCGCGCCTATGCGCTGCTGCTTGCCAAGACCTGCCACAAGCGGGGGGCGCACGCGATCGGCGGCATGTCCGCCTTTATTCCGTCGCGCCGGGACGCCGAGGTGAACGAGACCGCTTTCGCCCGAGTGCGCGAAGACAAGCAGCGGGAAGCGGGCGACGGCTACGATGGGACGTGGGCCGCCCACCCGGGTCTGGTGCCGGTGGCGCGGGAGGCGTTCGACGCCGCGCTCGGCGACCAACCGCACCAGAAAGCGAGGCAGCGCGACGATGTCCGGGTGGCGGCCGACGACCTGATCGACTTCCGCGTCCCCGATGGCACGATCACCGAGGCCGGCGTCCGCGCCAACGTCAGCATCGCCCTTCAGTACCTCGACAACTGGTTGCGGGGCATCGGCGCAGCGGCCATCTTCAACCTGATGGAAGATGCCGCGACCGCCGAGATCTCCCGCGCCCAGCTCTGGCAGTGGCGGCGCAACGGCGCGACAACGAGCGACGGCCAGGCGATCGACGCCGCGTTCTACGAGCGGGTCCGGGACGAGGAACTGGGCAAACTCGGTGGCCGGGCGGAAGGACGCCTCGGCACCGCGGCCGACCTCCTGGACGGACTCGTGCTGGGCGATCAGTTCGAGCCCTTCTTGACGCTGCCGGCGTATGCGTATCTCGACTGAGGGGGACCACGACCGCTCCTGGGCGGCACGAGGTGAGGGAAGGGAAGCAGGGGTTGCCAGCAGGGGGAGCATCGAACCGGATCGGCGAGATCAACCTTCTGCCCCGCGACGCCTTCGTCGCCGCGTTCGGAGGCATCTTCGAGCACTCGCCGTGGGTGGCCGAGGCCGCGTGGGAGCGCCGCCCCTGGCAGTCGCGATCCGACCTCCATGCCACGATGAGCGCGGTCGTCCGCGAGGCCGGGGCCGAGCGGCAGATCGACCTTATCCGCGCCCACCCCGACCTCGTCGGGCGGGCGGCCCTGGCCGGAACGCTGACCCGCTCCAGCACCGCCGAGCAGATCGCGGCCGGGCTTGACCCCGGTCGCCTTTCGGCCCAAGAGATCCGGCGCTTCGCCGACGCGAATGCCGCCTACCAGGAGCGGTTCGGCTTCCCCTTCGTCGTCTGCGCCCGCGAGAACACTCGTGACGCCATCCTGGCCGGGTTCTCGAGACGGCTCCGGAACACGGCCGAGGACGAAGTCGCGACGGCGCTGGCGGAGATCGAGAAGATCGCCTGGTACCGGCTTGTCGACCTCATCCCCGACGAGACGTGAAGGCGGGTGACCGTCTCAACGAGAGACCGCGACACTCATCGGCCGTATCATGTTCGCCGGTCGGCCGTGCCTCGGCCGAGCGTCGGGAGGTCGTGTTGAGCCCCGCCTACCGCTACGAGATCGGCTACGGCAAGAAGCGCATCCCCGTCTACCGGACCAGCGCACGGCCACTCGAAGGGGTACTGCCAATCCCGGAGTCGCCCTTCGCAGGCCGCGGCAACGCGCTGCTGGCGGCGGAGATCGATGTCGATGTCTACGGCGACGACTTCCTGCCGGCCTACACCCGGGGCGACAACGCCATGGTCGTCGCCACGGACAGCATGAAGAACTTCGTCATCCGGGAGACGCTGGCGTTCGAGGGCGCAACGCTGGAAGGGCTCTGCTTCTCCCTCGCGGTCCGCTTCGCCGAGACCTATCCGCAGCTCCGCTCCCTGCGCGTCACGAGTCGCGAGTTGCCCTTCGCCGGGGTGCCGATCCCGCAAGGTCCGGGATTTGCCCCCGGCGACAACCTGTTCGAGCAGCGCCGAGGCGATTTGGGCGAGGCAACGGTCCGGGTCGAGGTCGGCGACGAGGGCATCCGCATCTCCGACCATGCCTGCTTCCGTCGCGATCTCCGCTTGATGAAGCTGACCGGCAGCGCCTTCACCGCCTTCGTCCGGGACGATTACACGACGCTCCCCGAGCGGGGCGACCGACCCCTCTTCGTCTTCATGGATGTCGGCTGGCGCTACGCCAAGCCGGCCGCCGGCTTCGGCTCCGATCCGGCCCGCTTCGTCCCGTCGGAGCAGGTCCGCGACCTCTGCGCCACGGTCTTCGCCGAGTTCGTCAGCGAGTCGATCCAGCAGCTCGTCCACGAGATGGGCGGCCGGCTGCTCGAGCGGTTCCCCCAGCTCGTCGAGGTCTCCTTCGTCGCCACCAACCGCACCCGCGACCCGTACGGCGAGCGGGACGACGGCAGCGGGGCGAAGGTCTACAGCGATCCCTTCTCCGCCTACGGCGAGATCACCCTGCGGATGAGACGAGCAGACGGGGAAACGTGAAGACGAGGATGAGCGCACCTCCTCGTTTCCTCGACCTCACGTCTCCTCGTCTCCGGTCGGAGGAACCGGTGCCCGGACGCCTGACGACCCACGTCCTCGACACCGCCCATGGGCGACCCGCGGCCGGCATGGCGGTCGAGTTGTGGCGGTTGACTACCCGCGGAGATCGTGAGCTGGTAACGGTGGCGACGACGAACGCCGACGGCCGACTCGACGCGCCGCTCCTGGAGGGAGACGGGTTCGTCGCCGGCTGCTACGAGTTGGTGTTCGCGACGGCTGCCTACTGGGCGGCACTCGGCGTTACCCTGCCCGACCCGCCGTTCCTCGACTCCGTCCCGATCCGGTTCGCAATCGCGGACCCCGCCGCGCACTACCACGTGCCGCTGCTCTGCTCGCCTTGGGCATACTCGACCTATCGAGGGAGCTGAGACCACCCTCTGCGATACCCGTCCGACCGAAGCGCTCCACTCTCCCGCGCATCGGGAGAGGGGCTGGGGGGTGAGGGCACACCGGTGGCACTCAATCACGATCCCGGTCTGACCACCCGCGCCTCCCGCGTCATGGCCCGTTGCGACCGCCTCGCGGCTTGTACCGAGGAGTCGGGCGGCATCACCCGCTCCTACGGTTCGGCCGCGCTCGTCGAGGCGATGGTGCTGGTCGAGGGGTGGATGCGGGAGGCGGGAATCGAGACCCGCCGCGACGCGGTCGGCAACCTGCTCGGTCGGCTGCCTGGCCCCGACCCCGAGGCGGCGGCCCTCGTGCTCGGTAGCCACCTCGACAGCGTCCGCGACGCCGGCCGCTACGACGGCCCGCTCGGCGTGTTGGTCGCGCTCGACGCCGTCGCGCAGGTTGCCCTTTCCGGCCGACGTCAACCAGTTGCGCTTGAGGTGGCGGCCTTCGCCGACGAGGAGGGACTCCGCTTCCACACTGCCTACCTCGGCAGCAGCGGTTATGTCGGGAGTCTCGATCGAGCGCTCCTGGAGCTCGTCGACGCGTCAAGCGTTTCCCTCCGCGATGCGTGCTTGGCGATCGGGGGCGACCCGGAAACGCTTTCGGCAGGTACTCCGCCCCCGACTGCGCTCGAGGGATATGTCGAAGTCCACATCGAACAGGGGCCCGCCCTCGAGCGGCTGGGTGCTCCCCTCGCCGTCGTCTCCGCCATCGCCGGCCAGTCCCGGGTCGGCGGCACTTTTACCGGCGAGGCCGGCCATGCCGGCACCGTTCCCATGGACGAGCGCCACGACGCCCTCCTCGGCGCCGCCGAACTCGCGCTCGCGGCCGAAGCGCTCGCCTCCGCGGTACCCGGCCTGATCGCCACCGTCGGCGAGCTGGATGTCTTCCCCGGCGCCTCCAACGTCATCCCCGGCGCAGTCCGCTTCTCGCTCGATGTCCGCGCTCCCGACGACCGGACGCGCCAGACGGCGGTGAAGACGCTCCACCGGCGCGCCCGGGCCATTGCGGCCCAACGGGGGTTGGACCTCTCGTGGCAGGTTGTCCAGGGGAACCCGGCCGTTCCGATGGACGCCACCCTCTCGTCCCGACTGGAGGCGGCGGTTGATGCCGTGGGGTTCGCCGTCCACCATCTTCCGAGCGGCGCCGGCCACGACGCGGTCGTCCTGGCCCAGGTCTGCCCGGTCGCGATGCTCTTCGTCCGCTGCACGGGAGGGATCAGCCACAACCCGGCCGAGGCCGTTTTGGCGGAGGACGTGGCCGCCGCACTCGCCGTGCTCGACCGGTTCCTCGCCGCCCCTGCCGAGGAAGGGTCTCGACGCGAACGAACGACGGCAACTTGACGGGCGAGCAAACCGCCCGGTGGTAGGGGACAATGCGCTCCAATCGTTAACGATCGGGCCGTTTAATGGTGAGTTGATCGACGGAGGGCGACGATGCCTGACGATGACCACTCGGCGGCATCCGCCGTGGCCCGGGTGCGCGGGGTGGACGAAGGAGCCTTGATGCTCGGAGGACGAACCGCGGCCCTCGAACGGCAGCCCCTGCCGCGGTCGGTCGCCCGGCCGCGGGTCCGATCCCCCCGCTTCTGGCAGTCGGAGTGGTTCCTCTTCCTCCTCTTCGTCACCCCGAACCTGCTCCTCTTCGGCGTCTTCAGCTACTGGCCGATGATCCAGAATGCCTACCTCAGCCTCGTCCGCTGGAACATGATCGCGCCGACAAAGTCCTGGGTCGGCCTCGCCAACTACGCCTACCTCGCCGGCGACCGGACCTTCCGCCTCGTCATCCAGAACTCCCTCGTCTTCACCCTGGGCGCCGTCGGCGGCTCGCTCGTGCTCGGGCTGGCAACTGCGCTCCTGCTCAACCAGAAGTTGCGCGGCCGGGACGCCGCCCGCGCCGTCCTCTTCGCCCCGACCCTGCTCTCCGGCGCCGCGATCGGCATCGTCTGGGTCTACGTGTTCGACCCCCGGTTCGGTCTGCTCGCACGTTTCCTCGGCTTCATCAACATTCCCTCGCCGGACTGGCTCGGCGATCCCGCCTGGGCGCTCCCGGCGGTGATCATTGTCTACGTCTGGAAGAACGTCGGCTTCGCCACCGTCATCTACCTTGCCGGTCTCCAAGCCATCCCCCGCGACCTCTACGAAGCGGCCCGCGTCGACGGCGCTGGCGTCTGGTGGCGGTTCCGCTCGGTGACCCTGCCGATGCTCTCGCCGATCACCTTCTTCCTCGTCGTCACCGCCCTCCTCAACTCCTTCCAGGCCTTCGACATCATCCGGGTGATGACCTCCGGCGGCCCGGTCGACGCCACCAACACCCTCATCTACTACGTCTACCAACAGGGCTTTATCGCCTTCAACGCCGGTCGTGCCGCGGCCGGGGCTATGGTCCTCTTCGTCATCATGTTCGCGATCACCCTCTTCCAACTCCGCGTCGGCGAGGAGCGCGTCCACTATGGTTAGCCCCCGCCCATCCCTCGCCCTGGCCCTCCGCCACCGACTGCCTCTGGTCGCCAGCTACGGGCTCGTGCTGCTCGCCGTCGCCATCATCGGCCTGCCGCTGCTCTGGATGGTGCTCGGCTCGGTCAAGACCAACCGCGAGATCTACACGCTGCCGCCGCCCTGGCTGCCGGCGGAGCTGCGCTGGCAGAACTTCGTCGAAGCCTGGAACGCGGCCCCCTTCGACCGCTTCTACCTGAACACCATCATCACCACCCTGGCCGGGGTCGGCCTCGAGCTGGTCAACGCGGTCCTCACCGCGTACGCCTTGGCCTTCCTCCGCTTCCCGAAGAAGAACCTCGTCTTCGTCCTCCTCCTGGCCGCCCTGATGATCCCGACCCAGGTCACCATCCTGCCCAACTACCTGACCCTCTCCAACGTCTTCGGCCAGAGCTGGATTAACACGTACCAGGGCATCGTCCTACCCGGCGCCGCGACGGCCTTCGGCGCGTTCTTGTTGCGCCAGAGCTTCCTCGGCCTGCCGCGCGAGGTGCTCGACGCGGCCAAGGTCGACGGCTGCGGCCACCTCCGCCTCCTCTGGGACGTGGTGCTGCCGATGGCGCGGCCGGTCCTGGTCACCTTCGGCCTGATCTCGTTGGTCGCCAAGTGGAACGACTACCTCTGGCCGCTGATCGTCACCAACCAGGACGTGATGCGGACGCTGACCGTCGGGCTCACCTACCTCTTCGACGCCGAGGGCAACACCGACTGGGGGCCGATCATGGCGGCGTCGATCTTCGTCATCGTGCCCCTCCTGGTCGTCTACGTCTGGGCCCAGAAGTACATCATCGAGGGGATCACGGCCGGCGCCACGAAGGGGTAGCGATACGGCCTCCACCGTCGTCATCCCGAGCTTGTCGAGGGATCTCGCCTGATTCTGCGTCCGAACGAGATCCGTTGACAAGCTCGGGATGACGGAACATCTGGGGATGCGGGCCGCGGGGCTCGGGTTCAACTGGCGGGTGCCGTGGTGGCGCCCATGGACGGACGGGGGCGCCGATGAGGCGTCTCGGGCGGATTGGACGGAGGAGCGAACACGATGGAGAAGCGGATCACACGACGAACGGCGATCAAGAGTGCGGCCGGGGCCACGGCGGTGGGTTCCGGACTCAGCGCCGGGGTGGCGAGCAAGAAGAGCACGGCGTTTGCCGCGCCCGCCGTCATCCGCCAGACCGGCTCCAAGGTACCCGTGCTCTTTTGGAGTTCCTTTGCCGACGAGCTGGGCGAGGCCCAGATCGAGATCGTCCGGCAGTTCAACGAGTCGCAAGACGAGGTCGAAGTCGAGCACCAGTTCCAGGGCAGCTACGAGGAGACCGCCCAGAAGCTGACCGCCGCCTTGCAGGCCCGGCAAACGCCTGACGTCTCCCTGCTCTCCGATGTCTGGTGGTTCCAGTTCTACCTGAACGGTGTCCTCGCCCCGCTGAACGACCTGATCGCCGCCAACGAGGTCGACACCGCGGACTACGTCGAATCCCTCTACAACGAGGGGGTCCGCGATGGCGTCTCCTACTGGCTGCCCTTCGCCCGCTCGACGCCGCTCTTCTACTACAACGTCGAGGCGTTCGCGGAGGCTGGGATCGAGGAGGCACCGACCAACTGGTCGCAGATCGCCGAGGCCGCGCCCCGCATCGTCCAGCGCGACGGCGACACGATCACCCGCTCCGCCTTCGCCCACCCCCGTTCCGGCTCCTACATCGCCTGGCTCTTCCAGTGCGTCGTCTGGCAGCACGAGGGGCTCTACTCCGATCCGGACTTCACAATCCGCCTGAACGAAGGGGGCGCGGTCGCGGCCGGCGAGTTCTACCGGTCGTCGGTCGTCGACGGCTGGGCAACGACGCCGGAGGACAACGAGCTCGACTTCACGAACGGCCTGACCGCCTCGGTGATGGCCTCGACCGGCAGTCTCCGCGGCATCACTGAGCGGACCGAGGGCAAGTTCGAGTTCCGGACCGCCTTCCTGCCGGAAGCGGAGACTTTTGGTTGCTGCACCGGCGGCGCCGGCCTCGCGATCCTGGCCAATGCCCCGACCGAGAAGCAGGAGGCCGCCTTCAAGTTCATCGAGTACGTGACGGGGACGGAGGGGACGACGTTCTGGTCGCAGAACACGGGCTACATGCCCGTCCGCCGCTCGGCCGCCGAAAGCGAGGAGATGCAGGCGTTCTTCGCGGAGAACCCTAACTTCAAGACCGCCGTCGATCAGTTGCCGCTGACCCGGCCGCAGGACGTCGCCCGCGTCTTCATCCCCGGCGGCGACCAGATCATCGGGGCCGGCCTGGAGCGGATCGTAATCAACCAGGAGGAGGTCCAGCCGGTCTTCGACGAGGTCGCGCAGACCCTGCGCGACGAGGCCCAGCCAATCGTCGAGGCGATCGCGGCGCTCGGGTAGGGACCACAAGACCGAGGACACCGACACTTGTCTGCTGGCAGGTCGGCTCGAACGGGAGGGGGCAACAGGCCCTCTCCCGCTTTCGGGGATCTGGTGCTCCTGCGGCGTCCCCTCGACGTCGTCGCCGACCCCGCCATTCGGCTCGGAGACGCTCCTAACGTGACGATGATGGAGTCCGACGGCTTCACAGCCATCCTCGGCGTCGACCGCACCGCAGGCAGCAAGCGTGTCGAGCTGTAACGGACCCTGCCCAATGCCCGCCTTCGACTTGCTGATCCGCAACGGGATCGTCCT
>CADCWF010000083.1 GCA_902806345.1 uncultured Thermomicrobiales bacterium
GCCGCCTCACGCCGCACGGCCCGCCTGGGAGGAGGCTGATGGAGCGCGACCCGACCGGCCATCCACCCGCCCCGCCCCAGCCCGACCGTCCCGGCGCCGACCGCGTCCACGGCGCGCTGGCCGCGCGAGGGGTGCCGCCCTGGTGGTCCAACGCCGCGGTCGGCGCCGCCGCCCTCGCCGCCGCGCTTGGGGCCCTGGCGCTCACGTGGCTGCTTCTCCACCCGCTGCTGTTGCTGTTCGCCGCCGTCGTCATCGCCGAGGCGCTGAGTCCGGTGGTCGAGTGGATCGCGCGGCGCCTGCCCCGCCCCGCCGCCGTCGCCCTGGTCTACCTCCTCCTCGTCCTCGTCGGCGCCGGCCTCGCCTGGCTCGCGGTGCCGACGCTGGTGGCCCAAGGCCGCCAGTTGATCGCCGCCGCGCCGTCCCTGCTGGCCCGCGCCCGAAACCTGGCCGAAGGTCTGGATCCGACCAGCACCGACCAGATCCTGGGGGCCATCCAGACCAGGGTCGATCGCTTCGGCCTCTCCTTGATCGCGCTCCCGCTGACGGTGGCCTCCGTCGTCGTCGAGGTTGCCCTCGTCCTCCTGCTGTCCGCCTACTGGCTTATCGCCGAGCCGGCGCTGCACCGCTTCGCCCTTTCCCTCCTGCCGCCCCGTCGGCGCGCCCACGCCGGCCGCTTGCTCGGCGAGATCGGCCAGACCGTCGGCGGCTACGTCCGCGGCAAGGGGTTGTCGCTGCTCGTCGTCGGGTTGGGCGTCTACGCCGGTCTGCGGCTGATCGGGGTCGAGTTCCCGCTGCTGCTGGCGCTGATCGCCGCCTTCGCGGAATTGATCCCGGTCGTCGGCATCGTCCTCGCCACCGTTCCGGCCGTCGCCGTCGCCCTGCTCGAATCCCCGACCCAGGCCGTCGCCGTCCTCGTCTTCTACGTCGTCTTCCAGCAGATCGAGAGCAACCTCCTCCTCCCGTTCTTCGTCCGCCGCCAGACCGGGATCCCGCCGCTGCTGGCCGTCTTCGCCCTCGTCGCCGGCGAGGCGCTGGCCGGCATCCTCGGCGCGCTGATCGCCATCCCCCTCGCGGGCGTGGCGCGGATCCTCGTCGTCCGGATCGTCGCGCCGGCGATCCGTCGACGGGTCGGGGCCGCGGACGACGGTGCCTGAGCCGAGAACGGCCGCCAGGACGGAGCCAGTCGGTGCTCAAACCCACCCCGGTGCCCGTCACCGCAGTCACCCGCAACGGGCCGAACGGACGGCGGGAGGCGAGGCAGGTCGTCTCGTTCACTTTTGTTCACGAATGTTTACCGACGTGTTCACCGAATACTCGAAAGTTTGGCATGGCCCCTGCGCTGTTCGATACGACGGCAAGACGCTCTTGCCGCACCATCCGCGGAAGCCGACAGCCGCCGTCCACCGACGGCCGTCGGGCGCAAGCAGAAGGACAAGGAGTCCATGATGAACGGCAACGCTCGGCTCCTGATTCGCGGCACGCTGGCGACCGCGGCGACCGCCGGCACCCTGGCGCTGACACTCGCCGGGGCCGCCCCGGCGCGGGCCCAGGACGCGACCACCGAGGCGGAGGTCCTGACCCTGCGGAACTACTCGCTGGCCATCCACCAGGGCACGTGCAACACCCTCGTCGTCGAGCCCGCCTACGACCTCGGCCTGCTCCGGCCCCGCCCGCTGATCGTCGACGAAGCGGACTTCGGCGCCTACGACGCGGGGCTGTTCGACGACGCCTACACCACCGACGAGTTCTACCCCGACGCGGACTCCGTCGATCTGAGCGAAGACACGGGCTATCTGTTCGACGACGTCGACGACGACGGCATCTTCGACTACGGGCTCGACTACGACGCCGACGGCGTGCTGACCGAGGTCGAGGTCCTGGAGCGGCCGATCCTGTGGGCCGCGGAGAACGAGCTGGCCGACCTCGAAGGCCTCGTCGCGGACGACGAGGGCGCCGAGCTGGCCGACCTCCGCGACGTGCCCCACGCCCTTGTCGTCCACCGCGGCGACATCGCCGACACCGACTACCTGGCCTGTGCCGAGATCGAGGGCGCGGTCAACGACGAAGGGCGGCTGGTCACCGTCGTCAAGCCCGTCGGCCAGGGCGGCCTGACCGGCATCGCCGAGTTCGAGCAGACCGACGACGGCTTCCTCGGCATCGGCGGCGACGGCGGAGCGGCCGATGTCTACGTCTTCCCGAGCCGGGTCGCCCAGACCGAGAGCGGGGCGAGCGGGACGCCAACCCCGTAGGCACGGTCTGCCCGGCCGCTCCCGGTTGCGAGGGCGGCCGGGCGGCGGGACGGGCGGGACGCCTCGACCCCGCCCGTCCCACCGGCGGCGCCGGCCCCCTCCGGGCCGGCGCCGCCGGTGGGACGGGCAAGCTCTGGAGGACGACGTGATGGATTGGACCAGGCTGCTGCGGACGATCGGCATCCCGGCGGCGCTGTTCCTGGCGCTCGCCGGAAGCGGCGCCGCCCAGGACGCAGCCGAGGCGCAGGAGTCCGGCGGCGGGGCCGCGTTGGCGCTGCCGGTCGCGATCGCCCAGGGTCAGTGCGGCGAGGGCGGCGACCTCGCCGCGTCAGTCTTCGAGCTCGGCGCGCTCGGACCATCCGTCGACGAGGATCCCTCGTTGCCGGAGGCCGACGAAGTCCGCGGTCTCCAACTCTCGCCGCCGGTGATGACCCTCGAAGAACCGCTCGAGATCACCTTCGACGACCTGTTCGCCGACCCGCACGCCGTGGTCGTCGGCTCCGCCGAGGAGGATCAAGGGTACGTCGCCTGTGGCCAGCTCGGTGGCGTGGTCGATGACGGCCGGCTCGCGATCGGGCTGCGCCCGTTGAGCGACGAGCGCTACTACGGCGTCGCCGTGGTCGAGGACGCGGACCGCGCGGCCGAGATCGGCGAGACCGAGCTCCTGCTCACCGTCTACCTCTTCCAGGAGCAGGGTCCGGCGGGACCGCTCGGCGCGGTCGCGTCGCCGATGCCCTAGCCCCGGTGGCCGCGCCGGACCCGGAGCAATCTGCGGAGGCACGCCATGGCAACCACCAACGACGCCGGGCGGCTGGTCAAGCTCGGCGACACCGACCTGACCGTCGCCGACCCCCTTGAAGACATCCGCGGCCGGACGGTCGTCGACCGCGGCGGCGAGGAGATCGGCCACGTCGACGCCCTGCTGATCGACGACCGCGACAACAAGGTCCGCTTCCTCCAGGTCGCCGCGGGCGGCTTCCTCGGGATCGGCGAGCGGACGTTCCTGATCCCGGTCGACGCGGTCGTCCGGGTCGACGCCGACCGCGTCGCGGTCGACCAGACCCGCGAGCGGATCGTCGGCTCCCCCGCCTATGACCCCGACCTCGCCTACGACCGGGAGTACTACGGCGGCCTGTCCGGCTACTACGGCTACGCACCCTACTGGGGTCCGGGCTACGTCTACCCCGGGTATCCGGGGTACGTGCTCTGACCCCCGCCCAACTGACCGAGGAGGCGACGCGATGCGACGGACAACGGCGGCGTACATCATCGTCGGGGCGGCGCTGGCGACCGCGGTAGCGATCGGCCAGCCGGCACCGGGGGCCAGCCAGGAGGCGACCCCGGCCGCCGGCCCGGCGGTCGAGGCCCCCCTGCGCGACCCGGACGGCGGCGAGGTCGGCACGGTCCGGCTGAGCGAGGTCATCACCGAAGGGGTGCAGGTCGCGATCGACCTGGAGGCGAGCGGGATCGCCCCCGGCGAGCACGGGGTCCGCATCCTCGAGCGCGGGGAGTGCCCGCCGGCCGGGGACGACTCCGCTGCCGGCCGCGACCTGCTCCCGATCGACGTCGGCGACGACGGGGCGGTCTCCGTCGTGATCCCGACCGACGGGTTCACGCTGGAGGAGTTGGACGACGCCGACGGCAGCGCGCTGGTGATCCTGGCCAACCGCGACGACCGGCCGACCGATCCGGACGGCGCCGGCGACGAGCCGGTCGCCTGCGCCGAGATCTTCCCGGCCGAGGCCGGGGCGACGCCCGAGGCCGGGACGCCGGGTCCGGAGGCGCCGGTCGCGGAGGCGATCGCGACCGCCTGGGCGACGGCCGTGCCGGGGGAGGCGTCGCCGGAGGCGGACGCCTGACAGCACACCCCGCCGCCGGTTCTCGTCCGAGCGGCGGCGGGGTGACCGTCCCGGGTGTGGCGGGCGGGCAGACGTACCTGACCCCGCCGGTCCAGTGAGTCGGATGCCCTGCCCTGGTCGCCACGACTCACTCCCTCGCCCGGGCAGCGCGTCCCGGGGGGAGACGCCCAATAGACAAAGTGCGGTTGATGGCGCGGGGTTTCCGCCCCCGTCGTGCTCCTGCCCGGGGCCCCTCTCCCGCGCTCCGGGACCCCCGAGTAGGTCCCCGAGTCGGCCCCCGAGGAGGGGCGAGCGGAAGGTCCTTCTCGGGGACCCGGGTCGGGCCTCTCGCCAGATGCCAGAACGGTTCAATCGGATTCCGTATCAAGAGGAGGCTCGAGCGATGCGACGCACCCAGCACCCTGTTCTCCTGGCCGCCGGAGGGTTCGCCCTCGTCGCCGCCCTCGGGATCGGTCCGGCCGCCGCCCAGGAATCGACGCCGGCCGCCGGGGGCGGTCCGGCGGCGGGGTCGTTCCCGGCCGCCATCTACGAAGGGACCTGCGGCGACCTCGCCGCCGAGCCGACCTACGACCTCGCCGACGTGGCCTACGGCCCGCTGATGCCCGACTCGCTCTCCGGCGGCCTCGACGATGCGACGCCGATGGCGGGGCAGCTCGCGGCGCAGGACGATGTGGCCCCGGTCGCGATCGGCGCGACTTCGCTGGACCTCAACCTCACCGAGCTGTTCGTCCGCGACCACCAGTACGCGGTCGGCGTCTCCGACCCGGAGTCGGCCGCGTTGATCGCCTGCGGCAACATCGGCGGCGCCCTCTTCCAGGACGCCGGTCAGACCCGAACCACCCTCGATGAGGCGCGGCTCGTCTCCGGCCTGCGCGAGGCGAACGGCTCCGGCTACGGCGGCGTCGCCTTGATCGAGTCGCCCACGGGCGGCGCCCGCGAAAGCACCTCGACGACGGTCACCGTCTTCCTGATCCCGCCGCCGAACGGCGCCTAGTCCGATCGCCTCCCCTGGCGCCGAGACGACACGCCCCGAGGAGCCGTGCCGCCGGCCGGCGTCTCCCGTCGCCGGCCGGCCCCCGGCCAGAGGCGCCCGCTGGTCGCAGGGATGGGCGGCAAGGAGGACGACGATGGGTGACCACGAGATCGCGATCGGACTAACGGTGCGGCCGTGGCGAACGTCCTGGGCGACGCCTTGCCCGGCGCCCCAGCCGATGCCCGGGGGCCGGCGGTCTCTGCTCCCGCTCGCCGTCCTGCTGCTGCTCGCCGGCTGCGGCGAGCTGGAGGTGGCGACGGAGCGGGTCACGGTGCCGGACGCCGCGCCGCAGGCCATGGACGACCTGCCGGACGCCAACGAAGAGGCGCGGGTGGCGGTCGATGGAGGGGCGTTTTCCGTCGACGAGCTCGTCCTCCTCGAGGACGAGCCGACCGTGCTGAGGGTCGTCAACCTGGACCCGGAGCCGTACCGGTTCCGCATCGTCGAGACCCTCGTCACGGCGACGGAGCTACCGGCCAACACCGCGACCGACGTCGCCTTCACGACGCCGAACGCGAACACCTACGAGGGGCAACTCCTGCGGCCGGAAGCGGAGGAGGTGGTCGACACCATGGTGGTCACCGTCCAGGCGCCCGGTGGCGCCGAGTCGGAGTGAGGGGCCGTGCCGCGGCGGGGTGGCATACCGGATGCAACGTCGGCGGTGTAGCCTGCCGCTTCTCCGGCGGATCATCCGCCCCAGCACCGGCACCGGCAAGGAGGCCAGACCGTGGACGACGCCAACGCGAACCCGAGCATCAGCCAGGGGACCGAGGTCTATGGCTCGGATGGCCAGAAAGTCGGCTCGATCGTCGAGGTCCGGCGGGACTACGTGGTGGTCGAGAAGGGGTTCTTCTTCCAGACCGACTACTACATCCCGGCCTCGGCCTTCGCCGGCGTCCACGACAACAGGCTGACCCTGAACGTCACCAAGGACGCCGCCCTCAACCAGGGCTGGGACGCCCGGCCGGACGACTTCGACGCGGCCTCCGGCGGAGGGCACGTCCGCGACGACTCGGTCAACGACGTCCTGGTCGACGCCGTCGCCGCGGCGCCGATCGGGGGCGATGCCGCCGCCAGCGTGGGCGACCCGGTCGCCCCAATGGCAGGCGAAACGCACGCGCGGGTCGCCCGGCACGAAGTCGGCCAGCCGGCCGGCCCGGCGGAGACGGTGCTGGAGGAGGAGCTGATCGAGTTCCCCGTCTACGGCGAGGATGTCCAGACGCAGACGCGGGTCCGGGTCGCCGAGGAGGTCGAGATCACCAAGGAGGCTGTCCAGCGGACCGCCCAGGCAACCGGCACCGTCCGCCACGAGGATGTCCGGGTCGTCGGCCACGTCGTCGAGGTCGACGAGGGCGGCGCCGCGCCGGTCACCGAGGGCAAACCGGGCTCGGACCACTAGCCCTGGCGATCCATGCAGCCGCGCGCGTCGCGACCTGGATCATCGGGTGCCCTGCGGCTGCCGGCCGACCCGCCAACGCTGCCCCGACGCCTCGACGCCGCAACCCGGGGACTGGATGCGTCGCCTCCGCACCGGCCCCGGAGGCGGCGGGCCTCCCCGCCCACGAGCCGTGCTCTGGCGCACAACGGAGCGTGACCCAAAGACATCCGCAACCGCGTGGTTCGACGAACCGTTGTCAAAGGCGTGTCGCCGGCCGATCATGCCACGGGACATCGAGGCGTCAGCGCGGCGGGACGCGGGATCGGGGCCGCCGGTCGGCGGCCGCGGCGGGCGACGACGGCCGGCGGCCGGCGTGCGCCGCCAGAAGGTGAGTCGACGTGGACGAGCCGCCGGGGGGACGCCCGCGAGGACGGGTCGCCGGGTCCCCCCGCTTCCACGCCCTCGGCGCGCTCCTGGCGCGCCGCCACCGCCTGGCCGTCGCGGCCTGGCTGGTTGCCATCGCCGTCGGCGCGGTCTTCCTGCCCCGGTTCCAGGCGAACCTGACCGGCCCCCCGCTCGGCGTCGCCGGCTCCGACTCCCAGCGGGCCCAGGAGGTCCTCGACACCCGGTTCGACCAGCCCTCGACCGAGCAGGTCCTGGTCGTCTTCGAATCGGAGACCCTGGTCGCCCAGGAGCCCGCCTACCAGGAGGTCGTCGCCGCCGCGCTCGACGCGGTCGAGGCAGTGCCGGGGGTGGTCGGCGTCGTCGGCCCGTTCGACCCCCGCGTCGAGGGGCTGGTCTCCGCCGACGGCCGCGTCGCCACGGCGCTCGCCGCCGTCGGCGGCTCCAACGCCGAACGGCAGGCGGTCGCCTCCCGGATCACCGAGGCGGCCGTCTCGCGGACGACGCCGCGGGTCCGCGTCTACGTCACCGGCCGCTCGCCCCTGATCGCCGACCTGGTCGAGCAGCAGGGGCAGGACCTGGCCCGGGCCGAGAAGCTCGGGCTGCCGCTGGCGCTGGCGATCCTGCTCGTCGCCTCCGGCTCGGTCGTCGCCGCCGGGCTGCCTTTGCTGCTGGCGCTGGCCGGGGTGGTCGTCACCTTCGGCCTCCTGGGAGCGGCCTCCTCGTTCGCCGAGTTCAACCTGTTCGTGCCGAACATCGCGACGATGATCGGGGTCGGCGTCGGCATCGACTACGCCCTCTTCGTCGTCACCCGCTTCCGGGAGGAGCTGGCGCGGACGACCGACCCGGCGGCGGCGGTGGCGGCGGCGGTGGCGACCGCCGGCCGGACGGTCTTCGTCTCGGGCGCCACCGTACTCCTCTCGCTGGCCGGCCTCCTGGTGGTCGACGCCCGGATCTTCCGCGAACTGGCGGCCGGGGCGATGGCGGCGGTGACGCTGGTGCCGCCGGTCCTCGCCTGGATCGGCCCCGGGATCGAACGGTTCCGGCTGCCCGGGCGGCGAGGCCTGGCGACGGCGGCGTCCGACCACGGCTTCTGGGCCCGCTGGGCGCGGACGATCATGGCCCGGCCGTGGCTGTGGACGGCGGCGGCCCTCGTCGTCCTCCTGGCGCTGGCCTCCCCGGTCACCCGGCTCCGCCTGTCGCTCGACACCGCCACCGGCGGCATCGAGCAGCAGTCGGCGGCGGCCGGGCGGGAGATCCTCGAGCGCGAGTTCAACGAGGGGCGGATCTCGCCGATCCAGGTCGTCTACGTCAGCGAGGACGGCCCCCTCGACGACGGCGACCTCGAGGCCGTCGCCCGCCTTTCCGAGA
>CADCWF010000084.1 GCA_902806345.1 uncultured Thermomicrobiales bacterium
CCTCGGGGCCGCCGCGGCTCCCGACGCCCCGGCGCCCGGGGGCCCCGACGCGTAGGAGAGGCCGTAGCCCTCGGCCGCCGGCACGGTGGGTTCCCTCCGCCCGCCGCTTACCCGCCGAGCACCCGCCGCCAGCACGGCCGTGGCGACGCCCCCGGCTCCGCGCCCCGCACGCCGGGTCCTGCGGCGGGTCCCCGGTGAGGAGCGGGCCGCGCCGGCCGGGGCATCCATTTACCCTCCCCACGCGTCGCAGAAACGCCCGTTTCCGAGACGCGCGTCCGCTAGTGGATACTTCGTGTGGGCCGCGTCGCCCCGCCACCCGCGGCGGCTCCAGGCGGGCCGGGTGTTCCTACACGGAGGAGCACCGGGCGATGGACTCGTAGGCGCCGGTACTCCCGGCCGGGCAACAGTAGCGGCAGCCGGTGTACCGGTTGCTGCCCGGCGGGCAGCAGACGAGGCCCTGATCGGTGCAGGCGGAGCAATCGGAACACGCTGCACCGGTCGCCGACGCAGTGCTGCCCGTCGGAGCAGCAGGGGCCGTCGTCGGAGGTGACCCCCGCCAGCGCCCGCGTCCCCGCCGGGCAGCACCGGACCAGGCCGGTCGATGTCAGGAACTGGCGCTTCGGCGGGCAGCAGACGCGGTCGTCGCCGTCGCCGCCGTACGGCTTGCCGCAGCGATGGGGACCAGCGCAGCAGCTGCCGGTGCCGGGGTCGGGGTTGCAGCGCTCCTCGCCACCGGCGCAGCAGGTCTCGCGCTCGGGGTCGCAGCAGCACGTGCGCTTCGGGTAGCACCGCCCCTCGCACCGGCGCGCCCGCGGGCGCGCCGCGCGTCCTCGGCCTTCCTGGGGGGCCACTGCGGGTGGTCCTGGCGCTGGTGGTGGAGGAGGCCGTGGAGCGGGAGCGACGGGGCGGGGAGGCCGGGTGATCACTGCCCGGCCTGGTACCGGTTGGTCGGCGCCCCCCTCACCCGGGAGCGGGCCGGGCTGGTCGTCGCCGCCTTCCGCGGGGAGGCGGTCCGCGTTCGGCGAGGACTCGTGGCCCGCATGAAGGCGCGGCGGCTGAGGACGGCGGTCTCCCGCAAGCTGCCGGTGGTGGACGGATTGGTGATGTACGGGCGGTGGCCCCCTTCCGAGGGCGAGCCGGTGGTGGACCTCGGGTCGGCGGGCGACGACGAGCCCAACCACCGTGAGATCTGCGGGGTGGTGCTGGAGCGGGAAACGGGGGGCGTGCGGACCACGGGCTCACCCTCGGGGGTCGGTCCGGCCCCGCCCCCGGGGGTGAGCGGCCGGGGCACGCGAGGACAGCCGTAAACCCCGGTGCCCGCGACCCCGGGCCGGGGACTGCTGGTCCTGCCCCTTCCGCCGGAAAAGCGACGGCCCCGAGTCTGGTGCCCAGGACTGCCACGATCAGCTACCGCCGATTGCGGGGGCGAGAGACCGCCCCCGCCGCCCCGCCGCCGCAGACGAACTCTTTTGATAGCTAGCAAGCTAGCTAGATATCCAATCTTCTTGCCACGAACTCGTCGCCGAACCATCTCTCTCCCTGCCCCCGCTTCCCTATTCGTCCGGGCACCCCGACCCCCCCGTCCCTCCGGTTCTGTGACTGCTTGACCATTTCTAGACGAGGGAAAAGAACGTACGCCCTGGGCGACCGAACTTTGCCCGTTGACAATGTCCTCCCCCGCTTGCTAGTGTGGGCACAGAGTCCCCTATTGACCCGACCTCGGGCACGAGAGTGGACAAACCAGGACAGTGGTTATGGACCGGATGCTCTCGACCCAAGAAGTTGCCAACCGACTCGCCGTCGATGCCAAGACGGTTCGGCGGTACCTCCGGCAGGGCAAGCTCAGTGGGTCCCGGATCGGCCGCGACTACCGCATCCCTGAGAGCGCCGTGGCCAGCCTGCTGCGCCGGACGAGCCCCACCGCCGCCGGTACCGCGGTCCCGAGTTGCGTCGTCACGGCCGTGGTCAACCAGAAGGGCGGCGTCGGCAAGACCACCTCGACCTTCAACACCGCCGTCGGCCTCCACAAGCTGGGCCGGCGGGTGCTCATGGTCGACCTCGATCCCCAGGCGTCGCTCAGCGTCAGCGCCGGGATTCCGGTCGCCCACCTCAAGGCAAGCGTCTACCAGGCGCTCCTCGACGAGGCCGTCGACCCGTTGCCGATCATCCGCGAGACGCTTTCGGGGGTAGACATCCTGCCGGCGACGATCGACCTGGCCGCGGCCGAGGTCGAGCTCGTCAACGTCACCTTGCGGGAGCTGGTGCTGCGCGACCTGCTGGCCAAGCTGCGGCCCCGCTACGACCACATCGTTATCGACTGCCCGCCCAGCCTCGGGCTCCTCACCATCAACGCGCTCGCCGCCGCCGACCAGGTCCTGATCCCGCTCGAGTGCGAGTACCTCGCGACCCGCGGCCTGACGCTCCTGATGCAGACCCTCGACAAGGTGCGGTCGCGGCTCAACCGCGACCTGCGGATCGCCGGCATCCTGCCGACCATGTTCGACGGCAGGACCACCCACGCCAAGGAGATCCTGGGCGAGTTGCGGACGGCCTTTCCCGGCCAGGTGTTCGAGGAGCCGATCAAGCTCAGCGTCCGCGTCAAGGAAGCGCCGGCGGCCGGCCTCTCCATCTTCGACTACGACCCCAACCACGACGTCGCCCGCGCCTACGCGCGGCTGGCCCAGGAGGTGGATCGTGGCTAAGCGCGTCTCCCTCAAAGGCAAGGGGGCAGAGCTCTTCTTCGGCGACTACCCGGCGTCGGAAGCCGCTCCGCCGGGGGAGCGGACCGAGGCCGGCGCCCCGGAGCGGCCGGCCTCCGAGCCGGACCAGGAGCCGCGCCCCCAAGAGGCCGTGGCCGGTCCGGTGCCGCCCGCGGGCCGCGCCCCACGGCAACGACCATCGCCGGCGGAGAACCGTTCCTCGTCGACCAGCAAATCCCCAGGCAATGATGCTGGCACGCCAGATCGCTTGCTCGGCAACCGCGAGCCCCAGGAGATCGAGGCGATCCGGCGCGTGGTCAAGGCACCCGGGCGGGAGGTGTCGTTCGTCCGGCTGACCCCCCAGGAGAAGGGCCGATTGGCGGAGGTGGTCTACGCGTACAGGCGCCGGGGCGTGAAGACGACCGAGAACGAGATCAACCGGATCGCCATCAACGCCCTGCTCGCCGATTACCAGGCGAACGGCGAGCAGAGCACCCTGGCCAGGGTGCTCGAGGCACTGCAGGCTTGATATCTTGCTAGCATGTTAGCTATCGAGCAATCATCATGGCACGACGTAAGGGTCCACGAGCCGAATTCCCCGGGTTCGACCGTCCCGCGTCGAACTTCTTCCGCATGCCCAATTCGTGGACGGACATCACCGCCGAGATCGACAGCATCGCCGAACTGAAGGTGGTCGAGTACATCCTGCGCCACACCTGGGGCTACCAGGAGTATGGCCTCAAGAAGCACATCACGATCGAGGAGTTCGTCAACGGCCGCCGCCGCCAGGACGGCGGCCGGCTGGACAAGGGGACCGGGCTCTCGGAGCGGGCGGTCTACGACGGGCTGCGAAAGGCGGTCGAGAACGGCCTGATCGAGGAGGAGGTCGACGACGCCGACCGCGGTCGGGTCAAGAAGTTTTATAGCCTCCGGATGCGGGACGATGCGGCCGCCGGAGACCCCCTGCAAACTTTGCAACCAGGGGTGCAAAGTTTGCACCCCCCCCTGCAAAGTTTGCAGGGTAGGGGTGCAAACTTTGCACCCCGTACAGAGAAAGAAACTCTAGAAAGAAACGTTGAGCTTTCGAATTTCGAAGGGTCAGACGCCCGATTTGAGCAACCGACGAGGCGGCCGACGGCGCGGCCGGCCGGCGTCGACGCGGCGGCGGAACCGGATGAGGGGGAACCGGGTATCGGCGTGACCGACGAGGCCTCGCTGGGCGAGGTGGTCGAACAACGAGGCCGGGCCCAGGTCCGGGCGGCGCCCCAGCAGACGAGGCAACCGCCTGGCACCGTCGAGGAGCGCGAGCACCTGGCCGCCTTCCTCGAGGACTTCGCGGCCGAGCTGGGGGACGAGGCGCCGCTCTCCTCGACGATCACCCGGGTCCTGAACATCTTCAAGGCCGCCGGCGTCCCGCCCGAACGGTGGGGCGATCACCTCTACCAGGCCCGCGGTCGGACGCAGGAGGCAACGGGCCGAATCACGAAGCAGGCGGTCGGCAACGGATCGGGGATCCGGCGGAAGAATAAGGCCCCCTATTTCCTCGCCACGTTAGAGCAACTCGTCGGCCTGCGGCCGGTCGCGTCGCCGTAAGTCCGGCAGGGGGGAGGGTCGGGGGCGGCGTGCGGACGAGCTCGGCGGAGAAGGGGAGCCGGCAATAGCCCGCGCCGGAGTGCTCCGGTGCCCCAGAACGCGCCAAAAATCCCCCGCTCGTCCCCCATCCTTTGCCGCGCGAACGCGCGTCTCAACCGCGAGATCCGACCAGGCCATGACACCAGCCGAGCGCGGCCTACCAAGCCCACCCGCACCTCCCCAAAACGGCCGGTTCCGACACCCCGACTGACCTTCGCAAACGCCCGTTTGCGCGACGCGCCGGCCCCGCTGGCGCCACCGCCCGCCGCCGGCCCGGGAGCGGGGACCGGAACCGACTCGCCCCCCGCGGGCGTTGGATACGGCGACCCGTCTCCGCGGGCTGCCGGGCCTCGACCCGGCCCCGCCCCGCCGGCATACTGCCCGGTGTCCCGAGTGGGCCGTGTCCCGCGCCCGCGTGGACCCGGGCTCCCCGCGCCTGGGTTGGGAAAGGATCGACGTGGTGCCACGCTTCCACGGGCCCCTCTTGCGCGCCCTCGTCGTGGCCCTGGTGCTCGCCTCGGGCGCCGGCTCGATGGCGTTTGCGGGGCCACGGGACGGGGGGAGGCCGAACGGCGCGGCGACCGCCGACGCCCCCGCCCCGGACCCGCCCGTCGCCGACCGCGGCGAGGCGCCGCCGACCCGGGACGCTGGCGAGCCCGAGGGACCAGGGGACGGGGCGGTCGTCGAGGACGCCGAGCCGGTCGCCGAACAGGCCACCGAGGAACGGGCCGGTGTGGTGCCGACGCCGTCGGCGGGGGCGTTGCCGGACGCGGTTGCGAGCGGGGCGATCCCCCCCGACCGGGCGGCGGAGCAGGACGCGGACGGCGACCGGATCCCCGACGTGGTCGACAACTGCCCGGGCGCCTACAACCTCGACCAAGCCGACGGCGACGGGGACGGCGCCGGCGACGCGTGCGCGGCGCCGCCCGACCCGGGGCCGGAGCAACCGGCCCCGGAGGAGCCGACTCCGGGCCCCGACGCCGACGGCGACGGGGTCCCGGACGCCTCGGACAACTGCTGGCAGCTGGCCAACCCGAGCCAGAAGGACGGCGACGGGGACGGCCTCGGCAACGGCTGCGACGAGGGCTCGGCCCCGTTCCTGACGCCGGGCGAGGACGAGGTGGTCGAGGCCCAGCGGGCGGTCGTCGCGCCCTCGCTCGAGGCGGGCCCGGCCGCCGAGGAGGCGGCCGCGGCCACCGGGCCGGAGGCCACCCGGGACACCGGAGGGGGCGAGGCCGACGACGGGACGGCCGGAGCGGCTCCCGCCGGGGCGCCACCCACCGACGCCGACGAGGTTGCCCCCGCCGCCCCGGTCCCGGGGGACGCCGAGGCGGCCGACGGCGACGAGGGCGCGCCGGACGGTGGCGGCGCCGACCGCCCGGACGAACGGACCGGTAGCAGCCGGGCGGGGGACACCGGGGACCGGGGCGACCGCGAAGCCCCCTCGCGGTCGCCCCGCCCCGGCGAGGCAGAGCGGGGTCTCGCGGTGGTCGCGCGGATCGACGCCGGCGAAGTCGGGCGGGAGACCGAGGGGGTGGCCTCCGAGGGGCGGTCCGGGCGCCGCGCCGAAGGCGGGGGGAGCGGGGCCGACCGGGCGGGGGACGCGGAACCGGGGGACGGGCCGGTCCCGATCGAGGCGGGGACGGTCCTGCCGGACCCGGGCTCCGCGGACGACGACGAGGCCGACCCGGGCGACGCCGAGACCGGTGACGGGCTAGGGGCGCGGCGGGGGGCCAGCGAGGGGGCCCGCGCCGGGCGGGATGCCGCAGCGGGACGGGGCGGCGAGGCCGGTACGGTCCCCTGGTCGGGCGATCGGTACCACCGGGGCGGCGAGGCCACCGCGCGGGACGCCGGCGAGATCCGGGGCACGGACGACGACCGGCGCTACCTGACCCAGCGGCAAGGGGCGCGGCGGGACCCCACGGGCTCCTTCGTCTACGCGGTCCCGGTGCCGGCGGACGGCGTCTACCGGGTCGCCCTCCACTTCGCCGAGACGCGGTACGGGGCCCCGGGCGGGGAGGCGGGGCGGCGCGGGGCGCGCGTCTTCGACGTGGAGGTCGAGGGGGAGCCGGCCCTGCGCGGGCTCGACATCTACGCCGAGGTCGGGCCGATGCGGGCGCTGGTGGAGGAGTTCGACGTCGAGGTGGACGACGGGACGATGGAGATCGAGTTCGTCTCCCGCGACGGGGAGGGCCCCGCCGCCGTCGCGGCGATCGAGGTGCTGCGGCGGGTCGGGGCCTAACGCGCGGCGGCCGCCGCGTCCCCACCCCCGTCCCCGGGAGCGACGAGGCCAACCGGGGTGTCACCCCAGTCGGCGCTCCCGCTGGCGGCCCCGTTCCACCCATCCTGGTCGAGGGCCTGGTGAACGAGGTAATCCGGGCCGACGCGTGGCTCGGGTCCAACGCCTCCAGCGAGGCGGGCTCGCCGGCCGACCTTACGGTGCTCGACGACCGGGGTGTCTCGCTCCACCTCCACGACGGTTGGCCCGTCGTCGGGAACGGAGGGCCGCTGACCGACCGACTCGCGGGGCAACGTCCCGAGGCCCGGCGCGAGCCGGTGATGCCACGCGAGATCGCGGGAGCGCCCGCTCCGCCGGCCGGTGCGCCGCATCCCCGGGAGGTCCTGCGGTGGGGCGGACTCCGGAAAACCTAAGAAACCCTAAGACCGCAGTCGCCTCCGGGGGCGAGGGCGAGCCGCGACGCGGACGGTTGCTGGGGCCCGACCCGCTCCCCGAGGAGCGGGGCAATCGGAAACGCTCCAGCGTGTTGAAAAAGGGGCAGGTAGGGTATGCCAAACCACGATCCGCCCAGGGCCGTCGGGAGCACGGCGGTCACCGCGTCAGAGCCGGTGGGCGGGAGAGATCGGGGGGGCCCGCGCCTTCCGGTGCGAGTTAGAGACTGAGCGCACGGCGGCCTCCGTCCGCTCGGGGCGCACCACCGGCATCACCGAGGCGCGCCGGGTCCTCGCCTCGGCGCCGGGGGCGACCGGCTCGTGGCCTGCATCGAGGGCGCCGACGCCGGCCGGGCGCTCGGGCGGTTCGGTGCCTCGCAGGACGCCTCCGACGAGTGGTCCACACGGCGCCTAGCGGAGGCGAACGGGGTCGACCCAGGCAACCCGCCGCCGGGGAGGACGCCGCCCGAGCCGGTCTCCAGCCACGAGGCCTAGGCCGGCCAGGGCGTCCGCCCCACCCGATCGCGGACTGCGTCTGGGTAGGCCGACAGCGGGCGACCCCGGGTCCCCCTCGGTGGTCCCGTGACCCCTTGGCACGCCCCCTGCAGGCCGGTCGGCGGGGGGCGCTCCCTCCCCCCTCCGTTTTCTCCCCCGTGACGCCACCGCCCGGACCGCACTCCGGGCGGTGGCGCGTCCGCCGCTTGCCGGCGCCCCCCGCTTCGGCGACGATGCCGCGACCACGCGACGCGACCGCACCGATGCCGCCCCCGGTCCCCGTCTCCGACGCGGCCCGTGCCCAACTCGCCGCCGTCCGAGACGAGCTCGTCACCCCCCCTGGTCGAGCGGATCGGTGGCCCCGAGCGGGAGAACGGCCGGCCCGAGGCCGAGCGCGCCGGGGCGGCCCCGCCGCGTTACCAGTGGCCCCGGGGGCGACGGAACCGGTGGGGGCGGGCGGTCGGGACGCGCGGCCGTGGCGGCGGTTTTGGGGGGGGCTAGGGGACGGGCGTGGAGGGCCTCACGGAACGGGAGCGGCTGGTGCTGGCCGTGTACCGGTCCTGGCTGCGGAGCGAGCCGATCGCGGGGTACGCCCTGCCGGCGTGGGCGCGGCGGCGGGACCGCCTCCCGGCCACCCTCGAGGCGGGCCGGTTGCTGGAGTGGAAGGCGTGGGTGGCGGGGCGGGCGGAGGGGGCGG
>CADCWF010000085.1 GCA_902806345.1 uncultured Thermomicrobiales bacterium
CTCTCCCGCGAGGGCGGCACCGCCTCCATCGCCGACCCGGCCGAGATCCCCGCCCTCCTGACCGGCGGCGGCGCCGAGCCCCAGCGCCACGTCGACGACTTCAAGGCGCTGGCCGCTTGGCTGGGCGAGCAGCCGAACGTCGACGCCACGAAGCTGGGGATGAACGGCTTCTGCTTCGGCGGCGGCATCACCTGGCGCTGCGCCACCCAGATGCCGGAGCTGAAGGCGGCGGCCCCCTTCTACGGGCCGCCGCCGCCCCTGGAGGCCGTGCCGGACATCACCGCCGCGGTCTACGGCGTCTACGCCGAGGACCCGAACGACTTCGCCAACGAGGGGCGGGAGGAGCTGGAGGCGGCGCTGACCGAGGCGGGGGTCACCTTCGAGATCGCCGTCTACCCGGGCACCCAGCACGCCTTCCACAACGACACCGGCGCCCGCTGGAACGAGGAGCAGGCGCTGGCGGCCTGGGGCGACACGGTCGCCTGGTTCGCTAACCACGTACGGAATGCGTGATGAGGTCGAGCGGGGGCGGACGACAAGGTCCGCCCCCGCTCCCTAAGCGGGCAATCGCGCGTCCGGATTGCTGGCTGCCGATCCCCTGCGAATGATCAGCAAGTGCGAGTCGAGGCCGGCATCGAGGGCATGGATTCCCTGCTCCGCGGACGAGCGAGCCGAGTAGCACGTCATCGTGAGCCTCTGCTCCGCTCCGTCGTCAGCGGTGCGGAACCGCAAGCCCGGACCCAAACTGGACCCCGGCCTCATTTGTTGACGAACCTTCTCCCGGTCTACGGCGACGGAGGGAGAATGCCGCCTCGACGACGAGCGGAGGTCGAGTGCCGCACCACCAGCTCGGGCACCAGCCGCACCTCGCCGGCGTCGTCCGGGTGGTCGCCCTCGATCGCCCTGATCAGGCGCTCGGCGGCCGCCCAGCCGAGCCCCTTGGCGGGCGTAGCGACCGTCGTCAGCGGCGGATCTAGCAGCGGATCCCAGGGGGAGTCGTCGTACCCGACGACCGAGACGTCGTCGGGCACCCGGAGTCCTCGGCGCTTGACCGCCGCCAGCACCTGGAGGTTCAGCATCGAGCTGGCCGAGACGATCGCGCTCGGGGGATCCCGTTCGGCGAGCAGGGCGAGCGTCTGATCGACCCCGTCGCTCCAGCCGTCCGCGGCGAACCGGATCAACTCGCCGTCCGCCTCGACGCCCGCGTCCGCGAGCGCGTCCTGGTAGCCCGCCAGCCGCTCCTCCCGGTTGCTCAGGCCATCCGGCCTCCACGAGACGAAGCCGATCCGTCGGTGCCCGAGCCCGAGCAGGTGCTCGACCCCGAGCCGCGTCCCCAGCGCGTTGTCCATAGCGACCAAGCCGAACGGGAGGCCGGGCAGGGTGCGGTCAATCGTGACGACGGGCACCGTCAGCCGTGCCCACGCCTCGACCGTTGAGGGGGCGGCGGTGGCTGGGTTGAGCAGGATGCCGTCGACTCGCTGACGAAGGAACGCCCGCAGGTAGCTGTTCTCGACGTCGGCGCGGTCCGCCGCACTGCTGACGATCGCGCCGTACCCGGCCCGCTGGCACGCCTCTTCGACGCCCGAGAGGACCACGCTCCAGTACGGGTGCGCGATGTTGGCGAGGAGGACTCCAATGAGCCTCGTCCTGCCGGTCTTGAGTGACCGCGCCACGGAGTTAGGGACGTAGCCGAGGCGCTCGACGACGGCCCGGACCCGGTCCCCCGTGTCTTCGGCGACGATGCCGTCGGGACCGTTCAGGTACCTCGAGACCGTCGCGATCGACACCCCGGCCTCGCGGGCCACGTCCTCGATGGTGGTGGCCATGTCGACGCTCCCAGCCCGGTGGGCTCCCGAACCGGGCGACGACGAGACCTCCCCGAAGCAGTCGAGTTGCGATCTGTGAGCCGGAGGGTGGTGACAGTGTAAACGTTTCCGGGTAGACTCGGCGGACCTCCGGTCGCCGCCCGACCTGCACCCGCCCGTGAGCCCAAGGGGGAAGTTGCGGACCTATGGAAGCCCCGTCGAGCAACTTCGTCGTCGAGCGCGACGGGCGGAAGGCGGTCCTGACCTTCACGCGCGAGGAGCGGCTCAACGCCCTCGACGCCCAGACCTTCCGTGACCTCCTGGCGGCGCTCGAAGAGTTCGAGGGTGACCGCGATCTTGGCGTCGTTATCATGACCGGGCGCGGCCGGGGCTTCGTCGCCGGGGCCGACATCACCGGTTACGTCGACCGGACCGTGACGGAGTACGTCGCGTTCCAGCGCCTCGGCCGCCTCGTCTACGACCGGATCGAGCGGCTCCGGCAGCCGGTCATCGCCGCCGTCAACGGCTTCGCCCTCGGCGGCGGTTTCGAGCTGGTCCTGGCGGCCGATCTCGTCGTCGCGGCGGAGGACGCCAAACTCGGTCTACCCGAGGCGAAGCTCGGTCTGCTCCCCGGCGGCGGCGGCACCCAGCGTCTGCCCCGCCTGGTCGGCCGCAACAAGGCCAAGGAGCTGCTCATGACCGCCGACATGATCTCCGCCGACGAGGCCCGCCAGCTCGGGATCGTCAACCGGGTCGTGCCGGCCCCCGAGCTGATGGCCGCCGCCCACGCCCTGGCCGACCGCATCCTGAAGCGGGCGCCGCTGGCGGTCGAGATGGCCAAGCAGATCGTCAACGACGGGCTCGACGCCAGCCTCCCGGCGGCGATCACCCAGGAGATGGGGATGACCGCGACCCTCTACGCGACCGACGACGCCCGCGAAGGCATCGCCGCCTTCGTCGAGAAGCGGACGCCGGCGTTCGCCGGCCGGTAGATGACGCCGCAACGGGGGAGGTGACGCGCGGGCCGGACGAACGAGGCGACGCTTTGCGGGAGAAGCGCGGCGCATGGGTGCGTTGGCGCCCCGTGACCCACTCACCGAGGAGGAACTCCGTGATGCCAATGACTGGTTCGCGCACCCGCTGGACGGGCAAGCTCGTCGCCCTTTCGGCGGCTGCCCTGTTGCTGTCGCCGGCGGCGCTTGCCCAGGAGGCGACGCCGACGGGGGCGGGCGCCGAGGGCGAGGCGCTGGTCCGCGCGATGGACCCGAGCGCTCTGCCCGAGGGGTTCGAGGTCCCCGGCTCGGCGACCCACATCACCAACTACGGCGTCCACGAGTGGTACCAGAACCTGACCGCGGGCGAGGCCGCCCGCGCCGAGGAGTACGAGATCGAGTTCAACCAGGTCGACGCCAACCTCGACCTCCAGGCGTCGCTGGCCGCCGTCCAGGAGGTCGCGCCGCAGGTCGACGTGATCAACTTCACGCCGGTCAACGAGGAGGCCTCCGGGCCGACGATCACCGCGCTGGCGGAGGAGGTCGGCAAGCCGATCATCTGCGAGTCGTCGCCGACCGACGGCTGCACGACCCTGGTCTCGATCGACGACTACGCCGCCGGCTTCAAGGTCGGCGTCTGGGCGGGCGAGTACGCCCGCGACAACTTCGGCGGCACGGCCAACGCCCTCGACGTCGGCCTGCCGGCGCTGACGACGACGGTTGCCCGTTCGACTGGCTTCGCCGAGGGTCTGCAGTCGGTCCTGCCCGAGGCCCGGATCGTGGCCTCGGTCGACGGGCAGGGGCTGAAGGACACGGCGGTCCAGGTTTCCAACGACGCGCTGACGGCGAACCCCGACATCAACATCATCTTCGGCATCAACGACGACTCGGCGCTCGGCGGCCTCCAGGCCTTCGAGTCGCAGGGCGGCGACACCTCCCAGTTGCTCGTCGTCGGCTTCGGCTGCGAGGGCGTCGCCTGCAAGGACGCCCTGATGGCCGGCGGCCCGTACAAGGTCTCGGCGGCGATGTTCCCCGAGTACCAGGGCCGGCTGCTGATCGACGCCGGCGTGGCGGCCTTCAACGATGTCGAACTGCCCGCCCACATCGTCGCCCCGACGGCGGCGGTGACGGCTGACAACCTCGGCGACTACTACACCCAGGGCGCCGACGGCTACGAGCCCAACTTCGAGGCGATCTCCCAGATCTCCGTCGAAGGCGAGGAGTAGCACTCCGGGGCGCGGCGGCTTTGACCGCCGCGCCCCGGCTTTTCCCAGGAGTCGCAAGGTCGCGGAGGTCGGGAACGGATGGGAGCGGACAGCATTCGCACCCTCGACGTCGGCTCGCCGGCCGGTCGATCGACCCGGCGTCCCCTCGCCGGCCTCGCCACCTGGCTGTTCCGCACCCAGGAGGGCGTCCTCCTCCTGGTCCTCCTCGCCCTCTGCGTCGTGCTCTCGCGGCTGTCACCGGTCTTCGCCTCCGAGCGCAACGTCTTCGTCCTCCTCAGCCAGATCTCGCTGACGATGATCACCGCGGTCGGGATGACGCTGCTGATCGTCGGCCGCGAGGTCGACCTGTCGGTCGGCTCGATGCAGGCGTTCGTCGGCGTCGTCGCGATGCAGACGCTGAACGCCACGTCCAACCTCTTCGCCGGCCTGGCGGTGGCGATCCTGGCCGGGGTGGTGGTCGGGCTGGTCAACGCGGGCCTCACCCTTGGCCTGCGGATCAATTCCTTCATCGTCACCCTGGCGATGCTGACCATCCTCCGCGGGCTGGCCTACACCTTCACCGACGCGGCCGTCCAGAACGCCCACAACCTGGAGGCGTTCCGCGCCATCGGGATCGGGTTCATCGCCCACATCCCCGGCGTCGGCCGCATCCCGTGGCCGGTGGTCATCACCGCCGTCGTCTTCGTCGCCTTCGCCCTCCTCCTGACCCGGACCACAATCGGCCGCTACGTCTACGCCGTCGGCGGCAACCCGCGGGCTGCCGAACTCTCCGGGGTGAGCGTCTGGGGGGTCAAGACCTTTTGCTTCGTCGTCACGGGCGTGCTCGCCGCGGTCAGCGCCTTCATCCTCATCGCCCGCCTGAACTCCGGCCAGAACAACGCCGGCTTCGGCTTCGAGCTGCAGGTCATCGGCGCGGTCCTCCTCGGCGGCGCCAGCCTCGCCGGGGGCCAGGGAACCCTCGTCGGCACCCTGCTCGCCGTCCTCCTCCTCGGCACGCTGAACAACGGGATCATCCTGCTCGGGATCGACTCGAGCTGGCAGTTGGCAGTCAACGGGCTGATCATCCTGGTCGCCGTCCTCCTCGACGCCCGCCGCCGTCGCGCCGTGGGGCAGGAGTAGTGGTGGCCAGGACTGGAGCAGGCTCGATGCCCGACAGCCCGATCCCCGGCGAGGCGACGGTGGCGGCGCCCGTCCTCGAGATGCGCGGCATCCGCAAGGTGTTCCCCGGGGTGGTCGCCCTCGACGACGTCGACGTCGACGTCGTCGCGGGCGAGGTCCACGCCCTCCTCGGCGAGAACGGGGCCGGCAAGAGCACGCTGATCAAGATCCTCGCCGGCGTCCACCGGCGCGACGGCGGCACGATGCGGGTCGCCGGCGAGGAGGTCGATTTCGCCAGCCCCGCCGACTCGCTGGGGCGCCGGATCAAGGTCGTCTACCAGGAACTCGACCTCGTCGACGGCTTGAGCGTGGCCGAGAACGTCTTCCTCGGCGGCTACCCGAAGACCCCACGCGGGCTGGTCGACTTCGCCGCCATGCGGAACCGCACCCGGGAGTTGCTCGCCGATCTCGGGCTGGAGATCGACCCCGCCCTGCCGGTCGGCGAGCTGCGGGTCGCCGAGCAGCAGATGGTCGAGATCGCGCGGGCGCTGTCGCGGCAGGCACGGCTGATCGTGATGGACGAGCCCACCTCGGCCCTCAGCCCGGCCGAGGTGGACACCTTGTTCGGGGTGATCGCGAGGCTCAAGTCGCGGGGGGTGGCGATCGTCTACGTCTCCCACAAGCTCGACGAGATCGAGCGGATCGCCGACCGGGTGACTGTCTTCCGCGACGGCCGGCGGGTCGTCACGGCGGGGGTCGCCGAGACGACGCCGCGGCAACTCGTGGCCTGGATGGTCGGCCGCGAGCTGCACGACCTCTTCCCGAAGAGCGCGCCGGCAATCGGTGGTCCGCTGCTCGTCGTCGACCGCCTCTCCGGATCCGGCCTGCGCGACGTCTCGTTCGCCGTCAACGCCGGCGAGATCGTCGGCGTCTACGGGTTGATGGGCGCCGGCATCAACACCCTCGGGCGGGCGCTCTTCGGCGCCGCCGCGCGGGACGGCGGTAGCGTGGTTCTCGCCGGGGCGGCGATCCGGCCGAACCACCCGCGCGACGCGATCGCCAAGGGGATGGGGCTGCTGACCGAGAACCGCAAACAGGACGGGCTGGTGCTGCCGCTGGCGGTCCGGGCCAACATGACGTTGGCCGCGCTGGCCCGCTTCGCCGACCTCTCCTGGATCAAGGGCGGCGCCGAGACGCGAGCCGCCGCCGAGTACGTCGACCGCCTCGGGATCAAGACGCCCTCGCTGCGGCAGCCGGTCCGCTACCTCAGCGGCGGCAACCAGCAGAAGGTGCTGATGGCCCGCTGGATGCTCCGCCAGGACAGCCTGAAGCTGCTGATCCTGGCCGAGCCGACGCGGGGCATCGACGTCGGCTCCAAGGCCGAGATCTACAGGCTGATCGACGCCATGGCCCACCGCGGCATCGGGATCGTCTTCATGTCGACGGAGATCCCGGAAATCCTCGGCATCGCCGACCGCATCCTGGTGATGCGGGAGGGGCGGATCACGGCCGAGCTGGGACGGGCCGAGGCGACCCAGGAGCGGCTGGTCGCGGCGGCGGCGACCGACGACGAGCCGCTGCCGGCAGCGCTGCCGATCGACGCCGCGAGCTGACGGCCGACTGCGGAGGAACGACGCCGATGGCAGCCATCCACCCGGACCGGAGCGCGGCGGCCCCGAGCGCCGGAGGTGGCGGTGGGATCCGCCGCCGACTCCTGCCAGCGGTTCGGCACGAGGAGATCGCCCTGCTCGGGCTGTTCCTCCTCGTCGCCGCCTTCTTCGCCGTGGCGGTGCCGTCGGCCCGCAGCGGCGGCACCTACCTGGACCTGCTGCGCGACGCCGCGCCCAACCTGATCGCCGCGATCGGCGTCACCCTCCTCCTCCTGGCCGGAGAGTTCGACCTCTCCGTCGGCTCGATGCTGGCCTTCACCGGGGTGGTCACCGTCTCGACGTTCAACGCGACGGACAGCATGTGGCTGGGGATCGTCGCCGGCCTCCTGACCGGCCCCCTGATCGGGGCGATCAACGGCTACCTCGTCACGGTCCAGGGCATGAACTCGCTGATGACCACGCTCGGCATGCTGTTCGCGCTGCGCGGCCTCGTCTACGTCTGGACCAACCAGACCCCGGTCGTCGACGAGAACGGCTTCTCCGTGTTCACCGGGTTCTACCGGGGGGAGATCGCCCGTATCCCCCTACCGGGGATCATCGCCCTCGTCCTGATCGCGCTCGCCTGGCTGTTCGCCACCCGGACCGAGTTCGGCCGCAACATCTACGCGATCGGCGGCAACCGGACGGCGGCCCGCGTCTCCGGCATCCGGGTCCAGCGCAACACGTTCCTCCTCTTCGTCCTCTCCGGCACGATGGCGGCGATCGCGGGCGTCCTGGTGGCCTCGCAAACCGGGACGGGCTACTTCGACGCGGGGGTCCAAGGGTTCGAGCTGATCGTGATCGCCTCCATCGTCCTCGGCGGGGTCAGCCTCTCCGGCGGCGAAGGGAACCTCCTCAGCGCGATGCTCGGCGTCCTGATCCTGGGGATGGTGGCCAAGGGACTCCGCCTGATGGGCGCCCACACGACGCAGCAGTTGGTCGTGACCGGGATCGTCATGCTGCTGGCGGTCTTCCTGCACGGGGTGCGGCAGCGGATGCTCGTCGAGAGCCGGCGGCGCAACAGGGCGTGATGCCGCGGGCGGAGGCGGGGGGAGCCATGACGGACGATGGAGGCGGTTGCGCGGCGCGGCGGGTGGTCCTCGCCGGCGGGACGCCAGCGGTGGTCATCGAGAACGATCTCATCGCCGCGACGGTTCTGCCCGGGAAGGGGGCCGACATCTACGAGTTCGTCTCGAAACCGGATGGGATTGATGTCCTCTGGAAGAGCCCGTGGGGACTCCCCTCGG
>CADCWF010000086.1:0-33185 GCA_902806345.1 uncultured Thermomicrobiales bacterium
GCAGTAGCCGAGGACGGCGATCAGCTCGGCGGTCGACTGGTGCTCGTCGAGGTGGGGCGGCTCGCCGATGGTCGCCACCCGGAGGATGCCGCCGGGCGTTCCGGCCGAGGGGTCGTCCTGGGCCGCCCGGAGGACGGCCGCCGAGGCACGGCCCGGCCGCGCCTGGCCGACCAGCATCGCCAGCGCGGCACCGCTGATGCCGAGGCCGGCCGCCCGCCGCAGAACCGATCGGCGGCTGAGCCGGCCCCGCTCCCACTCGGTAAGCAGGGCGGCGACTTCGGCGCGGACTGAGGGGGAGATCCTGCTCGGGTGGCGCGACATGGGGGAGCCTCCTGGTTCACGTCCACTACCGCCGGGCCAGACCGCTGCCAGCCGGGCGGATGCGGACGGTGCCGAAACCCGTTGACGACCATCGCCGCACTCCGTCGAACTGGATTGTCCCTGCGCCCGGTTGGCATCTTAGGTCACGCCCCGGGCCTGTCAACCCGGTCGGTCGTGCCCCACGCGAACCGTCACCGCGTCCGTCCCGACCGGCCGGTGGTGCCTCCGTCCGCGATTGCCTGGGCGAACTGCGGGCCGATCATCGCTCTCCGGCGCCCAAGCCGCCAAAGCACCCCCTGTCCCGCTCGAATCCCGGCGCGAGAGGGCACCCTATCCTCGCGAGAGGGTCCACCGTCGATCGTCCGGGTTCGCAAGCTGATTGAGAGGCCCGATCCCGCTCCCCGCTCTCACCTGCGGGCACTGGAACGCCAACCCGTTGACGCCGCCCTTCGCCCAGATGCCGACGAGCGCGCGCCCGGTGGGCGACCCAGCCGGGCGCGGCGGAGCGGGCCGACCGGGTGGTGGCCATGCGGATGGTCGACGCCGCGGGTTCGAACGGGTCGCTGGTGCGAATCCGATTCGCGACCCGATCCGCGCGGCCCGATGGTCCCCTGGTCGTGGGTACCGCACGCTCGGCCACCAGCGACCGGGCGTCGATCGCGCCGCGTGTCGGGCACACACGGCGGACGTCCGGGTGAACGATACCCACGCTGGCGTATTGACACCTCGATGCACCTGAGATATATCCAGCGAATATTCTTCCTCACCCTTCCCTTTCCTCGCTTGCACGACGGTTCATCCCCGGCATGGAGGAGCGATGACGGTCGTCACGGGCACCGGCCTCGCCATCACCCCGCTCGTCCCCTCCGCCAAACCGCGGAAGGCCGACACGGGGTACGAGCGGCTGCGAGAGATGATCGTGACGCTGGCCCTGGAGCCCGGGGCACCGATCGACGAGCGGGCGCTGATGGAGCGGCTCGGCGTCGGCCGGACCCCCCTGCGGGAGGGGATCCAGCGCCTCACCCACGAGGGACTGATCGTCCAGTCCCCGCGCCGGGGCCGCTGGGTTGCCCCGCTCTCGGTCACCGACCTCGGCCAGATGATCGAGACCCGCCGCCTGCTCGAGCCGCAGGTGGCCCGGCTCGCGGCGGCGCGCGTTTCCCCGAGCCAGGCCGAGCGGCTGACGGCGCTCCTCGGCGAGGCCGAGCGATTGATCGAGCGGCGCGACTTCGCCGGCTGCGTCTTCCTCGACCAGGCCTTCCACACCGGGATCGCCGAGGCCTCGGGCAATCGCCGCCTGGTCCGGTTGACCGACCAGCTCCTCCGCGAGCTGGTCCGCTACTGGTTCGCCTCGTTCGTCCGCGTCGACCGCGTCGACCGCATCTTCCCCCACCACCGGGCTCTGCTCGCGGCCGTCGTCGGCCACAACGCCGACGCCGCGGAGCGCCTCGCCCACGAGCACATCGACATCTTCCGCGACCGCGTCCGCGAGCTTGCGGCGGGGCCGGCGGCCGCCGCCGGCCAGCCGTCGCCGAACGGCCGCCATCCAGCCGAGGTCTGACCGCCTCGCGGCGGCATAGACCGAGCGAAAGGAGACACCCCGCTCCCCCGTTCCCCGCCGACCCGCTGTCACCGTCCGAAACCGGCGCGTGGTGCGCCGACGCGAGAAAGGATCAGCTCCGATGGCAGAGAAGCGAAGCCCCTCCCCGATCGATCCGCGCTCGGGTCTCCCCGGAGGACGGCAGTCGCGGCGCGACCTGGTCCGTCGCGGGGTAGGGCTCGGGATCTCGGCGGCGGCGATCGGCGGCTTCGGCCTCCTCGACGCCCACCCGGCCCGTGCCCGGGCCGCGCTCGCCGCCGGCCAGGAGCAGGCGACGCCGGGCGGCACCGTCACCCTCGGCTACAGCAGCGAGCCGCCGACGATGGACCCCCGCGTTTCCGGCGCGACCCATGCCTGGCGCCTCTTCTACAACATCTTCGACCCGCTGGTGGTCTACGACGCGGAGAACAACCAGTTCCTCCCCGGTCTGGCGACCGAGTGGACGATGTCGCCGGACGGCTTGGTCTACACGTTCCAGCTGCGTGACGGCGTGAAGTTCCACGACGGAACGCCGTTCGACGGCGAGGCCGTCAAGTTCACCTTCGACAGCATCCTGGACCCCGAGCTCAAGTCGCTGACCGCGATCGGCTACCTCGGCCCCTACGAGCGGACCGAGGTGATCGACCCCTTGACGATCGAGGTCCACTTCCGGGAGCCGTACGCGCCCTTCCTGAACAACCTGGCCCACAGCGTCCTCTCCCCCGTCTCCCCGACCGCGGTCGCCAAGTTCGGCGCCGACTTCGGCACCAACCCGGTCGGCACCGGCCCCTTCATGTTCAAGGAGTGGCAGCAGCAGGTCTCCATGACCCTGGTCCGCAACCCCGACTACGCGTGGCCGATCGCCGCCTACCAGCACGAGGGGCCCGCCTACCTCGACGAGGTCGTGGTCCGCTTCATCCTCGAGCCGACGACCCTGATGGGTACCCTCGAGAACGGCGAGTCGGACATCATCGACGCGGTCCTCCCCCAGGAGGTCGAGCGGATCCAGGGAGACAGCGGCTACCAGATGTTCCTGCCGGAGGTGCCCGGCTCCCCCCAGGTGCTGCCGCTGAACGCGGCCAACCCGCCGACCGACGAGCTGCCGGTCCGCCAGGCGATGCTCCACTCCCTCGACATGGACACCATCATCGAGACCCTCTGGTACGGCACCCGGAAGCCGGCCCAGGGTCCGCTCTCCTCGCCCACCTTCGCCTACAACCCCGCCGTCGAGGCGATGTACCCCTACGACCCGGAGCGCGCGGCAACCCTGCTCGACGAGGCCGGTTGGGCCCGCGGCGGCGACGGCATCCGGGAGAAGGACGGGCAACGGCTCACCCTCGAGTACCTGACCTTCAGCGGCGTCCAGGGGCAGGCCGGCGAGCTGATCCAGGCCTACCTGCTCGAGGCCGGCATGGAGGTCAACCTCCAGCAGGTCGAGTACGCCGCGATGGCCGCGGCCTTCCTCGCCGGCGAGCACAACATCGCCCGCGTCTACTTCTCCCACACCGACCCGGTCGTGCTGAGCACGCTCTACCATTCCCGCAACATCCCCGGCACCAACTTCAACCGGACGATGAAGCCCGACCCCGAGCTCGACCGGATGCTCGACGCCGCCACCGCCGAACTCGACCCCGAGGCGCGGCGCGAGCAGTACCTCGCCATCCAGCAGTACATCATGGACCAGGCGCTCACGATCCCGCTCTGGGAGGAGGTCGTCCTCTGGGGTGCCCGCGCCGACGTCCAGGGGATCCACTTCCAGCCGCTCGGCGGCGTCTGGTTCTACGACGTCTGGCGTCAGCAGGGGTAAGCCGCGGTTCGGCAGACCGCACGGTCGTGCCGGGCGCGGGCCGATCCCTGGCCCATGCCCGGCACGACGCAGGAGGGGACGACCATGCTCGCCTACGCCCGAACGCGAGTCCTGCTCACCCTCCCGGTCCTCCTCGGCGTCTCGCTCCTGACCTTCATGATCCTCCACCTGATCCCCGGCGACCCGGCCCGGATGCTCCTCGGCGATATGGGCGGCGGCAGCGCCGCCGGGGATGTGTCCGACGAGGCCTACGAGAACCTGCGCGAGGAACTCGGCCTGAACGACCCGCTCCCCGTCCAGTACGCCAACTACCTCACCAGCGCCCTGCAGGGGGACTTCGGCCGCTCGTTCCAGACCAACCGCCCGGTCCGCGAGTCGATCGCGGAGGTGCTCCCCTACACCGTCCAGCTCACCGTCGTCGGCCTCGGTCTCGCCGTCCTCATCGGCGGCCTGCTCGGGGTGATCGCCGCCCTCCACCGCAACACCTGGGTCGACAGCGCGACGATGGCGGTCTCGCTGGTCGGCCTCGCGATGCCGAGCTTCTGGCTCGGCTTCATCCTGATCCAGGTCTTCTCCCTCCGCCTCGCCTGGCTGCCGAGCACGGGCAGCGGCGATCTGACGACGCTGATCCTACCCGCCGCCACCCTCGGCCTCGTCGCCTCGGGGGTCGTCGCCCGCCTGGTCCGCTCGACGATGCTCGAGGTGCTCCGCCAGGAGTACGTCACCACCGCAAGGGCGAAGGGGCTGGGAGAGCGGATCGTCATCGTCCGGCACGCGCTGCGCAACGCCCTGATCCCGGTCGTGACCATCGTCGGCTTGCAGTTTGGTGCCCTGCTCGCCGGCGCCGTCATCGTCGAAACCGTCTTCGCCCGCCGCGGCCTCGGCCGCCTCGCCGTCGAGTCGATCCTCCGCCGCGACTACCCGATGGTCCAGGCCACCATCCTCGTCGCCGCCGTCGGCTACGTCCTGGTCAACCTCCTCGTCGACCTCTCGTATGCCTGGCTCGATCCGAGGATCAAGTACAGCTAGACCCGGCCGCGGCCCACCCCCGCTCGGACCCCGGCGGGCTCCCCACCGCACGTCAGGAGGCGTTCCGGCGATGCAGCAGACCCTTCCCGCCCCGAGGGCGATGCTCGGCGCCGGATCGACCCCGGCCGGCCGTGGCCGCTGGGCCCTCGTCCGCCGCCTCCGCCAGAACCGGGGCGCGGTAGTCGGCTTTGCCCTGCTCGCCGTCGTCATCGCGCTGGCGCTGGCCGCCCCCCTGGTCACCACCCACGACCCGATCAAGATCAACCCCCCGGCCCGCAACCTCGGCCCCAGCCCCGAGCATTGGATGGGCACCGACCAGTTCGGCCGCGACGTCTTCACCCGCGTCGTCTACGGCGCCCGCATCTCGCTCCCGGTCGGGCTGATCGCGGTCGCGATCGCCGCCGTCGTCGGCACGGTCCTCGGCCTGCTGGCGGGCTACTACGGGCGTCTCGTCGACGGCGCGGTGATGCGCGTCATCGACATCATGCTTGCCTTCCCCGGGATTCTGATGGCCCTGGTGGTGGTCGCCATCCTCGGCGCCAGCCTGCAAAACGTGATGATCGCGGTCGGCATCAGCGAGATCCCGCGCTACACCCGTCTCGTCCGCGGTTCCGTCCTCTCGGCCCGCGAGAACCTCTACGTCGACGCCGCCCGGATCACCGGCCTGCGCGACGCCGCGATCCTCTTCCGTCACATCCTGCCGAACGTCGTCGGCCCGATGGTCGTCCTCGCCACCCTCTCGGTCGGCAGCGCCATCCTGGCCGCGGCGGGCCTCTCCTTCCTCGGCCTCGGTGCCCAGCCGCCCCGCCCCGAGTGGGGGGCGATGCTCGCCGACGGCCGCCAGTTCCTCGGCAGCCACTGGTGGATCGCGACCATGCCCGGCTTCGCGATCGCCCTGACCGTGCTGGCCATCAACATGGCCGGCGACGGCCTCCGCGACGTGCTCGACCCCCGGCTCCAGAGCCGCTAACCGGCCCGGCCCCGTCGCCCGGGCCGGCAAAGGAGGAACAGGCGTGATCGTCGTCAACGACCGGACCCCGACCGCGGTCCCGAGCGAACTCCTCGACCGCCTCCGGCGCATCCCGCCGGCGACGATCGGTCACGTCCTCGCCTTCGGCTTCATGGACGTCGCCCTGCGCCCGATCGGCCGCCGCGGCTTCTCCGTCTGCGGCCCGGCGACGACCGTGCGGACGATGGCGATCGACAGCACCGTCGTCCACAAGGCAATCGACCTGGCCGAGCCGGGCGACGTCCTCGTCATTGACCGCACCGGAGACACCAAGCACGCCTGCTGGGGCGAGATGACCTCGCTCGCCGCCCACGTCCGCGGCCTGGCGGCCACCGTCGTCGACGGCCCGGCGACCGACGTCGTCGAGATCGAGGAGATGGGCTACCTCGTCTTCAGCCGCGGCGTCTCGCCGATCACCACGCGGTCGCTCGCCCAGTTCGGCGAGATCAACACCGTCGTCCAGTGCGGCGGCGTCACCGTCTCCCCCGGCGACATCGTCCTCGCCGACGACAACGGGGTCCTCGTCTTGCCACCCCACCAGGTGGCGGAGCTGGTCGAGCACTGCGAGCCGATCGCCCAGCGGGAACCGACCACCCGCCAGCGCCTCCGGGCCGGCGAGGCGCTCGCCGAGTACTCCGGGGCGAACCGCAAGATCGCGGCGGCGCTGGCCGCGCAGGCGGCGGCCGGGTCGGGCCAATGAGGAGTGTCCTCCCCTCCCCTCCCCTCCATTCCCGGGGGATCGAGGACGGTCCCCTCGCTCGGCGGTTGGCAGCGGCGGGGTATTCGGCAACCCCCGCTGACGGCCCAAGGGTTCGCTTGACATCCCGGGTGGTCCGGACGTTCACCCGCCGGGATGAGGCATCGCAGGAGGCCACGATGGACGACCAGCTCCGAGTCGGCGTCATCCAGATGAACTCGGGGAGCGACAAGGCGGCGAACCTGGACACCGCCGAGCGCCTCATCGACGAGGCCGCCGCCCGTGGCGCCCGCCTCGTCGCCCTGCCCGAGTACGTCTCGTTCCTGGGGCCAAAGGAAGCCCACCCCCAGCAGGCGGAGGCGATCCCCGGCCCCACCACCGAGCGCTTCGCCGCCAAGGCGCGGCAGCACGGCATTTACCTGCTTGGCGGCTCGATCCTCGAGCGCACCGAGGATCCCGCCCGGTTCGCCAACACCAGCGTCCTCTTCGGCCCCGCCGGCGAAACCCTGGCGTCCTACCGCAAGATCCACCTCTACGACGTCGAGATCGCCGGCAGCGTCAGCGCCAACGAGTCGGCAACGATCCTCCCCGGCGACCGACCGGTCACCGCCGAGGTCGCTTGCCACACCGTCGGCCTCAGCATCTGCTACGACCTCCGCTTCCCCGAGCTCTACCGCCTGCTCGCCCTCGATGGGGCGGAAATCCTCTTCGTCCCCGCTGCCTTCACCCTCTACACCGGCAAGGACCACTGGCACCTGCTGCTGCGGGCGCGCGCCGTCGAGAACCAGTGCTTCGTCCTCGCCCCGGCCCAGATCGGGCCGCGCGAGCCGAACAACGCCCGCTGCTACGGCCACGCCCTGGTCGTCGACCCGTGGGGGACGGTGCTCGCCGACGCGCCCGACCGCGAGGCGGTCGTCGTCGCCGACCTCGACTTCCGCGACCTCCGCCGCGTCCGGGCGGAGCTGCCGTCCCTCGCCAACCGCCGCCCTGCCGCCTACGAGCGCCAGCCCGTGCTGGCCTGATCCCCGGCGGCTCCCCTCCCCCGCGCACGGGGGAGGGACTGGGAGAGCAATCTTCTTCGCCGCCCCAACATTCGCGTCCGATGGATCCGCGATCCGCGAGACAAGGGGGACACATGATGAGCACCAGGCGCCCGGACGGAACGATCGAACTGCTCGCCGGGGGGTTCCTGTCCCGCCGCGGGCTGCTCCGCGTCGGCGGCGGCACCATGGCCGCCGCGGCTGGCCTGCCGCTCCTCACCGGAGAGGGGATGGCGGCGGCGTTGCAGGGCGACCCGCAGCCGGGCGGCGACCTGACTTTCGGCCTCTCCGCCGATCCGCCGAACCTCGACCCCCACATCGACAGCGGCGCCGCGGCCAGCACGATCAAGCAGCTCGTCTACGGCACCATGGTCCGCTACTGGCTCGGCGGCGAGTTGCAGCCCAACCTGGCCGACAGCTGGGAGATCTCCGATGACGGCCTCGAGTACACCTTCGCCCTCCATCCCGGCGTCACCTTCCACGACGGCGCGCCGTTCACCGCCGAGGACGTCAAGGCCTCGATCGAGCGGATGCAGGACGGGGCCGTCGGGGCCACCCTCCAGGTCGAGATGAGCTTGATCGAGGAGGTCGTCGCCGAGGACGAGCTAACGGTCCGCCTCCGGCTCGGCCAGCCGAACCCGGCGATGATCGAGTACCTGGCCCAGCCCGACGCGGCGATCATGTCGAAGGCGTTCCTCGACGCCGGCACCGACCCGAACACGACGATGGTCGGCACCGGCCCGTTCACCTTTGTCTCCCGCGAACCCGGGGTGCGGACGGAGCTGGCCCGCAACGAGGGTTACTTCCGGGAGGGGCTCCCCTACCTCGACCGGATCATCTTCGTCCCCTACACCGACGAGAACACCCGCGTCTCGGCCCTCCTCGGCGGCGAGATCGACGTCGCCGACTACGTGCCGTGGAAGGACATGCAGACGGTCGAGGACGACCCGAACCTGAAGCTGGCGCTCGGCCAGGAAGCCGCCTTCATGTGCGTCATCTACAACGTCGAGGAGCCGCCCTTCGACAATCCCCTGGTGCGCTCCGCCCTCTCCTACGCCTACGACCGGCAGGCGATCGTCGACGCCGTCTTTTTCGGCCGCGGCTCGACCATCACCGGCGGCCTGATCCCGACCAGTTCCTGGGCCCATAATGCCGAACTCGACGGCACCTACCCGTACGACCCGGCCCGCGCCCAGGAACTGCTCGCCGAGGCCGGCTTCGCCGACGGCTTCTCGGTCACCCTCCTCTCGACCTCGCAATACGGCATGCACCAGAGCTCGGCCGAGATCGCCCAGCAGAACCTCCAGGCGATCGGGATCGACTGCCAGCTCGAGCTCTTCGACTGGTCGACCGTCGTCCAGCGCCAGACCGAGGGCAGCTACCAGTTCCGCATCCACGGCCTCTCGCCGGAACTGGTCGACCCCGATTTCCTGACCAACTTCTTCGCCAGCGGCTCCGCCTTCTCGCGCTCCAGCAACTTCGCCGACGAGGAGATCGACCGCCTCCTGGCGGAGGGCCGGACGACCCTCGACGAGGCGGCGCGGAAGGAGATCTACCTGCAACTGGAGCGGCGCCTGCTCGAGCTGTCGCCGTGGAGCTTCCTTTCCTGGCGGGAGCAGGGCGAAGGGCTGAAGGAGGAGATCCAGGGCTACGAGCACCTCCCGGGCAGCACGGGCTTCAAGTCGGCGGTGACGCTGGAGCAGGCCTGGCGGCCGAGCTAGGCCTCGCCCCCGACCTGCAGCCCACTCTCCCCGGGAGCCCGCAGCCGTGACGGGAGTTGGGGAGACGCTTACCCCCTCCGTCATCCCGAGCCTTCGCTCGGGATGACGGAGGGGCGGCACGAAACGGCTCCCTTGACTCGCCGCGGCCGGAGAGGGCCGGGGCTCCTTCGAAACCCGAGGACGGTGAGGCCACCTGCCGATGCTCGCCTACATCCTCCGCCGGCTGGCGCAGGCGGTCGTCCTGGTCTTCGTGGTGGCGACCCTGGTTGCCGCCTTCATCCACCTGATCCCGGGTGACCCCGTCTACGTCATCCTCGGCGAGACCAACGTGACGCCGGAGCGGGTCGCCGCGGTGCGGGCCGAGCTCGGCCTCGACCGCCCGATCCCGCTCCAGTACGCCGAGTGGCTGGCCGGGCTGACCCGCGGCGACTTCGGCGATTCGCTGACCAGCGGCCGCCCGATCGGCGGCGACCTGCTGCTCCGGCTGCCCCGCACCCTGGAGCTGATCCTGGTCTCGACCCTGCTTTCGGTCGTGATCGGCGTCCCGCTCGGCGTCCTCGCCGCCAGCTACCGCAACCGGGCGCCCGACCTCGCCGTCTCGACCTTTGCCTTGATCGGCGTCTCGGCGCCGGTCTTCGTCGTCGGCACCCTGCTCCTGCTCCTCTTCGGCGTGCTGTGGGGAGTCCTGCCCGCCACCGGCTACGTCGCCTTTGGGGACGACCCGGCGCGCCACCTGAAGCACCTGATCCTGCCGAGCGTGACGCTGGCGACGCTGGAGACCGCCATCGTCCTCCGGATGACCCGTTCCTCGATGCTCGAGGTGCTGGCCGAGGACTACGTCCGAACGGCGCGGGCCAAGGGGCTTGACGGCCGGCTGGTGCTCTACGGTCATGCCCTGCGCAACGCCCTGATCCCGGTCCTGACGATCATCGGCATCCAGATCGGCAGCGCCCTCGGCGGCACCGTCCTCGTCGAGCTGATCTTCAACTGGCCGGGACTGAGCTCCTACCTCGTGACCGGGATCAACCAGCGCGACTACCCGGTCGTGCAGGCGGTCGTCCTGGTCATCGCCGCCCTCTTCATCCTGCTCAACCTGCTGACCGACCTCGTCTACGCCGTCGTCGACCCGAGGATCCGCTATGGCTAGCGCAACGGCGGCGGCCCCCGGCAGCGCGGGCGCGGCCGGCTCCATCGTCGGCGCCCGCTCCACCTCGTCCCCGGTCTGGCGACGGCTGCGGGACAACCCGCGGGTGGTCGCCTCGACGGCGATGCTGGCGGTCATCATCGCCGTCGCCGTGTTCGCGCCTTGGCTGACCCCGCAGGACCCGATGGCGATGAGCACCGGCGAGCGGTTGCAGGGGCCAAGCGCCGCCCACCTCCTCGGCACCGACGAGTACGGCCGCGATCTCCTCAGCCGGATCATCCGGGGCAGCCGCACCTCGCTCGTGGTCGCCCTCCTCTCGGTCACCGCGGCGACGGTCATCGGCACCCTCTTCGGCGTCGTCGGTAGCTACTTCGGCGGCGTCTGGGAGATCGTCACGATGCGCTCGGTCGATGTCCTGCTGACCTTCCCGCCGATCCTGCTGGCGATCGCGGTGGTCGCCTTTCTCGGTCCGAGCATGGCGAACCTGATCGGGGTGATCGCGCTCCTCTACCTGCCGCGCTTCGCCCGGATCAGCTACGGCGCCGGGTTGCAGGTCAAACAGCGCGACTACGTCGAGGCGGCCCGCGTCGTCGGGGCGCGGGCGCCCCGGATCCTGGGGACGGCGATCCTGCCCAACATCCTGGCCCCGATTTTCGTCCAGATCTCGCTCAGCCTGGGGTTCGCGATCCTGCTCGAGAGCGGCCTCAGCTTCCTCGGCCTCGGCACGCCGCCCCCCGAGCCGTCGTGGGGCAACATGGTCGGCGTCGGCCGTGGCTACCTCCGCCAGAGTGGCTGGTTCGTCCTCTGGCCGTCGCTGGCGATCTCGCTGACGATCCTCTGCTTCAACACCCTCGGGGACGGGCTGCGCGACTCGCTCGACCCCCGGCTGAAACGATGAGACCAGGGTGCCTCGGCCCGTCGCTCGCCAGGAAAGGACTCCGATGCCTCCCGTCCAGACGATGAACTGGGTCGACTTCGACGCCCTCCGGGGCGAGACCGACCTCGCCCTGATCCCCCTCGGCGCGGTCGAGGTTTACGGCCCGCACCTGCCCCTCGGCGCCGACGGGATCGCCACCTCGGCCCTGGCGGCGCGGGTCGCCGAGCGCGTCCCCGCCTTCGTCGCTCCCTTGATCCCAGTCGGTTACTCGACGGCGCTCGACGATTTCCCGGGGACCCTCTCGGTGCGGCCCTCGTCGCTGGTCGCCTACACCGAGGACGTCGCCGAGAGTCTCATCGGCTGGGGGTGCCGACGGATCCTCTTCCTGAACGGCCACGCCGGCAACGTCCCCTACCTGAACGAACTGGCTCGCCTGCTGGAAAGCCGGCACGGCGTCCGCTGCGCCCAGATCGACTGGTGGCGCTTCATTCAGCCGCTGGTCGAGGACCTGGTCGAGAGCGACCTCCTCCCCCACGGCCACGCCTCCGAGTTCGGCACCAGCGTGATGCGGCACCTCGTGCCCGAGCACGTGAAACAGGAGCGGGCCATCCGCACCCCGCCGGCGACCAAGGACCCTTTCCCCGACTTCCCCCGCCCCGGCCGCTACCGCGCCCTGACCGAGACCGGTGTCCTCGGCGACGGCACGGTCGGCACCGCCGAGAAGGGCGCCGAGACGATGCGCCGCGCCGTCGACCGGGTGGTCGCGTTCCTGGAGAGCGAGGCGTTCCGGGCAGTTGATGGCGGCCAGGACCCTGGATAGGGGGCCACCGCCGGGAGGCGGATTGGTCCCCGTCCGACACCAGCGAGTTCACCAGAAAGGCACCAGCCCCGTGACCTACCCCAGCCAGGAAACCCACCTCCGCGTCTCGCGCGACCTCGCCGTCTCCGGCCGGACGATGGCCGCCGCCAAGCACCCGTGGGCGGTGCGGGCCGCGCTCGACATCCTCGACCGGGGCGGCAACGCGGTCGACGCCGCGGCGGCGGCCTCGTTCGCCATCGGCGTCCTCGAGCCGTGGATGAGCGGGCTCGGTGGCGTCGGTTTCATGACCATCGTCACCGCCGACGGCACCCGGGCCGTGGTCGACTACTTCGGCCGCGCCCCCCAGGCCGCGGCCGCCGACATGTACGAGCTGACCGACACCGACAGCCGCAGCGTCGTCGGCTTCGGCGGCGTCCGCGACGAGGCGAACGCCTACGGGCCCCGCTCCGTCCTCGTCCCCGGCATGGTCGCCGGCATGGCCCTGGCCCTGGAGCGCTTCGGCACGATCGGCCTCGCCGAGGCGACCGCCGCCGCGATCGGCTTCGCCGAGGAGGGCTTCCCGGTCGACTGGTACCGCGGCCTCCTCCTCTCGTCGCAGCAGGAGACGATCCGGCGCGACGCGGAGACCGAGCGGATCTTCCTCCGCGACGGCGTCCCCCCGGCTCCCCTCTTCGGCGCGCCGCCGCCGCGGATCACCCAGACCGACCTGGCCCGCACCCTCCGCCTGATCGCCGACCGCGGCCCGGACGGCTTCTACCGGGGCGAGACCGCAGAGCGGATCGCCGCCCACGTCCAGGCCGGCGGCGGCGTCCTGACGACCGACGACCTCGCGCGCTACGAACCGAGGATCGTCGAGCCGCTGATGCTCCGCTACCGGGACGTCGACCTCGCCCTCATCCCGTTCCAGGGGGGCGGGATCACGATCGGCGAAGCGTTCGCGATCCTCGAGGGGATGGACCTCCGCTCCACCGGCCACAACAGCGCGGCCACCCTCCACGCCATTGCCGAGGCGAGCCGTCGCGCCCACGCCGACCGCCTCGCCTACGTCGGCGACCCGGACGTGGTGGCGATCGACTGGGACCGCCTCGCCTCCCCCGCCTACGCCGCCGAGCGGCGGGCCGAGATCGACCCCGCGCGGGCGTCCGTCCCGGCGCCGGGCCAGCGCATCGCCCGCGACCGCTCCCGAATGGCCGCCGCCGGCACCGGCGACGGCGGCTGCACCACCCACCTCTGCGTCGTCGACGCCGCGGGGACGATGGTCTCCGTCACCCAGACGCTGACGCTGATCTTCGGATCGGCCGTCACGGTGCCGGGCACCGGGGTGCTCCTCAACGACAGCATGAACCTCTTCGACCCCGTTCCCGGCCGCGCCAACTCGATCGCCCCCGGCAAGCGCCCCGCCTCCAGCATGGCCCACGTCGTCGCTATCCGCGACGGGGTGCCGGTCCTGACCGTGGGCGCCCCAGGCGGCCGGCGGATCATGGACACCTGCCTCCAGGTGACGCTCAACGCCGTCGAGTTCGGGATGGACCCCGCGGCCGCCTGCGCCGCCCCGCTGATCGACTGCTCCGGCCCGGAGCTGCTGGTGGACGACCGCGTCCCGGCCGCCACCCGCGACCGGCTGCGGGCGATGGGCCACAACGTCGTCGAGGCCGAGGTCGCCTTTTCCCCCCGCGCCTTCGCCAGCCCGGCCGTGATCGCCGTCGACGCCGACACCGGCCTCCGCTACGGCGGCGCCGACCCGTTCGGCGGTGGGATCGCGGCCGGGCGCTAGACGCCCTCCGGCCAGGACGTTCCGCTGCCCGTGCGCCCGAACGCCGCACGAGCGGCGCGGACCTCCATGGTCGCGGTGGTGGCCGCCAGGGACCGGCCGAACGCGCCCCTTGCCGAGCTGGGCAAGGGGCGACCGCGGGGCGCGGCAGCGGCGTTCACCGCTCGGACGGGGGGCGGCAATCCCCGTCCGCCGTCTCGTCCGACCCGCCGGGCCGGCCGCTGCCCCATCAGCGATTGCCGCTCGGGTAGGTGATCTCGTACCCCGCGCCGCGCCGGGGCACCTCGACCGCGAGCAGGGTGCCCCCTCCGTCCTTGACCAGACCGACGCGCGCGGCGGCGGATCGGACGAGACCCCCGGGTTGCCGTTCCAGTTCGACCGTAATGGTGGCCGCGGTGGGGTCGAACGAGACGAACAGGCTCCCCTCTCCCGCCGCCGGCATCGCCAGCGTGTCCCCGGTCGCTGCCGCCACCTCGACCGCCAGCAAGCGGCCGCCCTCGCCGATGTCGATCGTCGCCGTCGCCGGCTGCACCGCCCCCGAAGGTTCTCCCGGGTGGACCCTCAGCACCAGGACGTTGCGAGCCAGGTCGACTGCGATCTCCACGGCAGGGATCGATCGCCTACAGCGGGCGGAACGGGCAGCGAAGCTCGATCCGGCCGCGCTCGTCGACGGTGACGGAGGCGGGACCGGCCAGCTCCACCGCCCGTGGCAACGGGCCGCCCCGTTCGCGGCCGACGGCGTAGCCCCAGGCGGAATAGCCGCCGTCGTCCGTCTCGAGCAAGCCGTCGATCCGGACGGCTTCGAGCCCGACGCCGAGGACATCGACCTGAGCGAGGAGGGCGTCGGCCAGCCCGCCGAACGTCTCCGCCAGGTCGGCGCCCTGGGCTTCGACGGGAGCCGCCAGCTCCGCGTTGCTCCCCTCCCCCACCGGGACCTTGCCGACCGCCAGCGCGAGCACCCCGCGCAGCCCGGCGACGAGCACCGCCTGGGGATCGTCGCCGGTCACCACGACCGTCGTTGCGCCGGAGCCGTCGTCCGGTTCCAGCCGGTACCCTCCGCCCTCGATTCCGCCGTCCGCCCGCTCCATCGTGCTCCTCGCCCCCGTGCCGCCGAGGCCGCCCCGGCTCGGATGCAACGATACACCCCTCCCCGGAACCGGCCGCGACCCGCCCAGCGCCACAGGCTACCTCGGGCGTTTGCGGAGAACGCGGTGGCGTCCGGCAGCACGTGGTACAGGCATTGCGGTCTGGCGGAGGATGTCCCGGCGCGACGGCGATGAATGGAGAGGCGCGTGTGAAGATCGGTGGTTACGAGGTCGCGCCGACGGCCAAGGCGATCTTGAAGGACGTCACGGGCGACGACATCACCGGACTCGGGGCGGAGGTGGCCTACCACCTCTTCTTCTCGATCATCCCCCTGCTGATCTTCCTGACCGCCCTGATCGGCGTCGTCAGTCAGGCCATCGGCATCAACAACGTCATGACCGATGTCACCGATTGGCTCTTCAACCAATCCGGCATGCCGCGGGAAACGGCGGCGGTGCTGGAGGCCCCAATCGAGCAGGCGCTGGCGAGCGAGACCGGCGGCATCCTCTCGGTCGGCGCCCTGCTCGCCCTGTGGGGCGCCAAGAACGCCGTCTCGGCCCTGATGAAGGCGCTCAACGTCGCCTTCGATGTCGAGGAGGGGCGCCCCTGGTTGATCAAGACCTTGATCTCGATCGGCCTGACAATAGCGCTTGGGTTCGGCGTCGCCATCGCCTCGGCGGTTCTCCTGGCCGGAGGGTTGGTCGGCCAGGGCATTTCCGGGCTCTTCGGGCTGGGAGCCGCCTGGGAGACGGTCTGGGGCGTCCTCCGCTTCGTGCTGGTCCCCCTGGCCCTGGTGGTCGCCCTGGCGTTCCTCTACTGGGCTGGACCGAACGTGAAGGCACCGATGAAGTGGCTGACCCCCGGCGCGGTGATCTCCGTCGTGCTCTGGGTGGTGGCAACCGTCGGGCTCGGCTTTTACTTCCAGTACGCGGCCGGCTACGTCAGCGCCTACGGCGTGCTGGGCGCCGTCCTCGCCTTCCTGTTCTGGCTCTACGTGATGTCGGTCATCCTCCTCTTCGGGGGCTCGATCAACTCGGTCCTGCTCAAGCTGAACGGCGAGGCCGCCGTGCCGCGCTGGCCGAAGAAGACGGAGCCCGGCGAGAGCGCCGATGTCGCCCGCGCCCACGCCAAGGGCCAGCCGGTCGCTCCGGCGGCGGGCGAAACCGGCGCCAGCCCGGCGGCACGGGCCGACGGTCGGGCGGCGAAGTTGCGGGGCGGGGCGAAGGCCGCCGGCATCGCCGGCATCCTGACCGCCGTCGCCTCTCTCGGTGGCCACCGCCGGAGCGATCCGTAGCCCCCATCCCGTCCGGGGCGGCTGTGCTGCCTCGCGGTCACGTTTCACGTGCAACAGCGACCCACTCCCGGGTGTTGTGTCTTTGATCGGCGCTTCCGAGGGTCAAGGCGGCCAGATCGGGGCAATCTGCTATGCTCCGGTCTGTCCCGGCACCCCCCCCGCGCCCGTTCTCGTCACGGCGAAACCCCCGCCGGGGGTCGCGCGTATGGGAGGGCGGGAAGGGGGCAGAGACCGCCGGGATGGACCTGACGCTTTCGTGGACCACAACCGCTGCCTGGGGTGGCACTCGTGGGAGTGGGGGCTTGACGGCGGACGACGCTGATCTCGTCGGGCGAGCCCGCGCGGGCGACCAGGTCGCGTTCGCTCAACTCTTCGAGCAGTACCACGCGCCGATCCTGAACTACCTCCACCGGATGGTGGGCGACCGCGCCCTGGCCGAGGACCTGACCCAGGATTCCTTCATCAAGGCCTACAACGCGCTCCCCTCGACCCGCCCCGACCTCGCCTTCAAGCCGTGGCTCTACCGGATCGCCACCAACACCGCCATCTCCTCCCTGCGCCGCAAGAAGATCGTCCAGTGGATCCCCTTCATGCCCGGCCACGACCACGCCAGCGAGGGGTCGGTCGAGGGCGCGGTCGGGCGTCGCCAGGACATCCAGCAGACGCTCGAGAAGCTCCCGAAGCACTACGCGGCGGTGCTCCTGCTGCGGCACTACCAGGGGCTCTCGCTGGCGGAGACCGCCGAGTCGCTGGGGATCACCGAGAACGCCGCCAAGCTGCGGCTGTTCCGCGCCCGCAAGGCGTTCGCCGAGCTCCACGAGACCGCCGCGAACCGGGGGGCGGCGGCCCGGGCCAACGGCTGGGAGGAGGGGCGATGATCTCCCACGAGCGCGCCCAGCTCCTCCTCTCCGAGCGGCTGGACGGCCCCCTCTCGCTCGGTGACGCGCGGGAGCTCCAGGGCCACCTCGTCGGCTGCCCCGGCTGCCGCCGGTTCGCCGACGATATGGAACTGGTTGCCGGCGGGATCCGGGCGCTGCCCCACCTGCCCTCCTCCCCAGTCGTCACCCGCGGCGTGCTCGACGCGATCGACGGCGGAGCGACCGGGTGGGCGTGGCTCCGCCGGGGGTTCGGCGTCGCCGGGTCGCCGGCGATCGCCGTCGCCAGCAGCCTGGCCCTGGTGGCCGCGCTGGCCGGGACCATCTACCTGGCGGCCAACCCGGAGGGGATCGGGCCCGACCCCGAAGCCACGATCGGCGCGGTCGCGATCGCCCCCGACGTGACCCCGACGGCCGAAAGCGAGCCGACGGAGCGCCCCGAGCCCACCGCCCCGCCGCGAGAGGCCGCTCCGAGCCCGACGCCACGGGCGACGACGCCACCCAGCCCGACCAAGCCCGCCAACGTGCGAGTAACGCCGACCCCGTCGCCGACGCGGGAACCAGAGCCGACCGTCACGTTGCAGCCGACGATCCGGCCAGTCGCGGCCCCGACCGAGGCGCCGCAGGCGGCGATGGTGGTTGCCAACCCCGACGATGGCGCATCGGACGGAGCTGGGGCATCCCTCGCTGCCGCAGCCGCGCCGGTTTCCGAACAGGAACCGGCGGTGCGCCAGGCCGACCGCGACGAGCGCGGCGGTCGCGAAGCAGGGGTCGCCGAGGCCGCCCAGGAGGCGGGGCGCGGAGAGACCGACGAAGCGGCCCAGGCTGAACCGAACGAGGAGGGGCGAGGCAACGGCGCGTCGGAGGAGGACGGTTCTGGCAAGCGGGACACCGCACGCGCCGCCTCGGCAGACGCGCCCGAATCCGAGGTGGAGCCGGCAGCCAATGAGCCAGCCGGCGATGAGCCGGTTGCGGACGAGCCCGAGGCTGAAGGCGACGCCGTCCCGGCAGTCGCCGCCGCGGCGGAACCCGGTCCGGACGAGGTTCCGGCAGAGCAAGCTGCGCTCGCCGCCGCGACGGAGCCGCCGGCGACGCCGGCGGCGGCCGAGACTCCGGCAGAGGACGGCAGCGGAGCCGAGCCGACCATCGCCCCTGCTCCGACGACCGAGCCCGTGCCGACGGCGCCGCCCGAACCGACCGCGACCGTGGAACCGCCGCCGACCGAACCGCCGTTCGGCCCGGATCCGCCGGTCATCTCGCTGCCGGACGCGCCCGAGTACCCCCAGACGATCGAGCCGGGGCTGGGACCGAAGACGCCGCCCGAACCGACATCGCCGCCGATCGAGCCGGTCGATGGCGAGGCACCAGGCGCGAGCGACGGAGGCGGCCGAGGTCGGGGCGAGGATGACGGGGGGCGGCAACGGGGAGCCGGGGGTTCGCTCGAAGAGGAGCAGGCCCTGCCGGCGATCGAACCCGTTGCCGGGATGGACCCGCTGCCCTCCGACCAAACCTGGGTCGACCCCGGCATCGGCGCGACCGACGAGACCACGGGGCTCATCGTCGAGACCGGCCCGGGGTTCGATCCCGTCGGCGCCGTCGTTCCCCCGCTGGAGCCTGATTACGGCACGAGCGGGCAGACGCCCCCGGCCGTCGAGATCGCGACCGCGACGCCGTAGCCTCGTCGCCGCCGATTTCCTCGGGCGCCGCCCCCTCCCCTCCTCCGCCTAAGGTGGAACGGTGGGCGAAGCTCCTGTGCGCCATTCATCCTCCGCCGCCCTAGGTACGGGCTGCCGGCGACGCGCTGTTCGATCCCTCCGCCTAGTTTCGGATGTCCAACGCGCCCGTCCGCGACTGAGGTTCGATCGAGATTGCCGAGCGAACGGGGCGCGGCCGGCCGGGCTTGGTCCGACCGACGGCACTCCACCCGGGTGGAATCGGTACGGCGTGGCGGATGCTAGACTGGGGGCGAGCGAACGGACGGCGGGCGGTGGTGGAACCAGGTCTTCCCCCGGAACCAGTGGGCGCGATCCGCTTCGGCCGCACCGTCGTTTTCGCCGTTGTCGGGGATCTACTCGACCAGGGCGCCGAAGGGGTCGTCTTCCCGGCCAACCGTCGCGGGGTGATGGGAGCGGTCTCCACGCCCGGCGTGGTCGGTCGTCGCCCGCTCGGCGGGTCGGCCATCGAGCGCGAGGCGATGACCCAGGCCCCCCTGGAGCTCGGTACCGCCATCGTCACTGGGGCCGCCGGCCTCGAATCCAGGGGCGTCCGCCACGTCGTCCACGCCGTCGTCCATCGCGCCCTCGGTGAGCCGGCTCGCGTCGAAGATGTCCGGCGGGCGGTGGTGGCGACGCTCAACGCATGCGACCGAGCGCGATTGAAAACGTTGGCGCTTCCCCTCCTTGGGGTCGACTCCGGATCGGGCCTGACCGATCCCGAGCCGTTCGTTGACGCCCTCGTCGAGGAAACCGTGGCCGCCGTCCGCCGGTCCTCGCCGAGGCTCGACCGGATCACCGTTGTCTGCCGCTTCCAGGACCACGTCGACGCGACCATGACCGCGTTTGCCCGCGCTCGCGAGCGAACCTGGATCCGACCCCATTGACGGCCAACCCCGAACAGCCTCCGGGAATCGACCCCGCGGTCCGGGCCGCCTGGAGGCTGGGACGTAGCGTCTCGTGCCGCGAGATCGACCTCCTCCTCCGGCTGGCTCCGCTCCGCCTGCTGGGCCCGGCCAAGCCGCGGTTGGCGGCGATGGGGATCCCGGAGGAGGCGGCCGATGCGGCGCTCAGCCGGGTCCGCGCGCTGGCGTTGTGGTCCGCCTCCTGGACGTGGGCGGCTCAGCGATTCCTCGCCGAGGCTCGCCAGGCCCGCTCCCTGGGCGACCCAACCGGCGAGGCCGCGGCGACCCGTCGGGCGGCCCGAGCGTACGATGTCGCCGTCTGGATGCCGTCCGGTGGTCCGAAAGAGATCCGCACCCTCCGCGCCGCCGCCTCGGCACTGTTCGCCCGAAGCCTGCCAACCCTCGATCCGGCCACCCGACGGATCGACGTACCGTGGCGAACGGCCTCCTTGCCCGGCTACCTCGTCCGGCCGCCCGACCTCGCGGGACCGCTCCCCCTCGTCGTCATGCTGAACGGGCTGACCACGTCCAAGGAAGAGATGCTGGCCTGGGTCGAACCGTTCCTTTGGCAGGGGCTCGCGGTGGTCACGCTGGACTGGCCCGGTACGGGCGAGGCCGCGCTCCATGCCGCCCTCACCCCCGACTGCGACGACCTCGCCACCGGCGTCTTCGCACTGGCTGAGGGAGACCCCGGTCTCGATCCTCGCCGCGTCGCCGTCGTCGGCATCAGCCTCGGCGGCGCCCTGGCAACACGGATCGCCGCGACCGACCGTCGCGTCGCCGCGACCGTCGCGGTGACGCCGCCGTTCGACGCAGAGGCCTGGCTGCCGCTCGCCGGCCCGCTGCTGCGCGATCACCTCGCGGTCCACCTCGGCGGCGTCGAGCGCATCCCCTCCGTGGTTGCCGGGTTCGCCCTGGCCGGTCTCGTCGAGCGCGTCCGGACTCCGCTGCTGGTCCTTGGCGCCGGCCACGACCTGGTCGTGCCCCCGGCGGAAGCGATCCGGCTTGCCGCGGCGGGCGCCGGCAACGCAACGCTCACCTGGTACGCCATGGGCGCCCACGGTCTCTTCAACCTCATCCCGCTCTGGACCGCCGACGCGGCTCGATGGCTGGCGGCCCAACTCACCGCGCCGTCTACCCGGGTGGACGGCATGCCCATCCAGAGTGGTCGACGATAGCCGGGGCCGAGTCAGGGGCGCCGTCCTAGCCTCCGCTTGACCACCCCCAAGGCCGCGCCTACACTCCGCTCTGCTCACGCCCTCTCCCGGCGTCTCCGGTCGTTGCCGCCCGTCGCCATCCCCGTCGCGGACCCGCGCCCCGGTCTACGAGGACGCCATGATCTCCGACGAGGTGCTCGACGAAGTCCGCGCTCTGCTGGCCGAGCGGGAAGAGCTCGGCATCCGCGGTCTAGCGGATCGGCTCGGGACGGCCGACTGGGCCGACCTCGTGCCGCGCCTCGACGACGACGAAGTCGTCGCCCTTCTCGCGAACCTGCCGGCCGAGGAGATCCCCGAGCTCCTCGAAGAACTGGAACCAGAGCAGACCGCCTCCGTCCTCCACGTCCTCGGTCGGGACAAGGCGGCGGATCTGCTGGAACGGATGGATCCGGACGACGCGACCGACGTCCTGGCCGAGTTCGACGACGACGAGGCAGAGCGGCTCCTGCAGGCGATGGAGCCGGACGACGCCGCCGAGATCCGCGAGCTGCTGCCGTATCCGCCTGACACCGCCGGTGGCCGGATGACGCCGGCCTTCGTCGCGATCGCCCCCGATGTCCGAGCCGACGACGCGATCGTGATGCTCCGCCTCGTCGCCGAGGAAGCTGAGACGATCTACTACGTCTACGTCCTCGACGCGGCCGAGCGGTTACTCGGCGTCCTCTCCCTCCACAATCTGGTGCTGACCCGGCCGGATACCCCGGTCAGCGAGGTGATGGTCGCCGACCCCTTCCGGGTTCGGGCCGACACCGACCAGGAGACCGCCGCCCGGCTCCTGACCGACAACAACCTGCTGGCGCTGCCGGTCGTCGACGAGCACGACAAGCTGCTCGGCATCATCACCCAGGACGACGTCGCGGACGTGCTCGAAGAGGAGGCGACCGAGGACATCGAGCGCCTCGGCGGCTCGCAGCCGCTCGACATGCCCTACCGGCTGGCGAGCGTGCCCTTGCTGGTCCGGCGGCGGGTTGGCTGGCTGCTCTTCCTCTTTTTCGCCGGCCTGCTGACGACCCAGGTTCTGGTGTCGTTCGAAACGCGACTGGCCGAGATCCAAGCGCTCACCCTGTTCATCCCCTTGATCATCGGCATCGGCGGCAACGTCGGCAGCCAGACGGTGACGACCCTGGTCCGGGCGATCGCGATCGGCGAGGTCGAGCTGCGCGACGTCGGCTGGGTCCTCGTCAAGGAGCTCTCGGTGGGGCTCCTGATCGGCCTGCTCCTCGGTATCGCCGGATTCGTCCGCGGCGGGCTGTCCTCCGGCACCCAGGTTGGCATCGTGGTCGGTGCCACGATCATGGCGATCACCGTCTGGTCGGCCGCCGTTGCCGCGGTGCTGCCGCTGGTGCTTCGCCGCCTCGGAGCCGACCCGGCGGTCGTCTCGGCACCGTTCATCACCACCCTGGTCGACGCCACCGGCCTGCTCATCTACCTGACGGTAGCCGGGGTGGTGTTGCAGCAGGTGTGACAGGACATCTGTGGGAACGGCCGCGGCAACCGGGGCCGAGGATCAGCCGATGATGGTTTGTTCGGCCCGGCGCTCCTCACGCTCCGCGGCGGACGTCAGACCATGGCCGCCGACCGGCTCCGTGATCGTGCTTGTATCCATCCCCGCGATCAACGGCATGCCCCGAGCGATCGCGTCCTTGACCGCGGGCAGCAAGAGCGACGCTTCGTGGCTTTCCTTGGTGTCCCAGACCTCGGTGATCCAGAGGGCGTCGGCGTTCGTCGGATCGAGCGCCACCACGTAGCTGAGGCAGCCCGGCATCCCCGACACCCCGTCCAGCAGGACCTCGGCGAGGGCGTCGCGCTGGCCCGGTTTCGCCGTCATCTTCCCGATCAATCCATACATGCCATTGCCTCTCTGATCGGTCGCCGCAACGTCGCACCGGGCATCGGTCCGCCCACGGGGGCCCCTTCGCCGTGGGCTTCCGCGGTGTCCACCCGCGGTCACCGACCCGTGGGGGTGCGCCTGATTTGCACGCGACAGCCAGTTTACGTCCTACAGCCAGTCGATCCGGCGGAAGAACATGAACAGGCCGCTGCCGACGACGGCCATCAGGCCGAGCGCCCAGGTGTACCCGAGTTGCCAGTTCAGTTCCGGCATGTTGGCGAAGTTCATCCCGTAGATGCCGGAGATGAGCGCCATCGACATCAGGATGATCGACGACGACGTCATCCGCTTGACCGTGGCGTTGAGCCGGTAGGACGTCATCGAGAGGTTGGCGTCGAGGGCACCGCTCAGGATCTCGCGGTAGGTATCGACCATGTCCGTTATCCGCAAAAGATGGTCGTAGACATCCTGGAAGTAGGTCGCTTCCTTGGTCGAGAAGAGCGGGGCGTCGCGCCGGACCAGCACGTTCATCACGTCGCGCTCGGGCGCCACGACCCGCCGCACGGCCAGGAGATCCTTCTTCAATCGGAAGATCTCCCGCTGGGTGTCGAGGTCGTGGCCGCCGAAGATGTCGTCCTCCAGATCCTCGATCCGCTCGGCCAGCTCGTCGATCACCGGGAAGTAGCCGTCGACGATGGCATCGATGACGGCGTAAACGAGCACCCCGGCGGTCGGCGGGGCATGGGTCCGCCGGTGATCGGCCCAGCGGTTCGCCGTCTCGGTGACGGCGGCGAGGTCGCCATCGTGGACGGTGAGGAGGTAGTTCTTGCCGGCGAAGAGGTTGATCTCGTGCGTCGTCGGCCGGTCGTCGATCATCTCGAGCGCGTAGAAGACGATGAAGATGTAGCCCTCGAACAGTTCGACCTTCGGACGCTCGTGGCGCTGGATCGCGTCCTCGATCGCGAGGGGGTGGAGCCCGAACTCCTCGCCGATCCGGACCATCTCCCCCGGTGCCGGATCCTTGACGTCGATCCAGAGGAGCCGGGTGCCGTCCGCCAGCAGGTCCGAGATCTCGGCGACCATCGCCGTGTCGGTCAGCTCGCCCAGAACCAGCGCGGTGGTGGGGGCGCCGTCGGTCCGCTCGCAGGCTTTGACCTGGATCATCGGCTCCTCCGGGGACGCCGGCTCCGCTCCTGCCGCGACCCGCTTCGGGCAGGCGGCCAATGCTACCGCGTCGAGCGGGTCGAGGGACCGCCGAGCTATCGGGCAGCGGAGGCGAGACGCAACGGAACCGCGCCGGATCGTCTGGGGCGGTTCCGCCGATCGCCGTCGGCTCCCCGGGGCTAGGCGAGGGCGTCGAGCGGGAGCGCATCGCGGCTCTCGTGGGGCGGAACCGCCATGGTCCGGACAGGGGCAACCGCGGCGGCAGCGACGAGGAGGCAGCCGGCCGCCGCCGCGCCGGTCGTCAGCAGCGACGCCTCGTACTGGTAGACCACGATCGCCGTCAACGCCCAGAGGACGGTCGCCGCGTAAGCGAGATAGAACTGGGGTGGGCCGGCCTTGCCGCGACGGATGATCGCCACGGCAACCCCTGTCCCGACGAGGAGGAGGATAGAGCCGAGGATCGCCTCACCCGTCGTGCCCGCAGTGACCAGGCCGAAGCGTCCAGCTTCCACCGTCAGGCTGACGGCGTTGGCCGCCGTCGCCCACCCCAGGAACACCGCGATTGGCAGGGCAACCAGCCACCGCTCCCCAGCGCTCGGGCCGTGCTCCCGCGCCAGGCCGACCATCCGATCGAACGCCACCGCCAGGCCGACCCAGATCGCGAGGAGGAAGACCTGGGCGAGGACGAACCCGCGAACGGGAACGACCACCGACCACAGACCGGTCGCCACGAACGCCGCCACCATCGGCCAACCGATGCGCCGCAGGAGCGGGTGATCCCGGTTGGCCGGCAGGGCCTGGTAGACGGCGTACCCGAGCGACAGGGCGAAGATGAGCCCCCAGATCGCGAACGCGTAGAGGGCCGGCTGGACCAAGGTGCGGGGGTCCGCGTCGGCGACCGCCTGGATCTGGCTCCCGGCCCAGGTCGTCACCGCCGCCTGGAATACCGCTGCGGCGACGGTGGCCACTTGCCGCACCCGATCTCCAACCTCTTTTCCACGATCTCGCATCATGACCTCCTGGGCCGTGAGGGATCAGCTTCGCCGGGGGACAGAGACCGAGGGGATCGACCCCAGCCCACGGCGTACGACGCGATCCCGCCGCCGAACGCCCACGACCGGCCGTTCGGCTTCACCCCAAGCTAGCGGGGAGGGCGTTCCCGCACATCGCCCGCTCGGCCCATTCTGCGGCTCATCCTTGCGGATGAGGGACGCCGCCCTGGTCCTCCGCGCGGCCGCTCAGCCGGCGGGGTCCTCTTGGGCGGGGCGAACCAGCCCGGCCTCGTAGGCGAAGACGACGGCCTGGACGCGATCCCTCAGGTCGAGCTTGCCCAAGAGGTGCGCGACGTGCGTTTTCACCGTATGCTCGCTGATGGCGAGGGCAACGGCGATCTCGGCGTTCGACATCCCGCGGGCGACAAGGCCCAGGACCTCCCGTTCCCGCCCGCTGAGACCGTCCAGCGCAGCCCCGTCCGGGGCCGGCCGCCCCTGCCTCGCGAACTCCCGGATGAGGCGGCGCGTAACCGACGGCGCGAGGAGCCCGTCTCCCGCCGCGACGACGCGGACGGCCCCGACGAGCTCGTCGCCGGTGGCGTCCTTGAGCAGGAAGCCGCTGGCTCCCGCTCGCAGCGCCGCGTAGACGTAGTCGTCGAGGTCGAACGTCGTCAGCACGAGGACCCGGAGGCCGTCCTCCCGACCGGACCCGAGCAGCCGGCGGGTTGCCTCGATCCCGTCCATCCGCGGCATCCGGATGTCCATCAGCACCACGTCGGGCCGCAGCCACCGCCCGAGCTCGACCGCCCGCTCGCCATCCTCCGCCTGGCCGACCACGGCGATGTCGGATTGGGCGTCGAGGATCATGGCGAACCCGGTGCGGACGACCGGTTGGTCGTTGGCCACCACCACCCGGATGCTCACGACGGTGCCAGGGGGATGGTGACGAACATCGCGTACCCGCCCTCCGGCCGGGGTCCGGCCTCGACCGTCCCGCCAAGCATCGCCGCCCGCTCCCGGATCCCGACCAACCCGTGCCCGGCGGCCGAACCGTCGCCCTCGTCGCTCCCCGCTCCGCGTCCGTCGTCGACGACCGAGAGCCGGATCAGGCGGTCCGCGAACTCGACGACGACGCCGGCCCGAGCCGGTCCGGCGTGGCGTCGGACGTTGGTCAGCGCCTCCTGGACGATCCGGTAGGCCGAGAGATCGACGCCGGCCGCCAGCGGCCGAGGCTCACCCCGGACCGCGTAGTCAACCGCAAGCCCCGACTGCCGCACCTCCGCAACCAAGTCCGGGATGTCGTCGAATCCGGGCTGGGGCGCGAGCGCGGGGGAGCCGTCGGGCTCCGAGCGGAGGACACCCAGCAGGCGGCGCATCTCGGTGAGAGCCCGCCGGGCCGTCTCCCCGATCGCCGCGAATCCCTCCGTCGCTTGCTCCGGACCGGCCGTGACGAGGTACGGCCCGGTCTCGGCCTGGACCGCGATCATGCTGATGTGGTGGGCCACCACGTCGTGCAGTTCCCGGGCGATCCGGGTCCGTTCCTCGAGCCGGATCCGGCGGGCGAGCTCCTGCCGCGATCGCTCCAAGGAGGCGGCGCGCTCCTCCAGCCCAGCCGTGTAAGCGGCGTGGGTGCGGGCGGCATCGCCCATCACCCAGGCCGTGCCGACGACGGCGACCAGCAAGGCCGCGTCGACCGACGGGACGGGCCGTCCGAGCAGCGGGAAGGCCGCGACGACGCCGATCGCGGTCGCCGCAAAGATCAGCCAGGACATCGGCCGCCCGACGCACGCGGCGACCGCGTAGACCGCAATCGGCCCGCCGAAGAGGGCGGCGTAGCTGCCGTCCGCACCGAGGGCGGCCCAAACTGCGGCGCCCAGCGCGACCGCGAGCCAGACGGCGAGCGGCCGCCGGCGCCGCCAGGCCAGGGGCAGCGTTTGGACGAGCGCCAAGACGGTCTCGGGACGGAGGAGCGGGCCGGTTTGGGCGAGTTCGAGCAGCGCGACGCCGGCGAGCAGCAATGCCGGGCTGCCATCGCCGACCCTCGGGCGCCACGAACTCCATCGACCCAGGTTCGGAAGCGGGGGCGGCGGGCGGTCCATCGCCTCCAGGGTATCCGGCCCCCGCGACGACCCGCATCACTCGCGAGGATGACCCGCCGTCGGGCAAGGGTCGCCCCGAGCACCGGATCGCCAGTGAGCCCCGAGGTTCGTCAGCGGACCCGAGAGCGTCCCCCAAGGCGCGAGTGAACGGCCGCCAGGGCACCCATCCTGTGGGCAATCTCCGCCACGAACAGCACCAGGGCCAGCCCGAGCGGCACGAACCAGACCGGCTGGAACTCGCGCAGCGGCTCCCCCTCCAGCCCGCTCGTGGCGAAGGCGGCGGCGGGGTCGTCCAGGTCGAGGACGCGACCGCCGGTGCGCTCCGCCAGCGCCCGCAGGAGGCCGTCGCCGCCGGGGGCGGGCCGCAGCTCGGGGGAGGGGAGGATGGCGAAGCCGGTCGATTCGGTCAGGGCCTCGGCGCCCTCGCCCTGGCGGAGGTCGAGCCGGTACGCACCCGGTTCCGGCGCCGCGATCCGGAGTTGGTAGGCGCCGGGCCCCGTCTGGACGAAGGGGCGGTCGGCGACCGTCGCCCCGGACGGGGTCACGATCGTCCCTGCCAGCTCCCCCAGCGCGCCGCCTACGGGCGCATCGCCGGCGGTCTCGATCGACACGACCGCCTCCGGTCCCTCGCGCTCGACGCCCACCCGGAGCGGCCGGTTCTCCGGGTCCGGGAGCGCCCAGCGGATCGTCGCCGCCCAGAACTCGTCGTAGCGGGGCCAGGAGCGCCAGCCAGCCGCGAGATCGGTCCCGTTGTCTGCCGTCCAGGCGACGACCCGGCCGAGGCCGTACTGCCACTTGGCGAGCACCGGGTCCTCGCGGTCGCTCGTCAGGATCACCTGGGCGTCCGGTTTCGCTTCAGCGAAGTCGTAGCCGTCGAGGAGGGGCAGCTCCTCCGGCGGGAACCCGGCCAGGATCGGGCTCGGCTCGGTCTGGATCGGCTGGAACGCTCCCCGGATCACCGACTGACTGCCGGCGCTCTGGGCCTCCTCCAACGTTACCCGCGGGATGTCCTCGGGCTTCTCGGTGAAGTGGTAGCGGCCGCCGCCCTGGTCGGCCAGAAAGTTCAGCAGGTCGGTGTCGGCGTCCTCGCCGATCGCGATCGTCGAGAGGGTGGTCCGGTCGCCGAGGACGTCCTCCAGCAGCGTCTGGTAGCTCTCGCGGGTGCCCGTCCGGCTCTTGCCGTCGGAGAGGAGGACGACGTGGCGGGCGTCGGCTTCGACGTTGCGGATGGCATCGAGCCCGGCCGAGAGCGCCGGCAGGATTTCGGTCCCGCCATCGGCGTCGATCCCCGCGATCAGGGCGTCGATGTCTTCCCGCGACGCCTCGTCGCCGACCGTCGTGACCGGGACGACCCATTCCTGGCGGTCGTTGAAGACGAGCACCCCGACCTGGTCGCCCTCGGTCAGCGAGCGGGCGGCGAGGCGCACCGCCTCCTTGGCCAACTCGATCTTGCCTTCGCCGCCGAGCGGGTCGTAGCTCATCGAGCCGGACTTGTCCATCACCAGGAGCAGGGCGACCCGCTGCCGCTGGCGGCCGTCGGTCACCTTGACCGTCACTGGCAGGGTTTCCTCCAGGGTCGTCCCGGCGTAGCCGCCGGGGCCGTAGCTGGCGGTGCCGCCGACGACCACCAGCCCCTTGCCGAGCCCCCGCGACGCCTCCCGCAGGCCGGCCAACTGATCGAGCGTGAGGTCGGCGGCGGGGACGTTGTCGAGGACGAAGCCGTCGTAGCGGGCCAGCTCCGAGAGGCGCGCCGGCACGCCGTCCGGCCGGGCCACCGTCACCTCGGCACCGCTCCGCCCAAGCGTCCCCTCCAGGATGCCCGGGTCGCCCCCCTCCGGCACCACCAGCAGCAGCCGAGGCTGGCCGCGGACGGTCAGCGCCAGGGGCAGCGCGTCGTTGCCGGGGAGGCGGTCGAGCGATGGATCGCCGGCGACCCTGATCTCAAGCGCGTGGAATCCCGGAGGCAGCCCGGGCAGCTCGAAGGCGTGGGAGCTGAGACCGGCCGGCAGCTCCGCCTCCTTTTCGGCGAAGCGCTGACCGTCGACCCAGACCTCGACCCGGCCCTGGCCGGCGGCTGGGGCGTGGACGCTGGCGAGCACGGTCACCGGCTCGCCCGACCAGACCGACTGGGGGGCCGAGGCACCGTCGACCCGGAGGTCGTCGTCGCCGACGCCGGCCAGCGGCACGACGTCGATCGGGACGCCGTCGGCAGCCGCCTGCGCCGCCTGGTCGAGCGCGGAGCCGGCGTTCTCGGCGCCGTCGGAGAGGAGCACGATCCGGCGGCCGCCGCCGAGCGGCAGTGCCCGTGCCAGGGCCAGCGCCGAGGCGATGTCGGTGTAGTCGCGCTCCGCCTCCGGGAGCACGTCCGGTTCGGCCCAGCCAGTGCCCAGTCCCCTGGCCGATCCCGCCGGGGCGGCGACGCGCGGTGAGGCGCCGAACGCGACCACCGCCGCCCGGTCGTGCTCCGAAGCACCGTCCATGGCGTCGCGCACCCAGGTCGTCGCGGCGCCGCTCTCGGCCCCGGGGAGGCTGCGCGAGCGGTCCAGGACGACGACGGTGCTGGCGGTGCCGCCGCCGCTGGCGACAAGGGGTTGGGCGAGCGCGACGACCAGCATCGCGACCGTCGCCAGCCGGAGGGCGAGGGCGGTGGGCACCAAACGGCGGCGGGCGATGCCCCGCCACCAGCCAACCGCCGCGATCGGGAGCAGGAGCAGGAGCAGCCATAGCGCGCCGGGGTTCGCCAGGTCGAGGTCGATCGCCGCCATCTGCCTACCGTCCCCCGCGAATGGAGCCGAACCCAAATCCGGACCCGGACCCGGACCGCGACGAAGCCGCCCCGACCGGCGACAACCGGCGGCGCGGCAGCAACCAAACGAGCCACTCGACGACGAGGAGCGCCAGCGCGGCGAGCGCCAGCAACGGCCAGAGGTGAGCAGCTCCCGGGCCACCCGCCGGCCCGAAGGTCGAACCCTCCGCGGCGGCCAGCGTTTCGGCCAGCCCCGGCGTCGGCCGCAAGTCCGACTCCCGCGGGTGGCCGGCGTTGACGACGAAGCGGCCGCCCCCGGTTTCGGCCCCGGCGCCGTCGCGCTCGACCACCCCGTAGCTCCCCGGCAGCCCCGTCCCCGCGAAGAGGGCCTCCCTCGGCGAGCCCGACTCATCGGCGGCGTCGAAGGCGAGGGCCACCGGGTCGCCGGTCGGCGGCGCGATCTCGACCGCGGCGGTGCCGGCCCGGGGCTGCACCCGCAGCGGGTCGCCGAGGGCGACCGTCTCGGGGAGCGGCGCGGGCGCCAACTCGGCGACGGCGTTGGCGATCAGGATCGGGAAGGCGACCCGGCGCGGCAGGTTCGAGACCGAGGGGTCGAAGGCGAGGACCACCGCCGGCTCGCCGGCCACCGTCATCCGCAACACCAGCGGCCCCTCGGCGGCGCCGACGACCTCCTGCTGTCCGGCCGCGGCGGCGATGACCGGAGACTCGCCGAAGGTGACGCCGGAGAGGTCCACCCCGGCCAGTAGCGGATCGCCCGAGCGCAGCCGCTCGATCTCCGGCTCGACCATCACCCCGTCCGTCGGCAGCGGGCCGCCGTCCGGCGGCGCCACGATCAGCAGCGGCATCCGCAGCTCGTCGAGGACGCCCGGGACAGGAGCGACGCCTTCCAGCACCATCAGGTCGTGGTTGCCGAGCCCGGCCGGGTCGTTCAGCCGCTCGCCCGGCTCGACCGTCAGCCGCGCCCCCTCGATCGCCGCCAGGACCCGGGCGAGCGGGGAGGGGACATCGGAGACGAGCAGGATCCGCAGCGAGAGGTCGCCCGCGGCCAGGGGGAGGTCGGCCCGGTTGTCGGCGGCGAAGGCATCGGCCACCTCCAGCACGACGGTCGCGTCGGAGGCACCGGGGGGTAACGGCCATGCGAGCTCGACGGTCCCGCCGGCGGCCGGCAGCGTGACCTCCTGGCGGCCGGCTTCGATGCCGTCGGCCAGCAGCAGCACCGGCGCCGTCAGCGGTTCCGGCCCGAAGTTGGCCAGCCGGGCGTAGAGGCTTCCCCCCCCTTCGCCGCCAGCTCGCGCCGTGACGGAGACGACCGCGGCGTTGGCGTCGCCGCTGGCGCCGCCGAAACGGCGGAACTCGACCGGCGCCCCGAGCGCCCCGACCGTCGCCGGGTCGACGGCGAAGGCGCCGTCGGAGAGGACCACGACCTCGTTCTCGCGGCCGGGCAGCAGGAGGTCGCGCCCCAGCCCCAACGCCGCGTCGAGATCGGCCCGGCCGCCGGGCAGGGGCGTGGCGGCCAGTCGTTCGCGAAGCTGGCCGAAGCCGGCGGCGTCGGTGGCGGAGAGGGTGGCCGTGCGCGTCCCCAGGAGGAGGACGGTCGCGACGTCGCCGTCGGAGAGCGCGGCGAGCCGCGCCAGGGCGTCGGCCCGGGCCTCCTCGTAGCGAGTGCGGCCGGCGGCCTCGCCCTGGGCGGCCATGCTGGTCGAGCCGTCGAGCAGCACGATCAGGTGGCGCGGCTCGGTCTGGAGGTCGATCCCGAGGGCGCCGAGGGCTCCGGCCACGGCGGGCCGGGCCAGCGCCAGCGCCAGCGCCGCCGCGGCCAGGAGCAGGAGCAGCAGGAGCAGCGAGAACGGAGGTCGCCGCAGTCGCGTCTGCTGCGTCTGCTCCGGCCGGGCGGCCAGCCAGAAGCGCAGCGCCGGCACCGGCTTCGGGCGGGGCGAGGTGTGGCGCATGTGGAGGAGGACGATGACCGGCAGCGCCAGCAGCGCCGCCAGGCCCGCCGGTAGGAGCAGGCTCATCCCACCACCCCCGCCTCCCGCAGCGTCCGCAGCACCACCTCGTCCAGTGGCCAGGAGGTCAACAGCCGGACGTAGATGGCGCCCTCGTCGGCGCAGACCGCCTCGGCGCCATCGAGCCAAGCTGCAACCGCTTCCCCGTACCGCTCCAGTAGCCCGTCGGTCGGCGAGAGCAGCAGGCGCCGCCCCGTCTCGGCCTCGATCAGCTCGACCGCCCCTCCCGGCTGATCGGCGCCGGCACCCAGGTAGGCGCCGGCGAACACGGGCGCGACCTCGGCCTCGTCGAGCACGTGGAGCAGCGCCACCTGCCAGCCGCGAGCGCGGGCGTCACGCAGCGATGCCCGGAGGTCGTCTGGTTCGCCGGCCAGGAGGTCGGTGATCAGCAGCAGCACGCCCGGGCGCCGCCGGGCGTGGAGGTAGCGGTCGACCGCGTCGACCAGCGCGGTGCCGCCCAGCGGCGCCATCCGCTCCAGCGTCCGCAGCATCGGCACCGCATGGGAGCGCCCCTGGGCGGGGCCGAACCCGTGGCCAAGCGCGTCGCCGAAGGGGGTCACCATCAGGCGGTCAAAGTGCCAGAGGGCGAGGTAGCCGAGGGCGCCGGCCAGGCGCCGTCCGTAGTCGAACTTGGTCGGGGCGTTCGGGTCGCCCCGCCAGTCCATCGAGTCGCTGGCGTCCAGCAGGACGTGGACGCCCAACTCGGTCGTCACCTCGCTCAAACGGACGAACAGACCGCCGAGGCGGGCGTAGGTGTTCCAGTCGATCCGCCGGAAGTCGTCGCCCTGGCTGTAGCTCTTGAAGTCGGCGAACTCCGGCGAGGAGCCGCGCCGCCGCGAGCGGTGCTCGCCGACGATCCCCTCGGTCCGGATCTGGCCGGAGAGGAGGCTCATCTGCCGCAGCCGCCCCAGCAGCGCCTCGTCGAAGAGGGTGGCCGCCGCCGGCGGGGGAGGGGAGGGGGAGCGCCGGGGGACGGCCCGCGCCAGCGTCTCGCGGAGCGATCCGGTCATGGCTCGGGGTCCAGCGCGGCGAACGGGTCGCCGAAGTAGCGCTCGACCACGCCGCGGTGCTCCGCCGGCACGTGGTTGCTGTCGGGCCCGGCCTCACCGACCTCGCCCTGGACGGCGTCGCCGGAACCGGCCGTCACCCCGGACCCGGAGCCGAGCAGGGAGGAGCCGCCGTCGCCCGAGGTCTGGACGCCCTGGTTTCCCTCGCCGGGCGGCAGCGAGATCGCCTCGGTCACCTCGCCCGGGTCGCCGGCCTCGCCTCGGCCGCCGTCGCCCTCGCCGACGCGCTCTTCGGCCGGTTCGCCCTCTCCCGCCTCCTGGCCCTCGCCGGCGCCCGGAGCGGGGTTGGCCTCCCCCGGCTGGTCCTGGCCCTCGCCGCTGCCGGCGCCTGCGCCCCGGGCGGCGGCGTCCGCCT
>CADCWF010000086.1:33195-34681 GCA_902806345.1 uncultured Thermomicrobiales bacterium
CCCTCGCCGGATGCCTGGGCCTGCCCCTGCGCCCCGGCCTCGCCGGACTCGCCCGGCTGGCCTCCCGCCCCGGCCTGGTCCGACTCGCCGGGCTGGCCGCCGGCGCCGGGGGCGCCGCCCTGCTCCGACTGGCCCGGTGCGCCCTGAGAGGGGTTGCCCGCCTGGCTTGCCTCCCCAGACTGGCCCTGGGCGTCGGCGCCGGAACCAGGGTCGTCGCCCGCCTGCGGCGGTCCCTGCGGCTGGCCTTCCCCCGGCTGGCCCTGCCCGGGCTCGCCGGTGTCTTGCTGCCCCTGGTCGCCCCGCGCCGCGGCCTGCTGCGCCTGCTGCATCTGCTCGGCAAGTTCGCCCTGGGGGGCAACCTGCTCGCCCGTCTGCTCGACCGCTTCGGCCAGCGACCGCAACCCTTCGGACGCCGGTTCCTCCCCCTCGCGGAGCCCGGCCGCCGCTTGCTCCGATGCCTGCTGGAGACCCTCGCCCTCCGGCGCCATCCGGCCGGCGGCGCCCTCGAGGTCGGACGCCAGCTCCCCACGCGACGCCTCCGAGATGTCGCCGGCATCGGGCGCCAACTCGCGCAGACCGTCCGCGGCCCGCTCGTAGTTGCCGTCCCTGATCGCGGCCGAAGTCTCGCTGGTCACGGCGTGGTCGGCCAGTGCCGCCGCCAGCGCTTCCAGGTCCTGCCGAGCCTGGGCCGAGCGGGCAGAGCGATCCAGCACCTCCTGGACGGAGGGGACGGCCCCCTCGGCCACCTCCGCCGGCACGGCGGCGGGGGGTGGCTCCGGCCGCTCGATCGCCGGCGTGAAGGGGGGCACCGCCGCCGTCGCCAGGGGCGGCGCGCCGTCGCCAACGCCACGGAGGAAGGCGAGCGCGGCGAGGGTCAGCGCCCAGAAGACGGCGAGCACGATCTCGCGGGTCGGCACCCTCCAACCCAGCGCCGGGTGGCGGCGCAGTTCGTCGATCGCGTTGGCGCCGTCGGCCATCTGGAGGTAGACGACGGGAGCTCGCTCGCCGGGACCGGGTACGCCCCGCCCGAGGTCTTCGGCGGCGGTCGTCACCCGTTCCTGGAGGCCGAACGTGCGGTCGAGCATCCGGGCCGTCCGGGCGCGGCCCGGCTTGGCGGAGAGGGCGAAGACGGCGCCGAGGGCGACGAGCCCGAGGAGGACACGGCCGAGCACCCGGAGGTCGAGCGCGGGTCCGCCCGAGGGCAACCCGAGGAGCACCCAGAGGCACGCCCCGGCCAAGCCCAGCCAGACGGCGCGGACCAGGATCTGCAGCCCGTGGCGGAACCAGAGCCGCCGCCGGATCGCGTCGAGCCCGGTCAGGAACACCTCGCCCGCGGGCCCGAGCGGGCCGGTCGGCTTCGGCTCCCGCACGGGGAGGTCGGGCGCGGGCAGGTCGGACCAGGCCCAAAAGGGGGACCACAGCGCCCGCCACAGCGTCTCCGGCTCGACCCGCGGCGGCGTGACCCGCCACGCCGCACGGGGAGCGT
>CADCWF010000087.1 GCA_902806345.1 uncultured Thermomicrobiales bacterium
CGCTGGCGGCCGCCCAGTCGGAGAACGAGACGACCAGGTCGCTCCGCTCGAAGATCCGCCGCTCCAGCTCCAGCGTCGGCTGGAACAGGGGCGAGGAGATGTAGCGCGACTCCTGGAACGCCAGCTTCCAGGTCAGGTCGATCGAGACCACCGCCGGCACCGACCTGGGCAGGTCGAGCACCGAGGTCGCCGCGGTCTGGGTGTGGATGTAGACGAGGTCGAGCTGGCGTGGGTCGAAGCGGCGCAGCAGGTAGCCCACCTGCTGCCGCTTGAACTGGAAGACCCACCAGGTGAAGAAGTCGAGCCCTCGCTCGCGCAGCGGCGGGATCTGCAGCTTGCCGAGGAGGTCGCCGACCCGGTCCAGCCAGTAGAGGGGGATGATCGTCTCGTCGAACCGCGGATCGCCCGCCAGGTGCCGCTCGAGGAAGCGCAGGTGCGTCTTGTGGCCGAGCCCGTACTCGACGAAAAAGAGGGCCCTGGCAGGCTCCGCCCCCCGCCCCTGCTCGCCCGTCCCGATCCGCACCAGCACCCCTCCCCCAGGCGGTGGGCCACCGCGCATCGGTTGCCGCCCGATCGACACCCCCTGGAGCGCAGGAGTGGTGCCGCGGGCCAGCCGCGTAATCCCTCACGACCGCGACCAACCGTTCTATGCGGAAACGGAGGCGGCACGCACCCTCACCCCGCGCACTATACCCGAACCCTGCGAGTCGGGGAGTCGGAGAGTACGAGTACGGCGACGGTCTTCTCGACTCCCCGACTCCGGCTACGGCAAGACCCCCTCCAGCCGGGCCACCCCCAGCCCGCCGAAGACCGCCAGCCTGGCATACCACCCACGGCGGGAACGCAACGAGCGGCTGCATCCCGACTGGACCACCTCGGATGAGAAGCTGCCCGCGGCCGAGACACCGACACGTCGATGACTCGGTCCGATCTGGTCCGATGCCCGCGGCTGCCCTTCGATCGCTTCGGCCTCCACACGGGCGCCCCCCTCCCTTCCTCCGCGGACCCCACAGGCGGACAGCAGTCGCCAACCAACTGGTGTGTCCTGGCGTCGACTGTTGCCCAAGGGTCGGGGTCGACGGGGTTGGCTGCGTAACGTCCGTGTAAGACCGGCCAGCTACCCTCGAAGCGGCACCTGTTCTTGCCCGCACGTCGCCCGACAGCAGCGCACGGAGGACATCGTGGACGACCGCCGGTTCGACGATCTCACGCGCGACTTGGCCACCAATCCCGCCTCCCGGCGGGGGATGCTCCGCCTTCTCGCCGGCGGCACGCTGGCCGGGCTCTTCGCCGCGCAGCGGACGGAGGAGGCGGCCGCGGCGTGCGGCAAGGTCGGCGACAAGTGCCGCCGCCGCCGGGACTGTTGCTCCGGCGCGATCTGCGGCGAAGACAAGAAGTGCGCCTGCCCCGTCACGTCCACCGACTGCAACGGCCGTTGCATCAGCGATTTCATGAGCAACCCCCGGCACTGCGGCAACTGCAACCGGCGCTGCGCCGAAGGGGTGAGCTGCACGGACGGCCGCTGCCTGGCCCTGACGTGCCCGAAGGGCTCCGTCGTCCCCCCGTGCGGGCAGCAGCCGCCGACCATGTGCCACGCGACCGAGTTTTGCTTCTTCGTTCGGCGGGCGGAGGGCGGTCGGGCGTGCTCGGCCAACTTCCTCTGCGCCGACCCCAGCTGCTCGACCGATGCCGACTGCGAGGGCGAGACGTTCTGCGCCGAGATCGAGGGGTGCTGTAACGAAGCCACCATTCGGCGGTGCGTGAAGCCCTGCGGCGGGGCCACGGCCTGATTCGATCTACTCCCCGATCCGAGCGGGGCCGGCGCGCGAACGGCGTTCCGGTCCCGGACGGGTGCGGGCGTCAAGCCGGACAGCATTACGAGGGGCCGATCATGGACGACCGCCGCTTCGACGACCTCGTGCGAACCGTGGCCGGCGGCCCCGCCAACCGCCGGGGGGTCGTCCGCTTCCTCGGCGGCGGGTCGCTCGCCGCCCTGCTCGCCCGCCTCGGAATGGAGGAGGTGGCCGCGACCCACGATGGCTGCCGCCACCTGGGCGTGGGCTGCACTAGGTCCGGTCAATGCTGCTCCGAGCGGTGCAAGAAGAAGCCGGGCAATACCCGTGGCCGGTGCGCCTGCTCGGTCGGCACGGTAGCCGACAAGGGGGCCTGCATCCCACGGGTGCCGTGCGCCAACAATGACGCCTGTGGTGACGGCAGCCCCGGCAGCAAGGTCTGCACGAACGGGGTCTGCAAGTGCCCGGAGGGCGAGGGCGACTGCGCCGGTCTGAACCAATGCGGGCCGCTCTCAGGCGACGTGAACTATTGCGGCGCCTGCGACGTCAAATGCGCCCAGGGCGCCAACTGCGTCAACGGAATCTGCGAGTGTCCGGCAGATCGGCCCAAGGTCTGCGGAGGCGTCTGCAAGGAGTGCTGCGGCAAGGCCGACTGCGTCGGTGGCACCTGCGCTGAGGGTGCCTGCAACTGCCCATCCACCGTTCCGGTCTGCAGCGGGCAGTGCTGCGTGACGGGGGAGACCTGCCTGGAAACCGGCTGCGGGTCATGCCCGCAGGGGTCGGACTTCTGCAACGCCTCGCCGTGCGGCGACAACTGCTTCTGCGCGACACCCACGAACGGCACCACCGGCTGCTTCAACGTCACCTGCCTTCCTGAAGCGCCTGGTGGTTCTGGCTGCACCGACTTCGTGTGCCAATTGGGAGGCTTTGGCGAGTTTGCCGTTCTCGCCCAGTGCTGCCCCTCCGGATGTGCCTGCATCGGCAACCCATGCGGCGGCGAATGATCACACCGAGGATCACTCCCTACCGCATCCATCGCCCTGGATGGCGGGGTGGGACACCGATTCCACCCCGTCGTCTGGTGGCCCCAATGCCACCATCCGCCCGAAAACCGCCGACGCCCGCCGTCGCCAATCCATGGCAGCGCGTGGCGCCGCATGGGTCGTGCACCGACCGACGATTGACCGGCTCCCCCTCTCCCGCGCACCGGGAGAGGGGGTTGGGGGGTGAGGGCTTTCACGACGGGGTGGGGAAGGGTTCTCCGGGGGTAAGGGGGCTCCCCTACTACTCCGCCAGCCAGACGTCGTTGTAGTGCGGGTAGATGTCGTACTGGTGCGGCAGCCAGCCGCGGACGTTCGGCCGGGCGACCCAGACGTTGTTGCGGACCACCAGCGGGATCGACGGCAGCGTCTCCGCGATCGCGACCTGGAACTCGACCCCGGCCGCCGCCAGCGCCTCGGCGTCCGGCGCCTGCTGCCAGGCCGCGATCGCCTCGTCGACCCGCGGCACGCTGGCCCGGCCCCAGTTCGGGGCGCCGCTGGTGGCGGTGCCGACGAAGAGGATCACCACGTCGATCGGGACCGGCCACAGGTAGTAGAAGAGGTAGCTGTCGGTGCCCTCGGTCAGCTTCGCGAAGTAGCTGCCGCGGTCGAGCGCCTCGACCGTCACCTCCATCCCCAGCTCCCGCAACTGGGCCTGGATCACCGAGCCGAGGTCGCGGTTGAACGACTCCTCCTGGACCGTCAGGGTGAAGGCCATCCGCTGCCCGTTCTTCTCCAGGATGCCGTCGCCGCCGGCGGTCCAGCCCAGCCCGGCGACCAGCTCCCGGGCGCGGTCGAGGTCGAACCCGTTGAACGCCTCGACCTCCGGCGCGAAGTACTTGTCGGCCGGGGTGATCGGGCCGTAGAGCGGGCTGCCGAGGTCGAACAGGAGCGCCCGGACGATGGCCTGGCGGTCGATGGCGTGGGAGATCGCCTGCCGCATCGCCTGCTCGTGGAGGTCCAACTCGGTCCGCTCGAAGTTCTGGCCGAAGAGGTAGCCGGAGGGCTCGCTGAAGGTCGTCACCGTCAGATCGGGGTTGCCCTCGAGGCGGGCGACGTCCTGAAGCGCCGGGTTGCGCAGGGTGTCGATCTCGCCGTTCTCGATCCGGACCGCCCGCTGGGCCGCCTCCAGGATCGCCTCCCAGCGGATGCCGTCGAGGTAGGCGACGCCCTTGTTCTCGAAGTAGGGGACGATCGAGCCGGGGTACTCATCCCAGCGGGTGACCGCGACGTGGCTGCCGGGCACCCACTCCTGGAAGCGGAACGGCCCGGTGCCGTCGACCTCGGCCTGGCCGAACCGCTCGCCCAACTCGGTCCGGGTGTCGATGTTGACGATCGCCCAGTAGCCGGTTTTGACGACGTTGAGCACCTCGTAGTAGGGGTGCGACAGGGAGAGGGTCACCGTCCGCTCGTCGGCCGCCTCGATCGCCTCGACCGGGGCGAAGAGGACGGACAGGGGCGAGGCGTTGGCGGGGTCCTTGATCGCGTCGTAGACCTCCTTCACCGCCTGGGCGTCGACCCGGCGGCCGGAGTGGAAGGTGGCACCTTCGCGGATGGTGAAACTGACGGTGCGGCCGTCCGCGGCTGCTTCCCACTCGGTCGCCAACTGAGGCTGGAGCTCGCCCTCGGGGCTGTCGATCAGGAGGCTCTCGAAGAGGGCGAAGAAGGCCGGGTCGTACCAGTTGGTGGCGACCGGGTCCAGCCGCGAGAAGTCGAGGTCGTACCCCTCGCGCAGGGTGCCGCCGCTGCGTGGCTCCTCCTGCCGAACCGCCGCTGTGGCCGCCGCCTCGTCCGCCAGCAGGGCGGAGAGGGCGCCCGCCGAGACGCCGAGCGCGGCGCCGGCGGCCAGCAGGCCGCGCCGGGAGAGCCGCCTGGAGCGGTACCCGGCGAGCAGTTCGGCGACCGCCTCTGGTCTGTTGTCGGTTTCGGATGCGACTCCGGTTCCAGGTCCGGGTTCGGCCACGGGAGCCTCCTCTTGCCGCGCTGCGCGGGCGGCGACCGGGTGCTGCGGCCGCCGAGCGTTCCTCGGGTGGTGGGGCCGGAGTATAGCAACGCGGGATGGCGGTCCGTGGCAGGTCGGCGCGGCGGGTACCGACGAAGAGCTGGCCCTCGGCCGGAGACCGGTGCGCCGACGGCGGCTATCTCGTTGATGCGGAGACCACCGCTCGGCGGCGGCTTGGAGCTGAAGGCCCGGGCCAAGGAGACGAAGCCTCTCAGACACTGAGGACGAACGCGCCGGCCGCGGTCTCAGTCCCCGAGGGACTTCGTCGCCTCAGGGCGGCGATTCATCCTCGGGACTCACGCCATCGGTCGTGCCCATCTGCCATGAAAACGTCCTCAGGGAGTCGGCTGCGGGGCGCGATCCGCCCGGATCCCCGCTACCCGCTCCTTCACCGCCGGGGCGATCTCCTCGATGAACATCCGCAGCCGCGGCGCCGTCGGCACGCCCCAGAGGACGAACGTCGAGAAGCCGTGGTCGACGGCCAGGTGCGTCAGGACGTCGACCCAGTGGTCCCGCGGCCCGACGATCTCCCGGTCGTCGTCGCTCGACCCCGCTTCGACGACCGGCGCCACATCGCCGCCGATGTTGTAGATCCGGCGGACGGCGGACGGCTCTCGCCCGGCCGCGCGGGCCGCCTCGTCGATGATCGCGTTCGATCTCGCAGCGGCGGCCGGGGGCACGTAGGACATCGACGGCACCCAGCCTTCGGCCAGCTCGCCGGTCAGGCGGAGGGCGCGGGGGCCGATGACACCCAACCAGAGGCCGATCTCGTGCGCCGGCAGCGGCCCCGGCCGGGCGCCGATCGCCCGGTAGATCTCGCCGTCGTGCCGCAGCGGCCGGCCGCTCCAGTAGCCGCGGATGATGAGCGCGGCCTCCCGCAGCGCGGCGAGCGCCTCCTTCGGTTCCCGAGCCGGCCCGCCCATGGCCCGGACCCCGTCCGGGAACGCCCCGGCGCCGAGGCCGAGCTCGAAGCGGCCGCCGCTGAGCTGGTCGAGCGTCGCCGCCTGCTTGGCCAGGATCGCCGGCGGCCGCAGCGGCAGGTTGGCGACATCCGGGAAGACGCGGATCCGCTCGGTCTGGCCCAGGACGTAGCCGATCAGCGCCAGGGCGTCGTAGTGGCCCTGCTGGTAGGGGTGGTCCTGGATGCCGATCAGGTCGTACCCGAGCCGATCGAGGATGCGGGCGATCTCGAGCGTCCGGGCCGGGTCGCCGGTGGCGGGGTCGAGGAAGAAGCCGAACTCGAGCGCGTGGCCGTAATCCGCCAAGGTGGTCCTCCGGTGGGGGTGGCGAGCGGGCTCCTGCGGCCGAACGAACCGGCCTTCGGCGGTGGGGCCCTCGGGACGGGGGCGGAGCCGTCGGCCGTTGTCGCCGGTGCCCGATCTATGATATATCCATGCACATACATACAACAACGCTGGCGGCTCGGAGTTGCCGCCGGCTGGAGACCGCCGACCGTGACCACCGCCCCCGTGACCGACAACCGCGCCGCGCCGCCCCGCGAAGGCATGTTCCGCGAACTGCTCGCGATCCACGCCGTCCTCCGGCGGGACCTGCAGACGGTCCGCCGCCTCGCCGCCGAGGCCCGCGCCGGCGGGTCGGCGGGGACGATCCTGGCGGAGATCCGGACCCTCGAAACGAGCAGCCCCCTCTGGCGGCTGCGGTTCGGCTGCATGCACTACTGCCGCTTCGTCCACACCCACCACACGATCGAGGATGCCGCCGTCTTCCCGATGGTCCGCCGGCACGACCCCACCCTGAACGGCGTCGTCGACCGCCTCGAGGAGGACCACCTCCGGGTCCACCACATCACCGAGCGGATCGCAGCCGTCGCCGCCGGAATCGTGGACGACGAGTCCGACGGCACCCGGGTTCAGCTGGTCGACGCCCTGGGCGAACTGGAGGACCACCTGATCGCCCACCTGGCGTTCGAGGAGACGTCCCTCGGACCCCTCCTGAGCACGTGGGACGCGTGGCCCACGGAGTAGGCAACATGGGCGACCACGACGGGCACTCGATCGAGGCATGCAGCCGCGTCTGGCAGACGCTCCGGCTGGCCCACGACCGGGTCGCCCGGCGGCTTGGCACCGAGCTCGCCCGCGACTGCGCCCTCTCCCCCAACGAGTTCGACCTGCTGCTCTACCTGCGCCTGCATGCGGCCGAGGAGGTCCGGATCGGCTCGGTCCTGGAGGCCGTCCCGCTCAGCCAGCCCGCGCTCAGCCGGTTGGTGGCACGCCTCGAGGCGCGAGGATTGCTCGCCCGGTCCGCGGCCGCGGGCGACGGCCGCGCCGTTCTGCTCGGCCTGACCGACGCCGGGGCCGCCCTCGCCGACCGCGCCGCCGCCATCCACGCCCAAGTTGTCCAAGAGACGCTGACCGGAAAGTTCACCGAAGCCGAGCAGGCGGAGCTCCTGCGAACGCTCGACCAGATCTGCCGGTAATCGCGCCGCTCCGCCACCCTCGCGGCCTCGATCGCGCCGCCTCCCCGGGAACGAACAAAAGCCCCCTCTCCTGCCGCAGCGGGAGAGGGGGGTCGGGGTGAGGGAACACCTGCCGTGCCGGGAGAGGGTCGCCGAGTAGGGTTGGGAGGGAGGGCACGCTGGCCGGAGCAGGAAAGGGTTCTCCTCGGGGAACTGCGAAGGGTTGGCGGGGCGAAGGCTTCCCCTACCGCTCCCGTAGGAACTTGATGATCGACGACTCGGCCACCCACTCGTCCTCCGGGAAGATGGGCTGGCCGGCGCTCTGCCGCTGCGGCGTCGGCGCCGGCGTCATCTGGTGGCTCTGGTTCCGGGTGGTGTGGCGGAGTTCCGGCTCGCGCTCCCGCGACGGGCGCCGGGCCAGTGGCGGTTCGTAGCCGCGGGCGCCGTCGAAGCCGGTCGCGATGAGGGTGATCGTGACGTCGTCGCCGAGGCTCTCGTCGATGCTGGTGCCGTAGATGATCTCGGCGTCCTCGTCGACGGCGGCCCGGATGATCTCGGCCGCCTCGCTCGTCTCCAGCAGGGTCAGGTTGGCGCCGCCCGTGATGTTGTAGAGGACCCCGGTC
>CADCWF010000088.1 GCA_902806345.1 uncultured Thermomicrobiales bacterium
CATGCCGCAAGGATGCCACGCCCACCTCCGGTTGTGAAACGCGCTCTTAGCGCTATGAACGCATTTCAAAACCGCCGGTCGGTGTGGCAGACTCGGCGCATGGCGACCCCGCTCGTGCCCGACGACCTGTGGGAGGCGGTCGCCCCGCTGCCGCCGCCCCAACCCCCGAAGCCGAAGGGCGGCCGGCCCCGCGTCCCCGACCGCGCCGCCCTCGGCGGCATCCTCTTCGTGCTCCACACCGGCTGCGCCTGGGACCGGCTGCCGCCGGGGCTCGGCCGCGGCGGCGGGGTGACCTGCTGGCGGCGCCTGCGCGACTGGCAGGCGGCCGGCGTCTGGGACCGCCTCCACCGCGCCCTGCTGGACCGCCTGGGGGCGGCCGACAAGATCGACTGGGCGCGGGCGTCGCTGGACTCGGCGAGCGTCCCGGCCAAGGGGGGGGCGGGTGCACCGGGCCGGACCCGACCGACCGCGGGAAACCCGGCGCCAAGCGGCACCTGATGGTCGACGGCCGGGGGATGCCGCTGGCGGTCGTCCAGTCCGGGGCCAACGCCCACGACTCGGCGGTGCTGGAGGCGCCGGTCGAGGCCGTGCCGCCGATCAAGCGCCCCAGCGGCCAGCGCCGGAAGCGGCCCGGCAAGCTGCACGCCGACAAGGGCTACGACTACCCCAAGTGCCGGGCGGCCCCGCGCGAGCGCCACTCCACCCCCCGCATCGCCCGCCGGGGCATCGAGCGCTCCGACCGCCTCGGCCGCCCCCGTTGGGTCGTCGAGCGGACCCTGGCCTGGCTCAACCGCTTCCGGCGGCTCACGATCCGCTACGAACGCCGGGCCGACCTCCACCACGCGTTCCTCCTCCTCGCCTGCTCCCGCATCCGCCTCCGCCGCATCGAGGGGCGGTTTTGAAAGGCGCTCTTAAGGCAAGGTCGGCGGCCGGCGCGGGACCCGCGACGGCCGTCCCGTTCTCCGTTTGAACGGGCCAGACCCAGATCACCTAAGGTCAAACCTTGACGGGTCCGTCCCTTGCGATGATTCGACCGCGGGGCCGGCTCCAGGCAAGGCACAAAGGAACCAAGACCTTAACAAGGGGAACACTATGAAGCACCGGTTCGTCGTCGTACTGACTGCCGTGTTCGCCGTCTATCCCATGATCGCTTTCGCGCAGGCCCTGCCGGTCACGCCCGACCCCTCGGAGTGCGTCGTCGCGCCGCGCCCGGTCTCCTTCTTCGCGCCGCTGGTCAGCGAACTTCTTGCCGCGACGCCGACCGCTCGCCCCGTCGTTACCCCCGTCGAGGTGGAAGCTGGGGAGCCGGCGGACGAGGCGACGGAGGCGGAGGTGGTTGCCCTCCTCCGCCAGATGATCGCCTGCACCAACGCCGGGGACTTCCCGCGCCTCGCAGCCCTCTTCACCGAGGACGGTGCGCGGGAGGCCGTCGTTGGTGGCTGGGGCGTTAGCATCCAGGCGGCACGCGATGCATCGATCGCTTCCGGCAGGACACCCCTCTCGGACCAGGACATCCTCGATCTCATCACGACGTCGGGACCTCCGGTTCCCGAGGAGTCGCGCAGCACCTTGGTCGACGTACGGGACGTGCGGGAGCTGCGGAACGGGCACGTGGTTGCTACGATCGTTCGCACGCTCTCGGACGGTAGCGAGATCGAAGCCTTCACAGTGTTCATGCGCGACGAAGGCCAGCTCGGGGCCATTGGGGAGACGGTCCTAACCCACCAAGGCACTCCAGTCCCATAGGTATGTCCAGTTCGGTGCCACGAAGGTGAAGGCCAACGCGGGCATCCCGTCCCTCGCCCCCTGCTTTTACCATCGAGCCAAGAGCCACGTGGCCACCCTCTCCGGGGTGAGGCCAGAAGTGATATATCGGTGGTCGGCGCCGCCGTGTCCGTGGACAAGCTTTTCTTCAGGAATCGTGCGGCGACTGACCGAGGCTTACGGCGAGGGCGTGCCTGCTATGGGCGACGCGCCGTGGCGACTACTGGGTTGGTCCCGCTGCCCCCGACGCCTTGCCGACCCGAGGTACGGAGCGCTGCGGTCGGGCGCAACCCGCCCCATACCCAACGCGGAGCTGACCCGCACGATCACGTCGGCCTCGGGTTCCTGCCCGTCTGGTCCCATCTACCCACCTAGTGGGACTTCAGGCGAGGTGGTTGGGCATACCGTCCGCTGCGCGGCGTGCAGGCCCCGCTCTTCGTGCGTCCGCCCACGAATTCCGAGCGGCCGGTCCGGGCGGTTGGCCTGCGCTCCCCGGACGCCTTCACCCAGCACCACTGTCAGGTCGTGCTTGCCCGCGCCCTCGGCGACCGGCAGTTCGTCCCTGAGTTCACGGCGTGCTTTATCTCGGGCGACAGCGCCCAGTTCTTGGCCCTCTTCTCCGATCGTGGCTTGCCAAGTCGATCGCCGCCCGAGGCCTTACCACCGCCCAGTTCGTCGCGGCCCTTCGCCGGATGAAGCGCGTCGGCGTGCCAACTCCGACCCGTCCGCGGACGCCTGTGGTGGACGGAGCCTGACGCTTGCCCGACGGCCGCATCAGCGTTCTTTACCACGAGGAGGAGAGGCCGCAACAAGACAGCGCATTTCTCGTGTTGGTCGAACAAGGAGGCCGCTACGTGCTGGACGAACCGGAGCGGGTGGTCGCCACACCGAGCCCCAGGGCAACCCCCTCCGCTTGATCCTCGCCCGTGTTTGCTGAAACCCGGGTCAACGCCGACGTCGGGCGGTCCGAAGAGGTCGACGGGCTACGGTCGATCCGGGTTTGCGGATGCGCCCCCCGCCGACCACAGCGCGGCAAGGTACGGGAGCCCGAGCACGAGGAACGCGCCGAGGGCGGCGCCGAGCAACGGGGCATCCCGCGGGAGCAACGGCGACGGGGCCGTGGTCAGGAGCGGGACGAGGCCGGCGGCCCCGCGGCCGAGGAGCGCCCCCGCCGCGATCGCCGCCGCGAGCACGGCCCAGAGTCGCCCGCGGACCTCGGGCAGGCGTAGGTCCAAGGCGTCGACGGTCTGCCGGGCCTTCACCTGGAGCCACCACCAGCCGAGGATCGCCCCGACGAGGGGCAACCCGCGCCCGTCGAGGGAAAAGTAGAGCCACGGTAGGGCCGCCGTGGTCGCCAAGAGCAGCGACGCCAAGACGCGGCACCCGGCGCCGCAGTCGACGGTCCACCGACCGACGACCGGGATCTCGACGAAGCATTTTTGCGACGGACATCGACCCCCAGCCATCGGTGCATCGTACGCGCCGCGTCGGCCGCCGTCCAAGACGGCGATCACGTCCGCCAACACCGGCGGTGGGGATTGCGGTCGGCCGACCGCAGCCCTAACCCCCTTTGGGAGTCCGGAGGTGCCAGGCACGGGGGCCGGCCTACGGACCAAGTGCGGCTTACACGCTATCCGGAAAGTGAAGGGCGGTGGTGGCCTGGCGGCATGAACACCTCGCTTCCCGCCGTGGCCGCGGCGGCGGCCGGTACGGACGGTCCGACCATCTGGCGGGTCGACGACGCGCTGTGGGCGCTGCCGGGACCGATCCTCAAGAGCGACAAGCCGCGCAAGAAGCCCGGGCGCCCGCGGCGCGGCGACCGGGCGATCTTCGACGGCCTGGTCTGGCTGGCGCGTACCGGGGCCCGGTGGCCGCAGCTGCCCCGCGAGTTCGGCCCCAAGTCCACCGTCCACGAGCGCTTCAGCGAGTGGGCCGCGAGCGGGGCGCTGGAACGGGCGTGGGGCGTGCTGCTGCGCGAATACGACGGGGAGGTCGGGCGGGACTGGACCGGGCAGGCCGCCGACGGCTGCATCGTCAAGGCCCCGTTCGGCAAAACGGGGGGCCGGGCGAGGCGGAAGCCACGGGCCGCAACCCCACCGACCGCGGCAAACCGGGCACCAAGCGCCACCTCCTGACCGAGGCGAGGGGCGTCCCGGTCGCCCTCGCCGCCACCGGCGCCAACCGCCACGACATGACCCAGTTGGCGGCCCTGCTCGACGGGGCGGTGATCGAGCCGGCACCGACGGACCCGCCCCACCTGGCGCTCGGCCGCGGCTACGCCTACGACGACTGCCGGGCGGCCGCCGCGGCCCGCGGCTACACGGCCCACATCCCGCCCAAGGCGGGCGAGGCAACCCCGGTGCCCCCGCCGGGCCACCCCGACCGCCACCCGCCGCGCCGGTGGGTGGCGGAGGCGGCCCATAGCCGGTTCAACCGCTTCCGGCGGTTGCTGACCCGGACCGACACGCTGGCCCGCCACTACCTCGGCTTCAGCCACGTCGCCGCCATCCTCATCGTCTACCGCAAGGTCCGCCATGCCCGGCTACTTTCCGGATAGCGTGTTAGTGGAGTTATCCGCTTGGCATGCTGCCCGGTGGCTCCTCGGGGGGCTCCGACGGAAGCCTCCGAGCGACGTGCCGGGTGCTAAGCTTGTAATTTGATCCTTGATCGGCCCGGCGGACTCCGGGAGGCCGGAGGTCGGTCCGGCGTGGCACCATGCCTCCATGGATGCCCCCGACCCGCTCTCCCCGCTCCGGGCCTTCCGCGACGAACTCTACGGCTGCTTCGGGCGCCGGGCAGACGCGCTGTTCGAGGTCGCCGACGCGCTGCTGGCGAGCGCCCCGGTTGCCTCCTTGCCCCACCTGAGCCTGTCGCCGCTCCACCGGCGCGGCTGGGGCAGCGTCTACGGGGCGCTGGCCGAAGGGAGCCTGGGCGCCGACGCCCTGCGTCGCGCGCTGGCGGCGCGTCCCCTCGCCGGCGGGGAGCCGGTCGACGCCGTCGACGTCAGCGTCTGGCCCCGCTGCGACGCCGAGGCGAGCCCGGAACAGGGCTACTCCTACCACCCCTCGCGCCACTCGGCCGGCCAGCCGATCGTCGCCGGGTGGGCCTACCAGTGGCTCGCCCAGCTGAGCTTCGAGCGGGAGAGCTGGACGGCGCCGCTGGACGTGCGGCGGGTGCAGCCCGGCGAGAACGCCAACGGGGTCGCGGCGGAGCAGATCTCCGCATTCGCCGCCGCCCGGCCGGAGGCCGACGGGGTTCCCCTCTTTGTTTTCGACGCCGGCTACGACCCCGTCCAGCTCACCCAGGGGCTCACCGGCGTGGCCGCCGCGATCCTGGTCCGGCTGCGCTCCGGCCGCTGCTTCTACGCCGACCCGTCCCCGGCCGCGCCGTCGCCCAAGGGAGGGCGGCCGAGGCGGCACGGGGCGACGCTGGACTGCGCGGACCCGGCCACCTGGCCGGACGCGGACGCCGAACACGGCGACGAGGACGGGCAGTACGGGCACGTCCGGGTCCGGTCGTGGGCCGGGCTGCACCCCAAGCGGCAGGAGCACGCCGACCGGGGCAGCCGTCGGCCGCGGCCGCTGGTGCGCGGCGCCCTGGTGCTCGTCGAGGTCCAGCGACTGCCCCGCCAAACTCGACGGCCGAAGGAGCTGTGGCTGTGGTGGCACGGGCCGGGCGAGCCCGACCTCGGCGTGCTGTGGCGGGCCTACGCCCGCCGCTCCGGGCTGGAGCACACGCTCCGGTTCTGCAAGCAGGGGCTCGGCTGGACCACGCCGCGGCCGCGGCGCCCGGAGCAGGCCGACCGCTGGACCTGGCTCGTCGTGGCGGCCTCCACCCATCTCCGGCTCGCCCGCCCCTGGGTCGCCGACCGCCGCCTGCCCTGGGAGCGCCGCCTTCCGGCGGAGAAGCCGACGCCGAGCCGGGTCCGCCGGGGCGTTCCGCAGCTCTTGGCCGCGCTTGGCTCGCCCGCCGCCGGGCCGAAACCCTGCGGCCGCTCCCCCGGCCGCCCCCGCGGTAGCCGAACAGGCCCAGCCCCCCGGCATCCCGCAGTCAAGAGGGCCAAAAAGGCGGCCTGAGGCAGCCCTCACCGCCGCCCGGCCGTTCTTCCCCGACCGCGGGAGGGCTCGCCGCGCCGATCAAGGGTTAAATCACAAGCTTAGAGGGCGCCGTCTCCGGGGCGACCAGGGCGAGGAGGGTTATCGCCAGGGCGACGGCGGGCAGGAGCAGGAGGACGAAGGCAAAGGCGCCGGTGGCATCACGCAGGGCACCGGCGGCGACCGGGCCGAGAACGGCGCCGCCGTAGCCGACCGCCATCATCATCCCGGCGGCGGCACCGGTGCTGCCCGCCGGTGGTGCCTCGGCGATCTGGACCAGGCAGAGGACGAAGACGCCGGAGGTGCCGACCCCGGCCAGGAGCGGCCAGGCCCAGCTCCACCCCGGCGCCACCGGGGCAGTCGCTAGTCCGAGCGTGGCCGCCAAGGTGAGCAGCCCGGAAGCCAGCAGCGGCAGCCGGCGGGAGCCGATTCGGTCGGAGAGCGTCGGCAGGAGTAGCCCGGCCGGCAGGCAGGAGCCAGCCAGGAGCGCCAGGCGGGCGCCGGCACCGGCCGCGTCGACGCCGAGGTCGCCGTAGATCGCCGGCAGCCACGTCGCCAGGAGGAGGTAGGTCAGTCCCTGCCCGACGTAGAGGAGGGAGATGACCCAGATCCGGCGATCCCGCCACGGCGACCACCCCCCGCCGGCCGCTCCGGGGACGACCGCGGCGGCGGCCGGTGAGGCGGGCCTCGCGAGCAGCAGCCAGGGTGCCAGCGCCGTCGCGGCGACCACTCCCCAGAGGGCGAGCGCGCCACGCCAGCCGAAGGCCGGCACCAGCAACGGCCCGGTGGTCGCCGCGGCCAGCACCTGGCCGGCAATCAGGCCGCTGGTGTAGACGCCGGTGGCGAGGCCGAGGCGACCGGGGAAGGCGGTGCGGGTCAGCCGCGGCAGCGCCGGCTGGGCAATGCCGATGCCGACCCCGAACAGGATGCTGAACCCGAGCAAGAGGAGCCAGCCGGTCGCGGCGGCGCGGAGGCCGCCACCGGCGGCGAGCAGCGCCAGCCCGAGTGCCAGCGTCCGGCGCGCGCCCCAACGGTCAGCGAGGCGGCCGCCTGCCACGGCGACGAGGCCCATCATGAGCATCGGGACGGCGGCGAGCGCCCCGGCCACCGTGTTTGAGAGGGAGAGATCGGCGACCAGCGCCGGCAGCACCGGCCCGAGGGCGACGAGGCCGGACTGCAGGTTGAAGGCGACGAGCCAGGCGAGACCGAGCAGGAGGGGGCCGCCCGCCACCCGCCGAACCGGGCCGGCCGGGTGGTTTGGCGGGGAAGGCCCGGTGACGGCAGGCGGCTCCTCGACAGCGCCGGTGGCGATGGTGGTCACGTCGCGTCGCCGTTGGTGGCCTTGAGGCGTTCGATCGCTTGCTCCACGTTTCCTCCTTCCCCAAGCCGGAGGTTCACTCCGGTGTTCGCTTGGACTGATTCGTTGCCGAGCGAGAACCCTCACCGCCACCCGAAGGTCTACCCACCGCCGGCCGACGGGGCAGCCGCCGGTGCGCGAGAGAGGGGACTCTTCTGGGGCGGCTGGGCGGAGCGAGCAACCCGAGCGTCTGATACCGAATCCTCGTGACCAGCCCGTTCACCCCTTTCATCCGGTCCAACCGAGTCATCCAGAGCGATGCGAAGGATCTCTCGTCGGGTCCTACTTGGGTCCCCGAGTAGGACCCGGTGCGGCGGCGTCGTCCGTCCGGCCGTTTCCGGAGCCGGAAAGAGATTCGTCGCCTTTGGGCTCAGAATGACGGGGGACGGAAGCCCATGCTCCTTTCTCCCTCTCCAGGGGCAGGGGTTGGGGGCTCGCGATGCAGCTACGTCCGCTGTTCGTGCGATTGCCGTTCGGTGGACGGTCGGGTGAAGAGGGACGAAGCTGGTGAAGGCCGGCGACGGTCAACCGCCGCCCGCCGTTGCCCGTGGTCGCCCACCCGCGGGGGGGACGACGGCCGCCAGCAGCAG
>CADCWF010000089.1 GCA_902806345.1 uncultured Thermomicrobiales bacterium
CGCTCCTAGCGCCACCTCATATGCAGGAAGCACTGTCCGATCGAGGTCACTCAGAACGTCCGGCTTGATGCGGCGAATAGCAGTTAGCACGATGTTCCGGGCGTGGGCGACGGCCGCCTCTCCGTCTCGCCCCCGCAGCTCCCCCCAGCCAAGCTGGTACTCGATCCGTTTCTGTCCAGATACACTGCCCATGCGCGCGACCTCCCCCGGTCGTTCGCCACCCGCCCCGGCCGCTACCAACGGCGCGGGGCGGTCCTCTGTCGCCGGAAGTCTAGTCGGCGGCCTACGCTGCCGGGTCGTCGCGGTCCGTCCACCGGAGGATGAGCGGGCATCGATTGTTGGCACAACCACGACGGCTACTCGCACGCCCACGCGCCGCGGCGGGGACGGCACCGCAACCCCGCCGAGGACCACTGACGCTCGCCCCCCGATTTCGGCGACCAGCCGACCGCTGACGCCACCAACGGTTGTCCCAATGCAGTCAGGGCAACCCTCTCCCGGCCGGACGAAGGCGTGCCGGCTCGGACGTTGTCCCCACCCGCCTCTGGGTGACCGATCTGGTTCTACGCCATCCTTGGCCGTGCCCGTGGGGGTGAGGGAGCTGGCAAAAGAATCAGATCCGGCATGGTGGACATCCCCCTCCTGCGGCGTCCGGGCATCCAGCCTCCTGGCCGAACCGTCCGATATCCCAAGAGCGGTCCCGCTCGGCGATCGGATGCGAGAGGTCGGCTGCCGCGTGGAACCCTTGCCGCCGCACACTTCCGATCCTCTTGGAGATCGCTGGCGACACCGCCCCGGCGTCCCACCGCGGGCCGGCCCGCTACGCCTCCGCCTCCCCAAACACGATCACGCTCCGCGCCACCTCGCCCCGGCGCATCGCGGCGAACCCCTCGTTGATCTCCTCGAGCCCGATCCGGGCCGAGACCAGCTCGTCGAGCTTCAGCCGCCCGTTCAGGTAGAGGTCGACGTAGCGCGGCATGTCGACCCGGAACCGGTTCGACCCCATGTTGCTCCCCTGGATCCGCTTCTCGTCGAGGAAGTCGGACCCCGGCAGGGCGATCGTCTGCCCCTCCGGGATCATCCCGATGATCGTCGCCGTGCCGCCCCGCCGCAGCATCGCGAACGCTTGCTCGGCCGTCGCCGCCAGCCCGATCGCCTCGAACGAGAATTCCACCCCGCCGCCGGTCAGCTCGCGCACCTGCCCGACCGGGTCGTCGGCCGTCGCATCGACCGTGTCGGTGGCGCCGAAGGCGCGGGCCAACTCCAGCTTCCAGGGGAGGGTGTCGACCGCGACGACCCGGCCGGCGCCGGCGATCGCCGCCCCCTGGACGCAGTTGAGCCCGACCCCGCCGCAGCCGATGACGGCAACTGTGGCGCCGGGCGGCACCTTCGCCGTTGCGAAGACCGCGCCCAGCCCGGTCGTCACCGCGCAGCCGATCAAGGCCGCCCGGTCGAGCGGCATCTCCTCCCGGATCGCGACCAGCGCGTTCTCGTGGACCAACATCGTCTCGGCGAACGCCGAGAGGCGGAGGAACTGGTGGACCGGCGCGCCATCCATCGACAGCCTCGGCGGCTCCCCCGCCCCCCGCTCCAGCCCCTGCCGGGTGCACAGCGCCGGCCGCCCCGAGAGGCAGTACTCGCAGCGGCCGCAGAAGATCGAGAGGCAGCCGATCACGTGGTCGCCGGGCCGGAATCCGGTCACGTCCGATCCGACCGCCTCGACGACCCCGGCCGCCTCGTGCCCCAGCACGGTCGGCGTCTCCCAGGCGTACTTGCCCTCCATGTAGTGGAGGTCGCTGTGGCACAACCCGGAGGCGACCACCCGGACCCGCACCTCGTGCGGACCCGGATCGTCGACCTCGACCTCGGCGATCTCCAGCCCCGACGGGATGCGGGGCAGAACGGCGGCGCGCACGGCGACCTCCTCGTGGCAACGGACGAACCCGGCTCGCATCATCGCAGGCAAGGTTCCGTCTCGCCGCGGTCCGGATGGCCGAACCGGGAAGGCGAGGTTCGTCCCTCTCCGGGGTGGGCACCCCCCGTCGAGACCCCGCCGCCTGCCGCTGTCACCGGTGGACGCCCGCGAGGCGCGGGTTCCGCTCCGGCATAGCACCGGATCCAGGACCAGGATCGCGCGAGGTTTCGCCCCGCCGAGCCGTTCCTTGAGAGGAGGGGCGAGGAACCGGGGGACGCCCCGGAGACGGACCGGCGCCCGTCGCGGCGCCGCGCCTGCCGCCGACTTGACCTCCCGGTGACGGTCGCGGCGGTCCGTCCCGCCGAAACACCATTGGCGGCGTTGGCGGCGTTGGCGGCGTTGGCGGCGTTGGCGCCCTTGGCGCCCTTGCCGCGGCCTTTGGAGAGCGCCGCGGCGCTCCGCCGCGGTCGGAATGGCCCCTCCCCCCTGCCGAGCCCCCGTCGCCGGCCTGTGGTACAACCCCGCCCACGTCCCCCGCCTCCGTCGGCGGGCGGTTGCCGCGGTCGGCGCCGATCGGCGGCGAGGAGGAGGAACGATGCGGTCCCTGCGTTCGCTCATGGTCCTGCTGGTCGTCGGTCTGATGGGCGGTGCCGCCGCCCCGGCCCTCGGCGCCCCCACGGCGGCCGCCCCGATGGGTCGGTTCGCCCTCACCCAGGAGGCGGCCTGCACGGTCGACGGGTTCGCCGAGCAGCCGCTCGAGATCATGGCCCCGGCCGCCCCCGGCGGCGGCTGGGACACGACCGCCCGCGAGATGCAGCGCGTCCTCCAGGAAGCGGGGATCGCCCCCAACGTCGAGGTCTACAACGTCGAGGGCGCCGGCGGCACCGTCGGCATCGCCCAGTTCGTCAACGACGAGCGCGGCAACGACCACCAATTGATGATGATGGGCTTGGTGATGGTCGGCGCCCTCGCCACCAACGCCTCCGAGGTGACCCTCGACGACGTCACCCCGGTCTCCCGCCTGACGACCGAGTTCGAGGTGATCGTCGTCCCCGCCGACTCCGAGTACCAGACCCTGGACGACCTCCTGGCCGCGTTCCGGGCGGACCCGACCGCGGTCTCGTGGGGGGGCGGTTCGGCCGGCGGCACCGACCACGTCCTCGTCGGCCTGATCGCCCAGGCCGAAGGCATCGACCCGACCCAGATCAACTACGTCCCCTTCTCCGGCGGCGGCGAGGCGCTGGCCGCGATCCTCGGCGGCCAGGTCTCCGCCGGCGTCTCGGGCGTCGGCGAGTGGCTGGCCCAGATCGAGTCGGGCGAACTGCGCGCCCTCGCCGTCTCCGGCACCGCCGAGTCGGGCGCTACCCCGGTCGCCGGGGAGGGCGCCGGGGGTACCATCGCCCCGACCCTCCAGGAGCAGGGCGTCGATGTCGAGCTGGCCAACTGGCGCGGCCTCGTCGCCCCGCCGGAGATCTCCCCCGAGGGGCGCGACTGCCTGGTCGCCCTGGTCGACGAGATGCGCGCCTCCGAGGGCTGGCAAGAGACCCTGGCGAACTACGGCTGGGAGGACTACCCCCTGTCCGGCGACCAGTTCGCCACCTTCCTGACGGAGGAGCGCGACCGCGTCATCCCCATCCTGAACGCCCTCGGGCTGGTCGCCTGATCGAGCTGGGCGGTCGATCGAGCCCGGCGGCAGTCACGGGCGACCCCGTTGTTAGACCCCTGTCTCGGGAACCCCGGGCAACGGGGAGCGGAGTCCGTCGGGTCGTAGCGGTCCGCCCGACCGCGCCTCGGGCGGGCCATCTGGCGAGGTAGTTGCTGGATCGGACGCTCCCTCCCCTGCGGGCTGGGGAGGAGGCCGGGGGGAGGGCCAACCGCTCTTCCCCGGATACCGCTCACGGTCGGGGCAGGAGGGAGCGGGTTGTCGCAGACCACTTCGGATCGGCCGGATTCCGACCGTCGCCCCGCCCTCGGCGAGGCGCTCCTCGCCCTCGGCGCCGTGGCGTTCGGGGCGGCCGTGGTCTGGCAGACGACCCAGATCCGGGTCACCCCCGCCTACGCCACGGTCGGGCCGCGGACCATCCCCTACGTCCTCGGGGCGGGCCTCGTCCTGGTCGGCCTCTGGCTGCTGGTCGAGGCGCTGCGCGGCGGTGGCACCGCCGGCCCCGGCGCCGACTCGGAGGACGTCGACCCGACCTTGCCCACCGACTGGCGGACCGTCGGCCTCTTGGTGGTGGCCCTGCTCGTCTACCTCGTCCTGATCGAGCCGGCGGGCTTCATCCTGGCCAGCACCGCCCTCTTCGCCGGTGCCGCATTCGCGATGGGGAGCCGCCGCCCTGTCCGAGACATCCCGCTCGGCCTCGTCCTGGCGACGGCGCTCTACATCGGCTTCACCCACGGCCTCGGCCTCGACCTGCCGGCCGGAATCCTGGCCGGGGTGCTGCCATGACGGGTGCAAGCGGGAGCGCGCCGAGCGGCGGCCCCGCCGCCGAGCCCGGCCCTAAAGGGACCGGGCTCACCGGACAAAGGACCCTAAAGGGCCCTGAGATCGAGGGGTGTCAGAGGTCACATCCACTCAACAACGGCCAACCGTGGCCCGAGACCGGGATCGTCGTTGACCCGCCTCATTGGGGATGCCCACGCCGTGCTCGGGGCACGACGATCCGGTCGGCCACCACCTTCCTCAGGACCCTTCAGGGTCCTTCGTGCGTTCAGCCCGGCCATTTATGGCCGGGAGGCAGGCGATCAACCGGACAATGCGCGAGCCCGACCGGCTTGGGTTCCTAGGTGGGTCCCCTTGGCGACCTCCTGTCCGGGTTCGCGGTTGCGCTGACGCCGCAGAACCTCTTCTGGGCGCTGGTCGGGGTGGTGCTCGGCACCGCGGTCGGGGTCCTCCCGGGGATCGGGCCGGCGCTGACCGTGGCCCTGCTGCTGCCGCTGACCTACCGCCTCGACGCGACCGGCGCCTTCATCATGTTCGCCGGCATCTACTACGGCGGCATGTACGGCGGCTCGACGACCTCGATCCTGCTCAACACCCCCGGCGAGTCGTCGTCGATCGCGACCGCGCTCGAGGGGAACCTGATGGCGAAGCGGGGGCGCGGCTCGGCCGCCCTCGCCACCGCCGCCGTCGGCTCCTTCGTCGCCGGCACCATCGGCACGGTCGGGCTGACCTTCCTCGCCCCGGTGATGGTCGACGTCGGTCTCCGCTTCGGCCCCGCCGAGTACTTCGCCCTGACCGTGCTGGCCTTCACCACGATCACCGCCCTCCTCGGGGCGTCGCTCTCGCGGGGGCTCCTCAGCCTGTTGGTTGGCCTCGCGATCGGCCTGGTCGGGATCGACACCCTCTCCGGCCAGAGCCGCTTCACCTTCGGCATCCCCGAGCTGCAGAACGGGATCGACGTCGTCACCGTGGCGGTCGGCCTCTTCGCCGTCGGCGAGACGCTCTGGGTGGCCTCCCGGATGCGCCACGGCGCCGATACCGTGATCCCGATCGCGGGGACGGTCGGGATGACGCGCTCCGAGTGGGGCCGGTCGTGGCGGCCGTGGCTGCGGGGGACAGCGCTCGGCTTCCCGATCGGCAGCCTGCCGGCCGGCGGCGCCGAGATCCCGACCTTCCTCTCCTACGCCCTGGAGAAGAAGCTGACGAAGCACCCGGAGGAGTTCGGCCGCGGCGCGATCGAGGGGGTCGCCGGGCCGGAGGCCGCCAACAACGCCGCCGCCGCCGGCGTCCTGACCCCCCTGCTGACGCTCGGCCTGCCGACCTCGGCCACCGCCGCGATCCTCCTCGTCGCCTTCCAGCGCTACGGGCTCGACCCCGGGCCGACCCTCTTCACCCAGGACCCGGAGCTCGTCTGGGGCCTGATCGCCAGCCTCTACATCGGGAACGCGATGCTGCTGGTGCTGAACCTGCCGCTGGCCGGTGTCTGGGTCCGCCTGCTGGCAATCCCCCGGCCGCTGCTCTACGCCGGGATCCTCGTCCTGGCCGGGCTCGGCACCTACGCCCTGACGGGCTCGGTCGTCGACCTGGTCGTCCTCTACGCGCTCGGCGCCCTCGGCTTCGTGATGCGCCGCTTCGACGTGCCGGTGGCCCCGGCCGTCGTCGGCGTCATCCTCGGGCCGATCGCCGAGCAGCACTTCCGGCGCGCCCTCCAGATCGCCCAGGGAGACTACGCCACCTTCGTCACCCGCCCGATCTCGGGGACCATCCTCCTGATCGCCGCCCTGGCGCTCGTCGCGCCGCCGCTCGTCCGCCTTGTCCGCCGTCTCCGGGCGGCCCCACAAGGTGGAACCGCCGCCTGAGCGGTCCATCGTGAAGCCTGCGCCCTCGTTCGGTGGCCCCCCGGCCGCCGCTGGCCGGGGCGGCGGCCTCGGGCCCACATGTGAGAATCCGGGACCGGAGCCGGGGGCAATCGGAGGGGGGCGAACGTGGACGTGGCGCTGATGATTGAGGGCCAGGACGGACTGGACTGGCCGCGCTGGCAGGCGCTGGGCCGCGCCGCCGAGGAGCACGGCTTCGCCGGCCTCTTCCGCTCCGACCACTTCGTCAACAAGGACGGCCCGCCGCTCGCCGCCCTCGACCTCTGGGCGTCGCTCACCTGGCTCGCCGCGAACACCTCGCGGATCGAGTTCGGGCCGCTCGTCTCGCCGGTCTCTTTCCGCCACCCGGTCGCCACCGCCTGGACCGCCGCCGCCGTCGACGACCTCTCGGGCGGTCGGCTGCGCCTCGGGCTCGGCGCGGGCTGGCAGGAGCGGGAGCACGCCGCGTTCGGCTTCGACCTGCTCGCCACCGACCGCCGCTTCGCCCGCTTCGAGGAAGGGCTGGAGGTCGTCACCCGCCTCCTCCGGAGCAACGACCCGGTCTCGTTCGAGGGCGACTTCTACCGCCTGCGCGACGCAGAGCTGCTGCCCCGACCGGCGCGCCCCGGCGGCCCCCCGATCGTGATCGGCGGCAACGGGCCGCGGCGCACCCTACCCCTGGCCGCCCGCTACGCCGACGAGTGGAACGGCGTCTTCCTGACGCCGGAGCGGTTCGTCGAGACGAACCTGGCGCTCGACGGCCTGCTGGCCGAGGCGGGACGGCCGCCGGGGACGGTGCGCCGGACCCTGATGACCCGGGTTGTCTTCGGGCGCGACCGGGCCGCGGCCGAGGCAAAGCTGGGCGGCGGTGACGCCGATGCCCTCCGCGCTCGCGGCGTCATCGTCGGCGGTGCCGCGGAGGTCCGGGAGCGCCTGGCCGCCTTCGCCGAGGTCGGGGTCCAGCGGCTGATGCTGCAGTGGGTCGACGACCTGGACGACCTGGACGGGATCGCGGCGCTGGCGCGGACGGCGGTCGGGTAGAGCACCGCCCGAGGGCCGTGGTTCCTCGGCTACCACCCCTGGAGGGAGGCAACTCCCTCCAGGGGACGGGAGCGATTCTGGTGGGCCCCGCTACGCAACCGGGCCGATGAGGTCGGCCAGGAGCCAGCCGGGGGTGCCATTGGCGTCGACGGTGACGTAGCCGCCCTCGGCCCCGGCGCCGGTCAAGGTGACGACCGTCCCCGCCGGCAGCATCCCGACGAGCGCGGCGTCGGGACTCGGCCCGGCCCGCAGGTTGAGCGGCGCCAAGGTGACCCGCTGGTTGGCCGAGGCGGCGGGTGGCGCCGGCGCCGGTGCGGCGGGCGCGGCTGTCGGTGCCGGCGCCGCGTCCGGTTCGACCTCCGCCGGCGAGGCGACCAGGCCGAGCGCGACGACCCAGCCGGGGATGCCGGCGTAGGTGACCGGGGCGTAGCCGTTCACCTCGGCCCCGGTGGTGCGGCGGACGGCGGCGGCCTTGGGGACCCTGGCCAGCACGACCGCGTCGATCGCCGGTCCCTTCCGCAGGTTCAGGTCGGTGTAGGCGTAGAGCACGCAGTCGACGCAGGGCGTGGCCTGCTGGGCCGCGACCGGGAGCGCTGGGACGAGCGCAAAGGCGGGCACGAGCAGCACTGCACCCAGGGCGATGCCCCGCAGCACGGGGCCGAACGAGCGATAGGCTAGGCGAATAAACATGGCGATCCTCCCCCGGAATCCGGGCGGCATCCCGCGCGCCGACCCGCACCCTACGATGGTCACTTGAACGAACGTTGCCATGCCGGCACCATTGGCTACCGTCGAAGGACCGATCGTGCCAGCCGTCCACCCCTCGCGTCGACGAAACTGGCGGCTCCGGTACCGCCGCCCTGGCGGTGGTTGCGGTCACCGTCCGCGGATCGGGCAGCTCCGGCAGGTCCCAGCGCCCCGCGGATCGACCGGAGGGAATGCGTTGGCTTCCGGATCCTCCCTTGTAACGGTCGCGGCAGTATTGTTCATCTTCGTCGCCGCGGTGGTGCTCGTCCTCGTCTAGGATCGAGGTTGCCGTCCTGGCTGCGCCCCCCTGGCCAGCGGCGCGGCAATCGGCTGGGCGCCGCGCTCGGCGGGTTGGGCGGGTTGGCCGCGAGGCGGGGGTAGCAGGTGCTCGATCTGGACGGTTTAGCCGCGGTCGAGCGGACCGACGGATACCTACCGATTGCCGACCACGGTTTGATCGGGGACGGGGCGACCGCCGCCCTCGTCGGGCGCGACGGCGCTATTTCCTGGCTGTGCGTCCCCCGGTTCGACTCGCCCCCCCTGTTCTGCGGCATCCTGGACCACGCTCGGGGCGGCCGGTTTCTCGTGGCCCCGGACGGGCTCGTCTCGTCCCGGCAACACTATCGGGTCGACACCGGCGTCCTGGTGACCGAGCTGCGCACCGAGACCGGGCTGGTCCGGCTCACTGATGCGCTCGTCCTCCGGGCCGGGGCCGATCTGACCGAGGATGTCGCCGCCGATCGCCGCGAGCTGTTGCGCTCCGTCCGCGTGCTGGAGGGGCGGGTGCGGCTCCGCATCGCCGTCACACCCCGCGGCGGCGCCGACGTGGAGCGACGGCGAGGGGGCCTCCGCCTCCGCTGCCCCGCCCACCCGGGCCTCGACCTCCAACTCGACAGCACTCGGCCGCTGGCGGGCGCAGAGTCGAGGATCGACCTCGATCACGGCGAGGAGATCCACCTCAGCCTGCGGTGGGGACCGGACCTCCATCGCCAACTCGCCCTGGACGGGGACGGCCTGTTGGACCAAACGGAGCGGGTCTGGCGGCGGTGGGTGGGCCACATCGCCTACGACGGCCCGCAGTCGGCACTCGTCCGCCGCTCGGCAATCACCCTCAAGCTGCTCGACCACTTCGCGAACGGGGCGATCGTCGCAGCGCCGACCTCGTCGCTGCCAGAGGCCATCGGCGGGCCGCGGAACTGGGACTATCGCTACGCCTGGGTGCGCGATGCCGCCTTTTCCGTCTACGCCCTGCGCCGGATCGGTCTCGACCACGAGGCGCGTGGCTTCCTGGCCTGGGTTCTCGACGCCTGCGAGACCGACGGCCGGCCCCACGTCCTCTACGATGTCGGCGGCGACCAACCGCCGCCGGAGTCGGCGGATCCGGATCTGGCGGGCTACCGCGGCTCCTCCCCCGTTCGCTGGGGCAACGGGGCGGCCGACCAACGCCAGCACGATGTCTACGGCGAGATCGTCGACTGCGCCTACCTGTGGGCGATGGGGGGCAGCATCGACCGCCGGCTTTGGGAGCGGCTGCGCGAGTTGATCGAATCGGCCCGGCGCGACTGGGGCACGCCCGACCAGGGCATCTGGGAGGTCCGCACGCCCGGCCGGCTCTTCACGTACTCCGTGGCGCTCTGCCAGGTGGCCCTCGACCGGGGCGCCAAGTTGGCCGAGCGCTTCGGGCTCCCCGGCGACGCCCCCGGTTGGCGGGCGGACGCGGCGCGGCTGGGCGACGCAATCCTCGCCGAGGCTTGGAACCCGGCCATGAACTCCCTGACCGAGCACCTCGGCGGCGGCGGCCTCGACGCCAGTTTGCTGGCGCTGCCGCTACGGCGGGTGATCCCGGCCGATCACCCGCGGATGGTGGCGACCGTCGAGGCCATCGTCGACCGGTTGGGCGCCGGCGACGGGCTGCTCTACCGGTACCTGCCGGACGAGTCGCCCGACGGGCTCGCCGGGCACGAGGGGGCATTCCTCCTCTGTAGCTTTTGGCTCGCGGACAACCTCGCCAAGCAAGGCCGGATCGACGAGGCCCGGTCGCTCTTCGACGACCTCTGCGCGCGGGCCAACCCGCTGGGGTTGCTGCCGGAGCAGATCGACCCGGGGAGCGGCGCCTTCCTGGGGAACTTCCCCCAGGCCTTCAGCCACATCGGGCTCATCTCCAGCGCGGTCAACCTGGCGCGATCCGGAGACTGAGCCCTGGAGGAGCCATCGAGCGCCACCGAGCGACCGCGTCCATCAAACGTCGGCCACCGACTGCTCGTCGTCGAGGGCGAAGCGCAACACGGCGCCGATGCCGCCAAGTTCGTCGAGGAGGGTCGCCGCCTCCGACCTGGGCGGCAGGGTACCGGCCTCGGGGATCGCCGCCCCCTCGACCCAGTCGAGCGGGACGGCGGAGTGGACGATTTGGACCTCGGCCCCGGTCAAGAGCGCGAGCCGGATCACTTCCTCTTCCAGGGCGATCGCCACCAGATCGGCCGGGTCGCCTCCGGCGGGGTGCTCGCTCGGCGGCTCGCCGACGCCGTAGACCGGCAGACCGTAGTCGGCCCAGCCGCCGGCGGCGAAGTCGTCGCCTATCACCAACGTCTCGACCTGCCCGGCCTGGAGCGCCGTCACCGTCGCCTCGGCGCCGGCGACCCCCAGTCCCCCGGCGCCCACGGCGTCGCGTACCGCCGCCGCCGCCGAGATCTCGCGTTCCCGCTCGGCCTGTTCGGCGAGGGGATGGGTCGCCTCGACGATCTCCCGCTCGCTCGCCCGGTTGTCGAGGCGGATCGTCTCGATGATGCGCTCCTTGACCGTGGGATGGAACGCGGGGTCGAGGGCGCTGGTGATGACCTCGTCTCCCGCCACCACGAGCAGGTCCACCCCCGTCTCGTCGAGCGCCCGTGCGACCTCGTCGGCGATGCCGCGGGCGAAGGCGGCCACCCGCTCGTCCGCCCGAGCCTGGAACCGGCGCTGTGACCAACCGCCCTGCTGCTGCTTGCGCGGGTAGTCGGTGCTCTCGAGGGCGACGCTCTGGCCGCGGGTGGCCTGGGTAATGAAGGAGAGGGTCGCTTCGTGCTGGTCGGCCAGAAGCACGGCGTAAGCGGGGTGGTCCTCGATCAGGCGGGCGAGGGCTCCGAGTGCCGGTGTCGGGCCGACGGCAAGGCGGGTCGGCAGGGGCAACCCGAGCGCGAGCGGCTCGAACACGCCCGCCGCCGAGCAGGCGACGATGAAGATGCCCTGGGCCGCCGGGTCGAGTTCCTCGTCGAGGAACGTTCCGATCCGCTCGATATCCGCCGTCAGGCTGTCGAAGGCGGCGCCTCGTGGCCCGTAGCCCTCGATGACCTTGGCGACCTCGCGCTCGAACACTTGCCGGGACGGGCGCCGGCTCGTTCCTTCCCGGAAGCCGTCGTCGCGCCCGGAGCGCCGCTCGGACGGGCGCGGCTCGGACGCCGGCGCCCGTCCTGGGTCGGACCCTTGCGGCCGCCAGTCGAGGCTCAACGAGAGGTAGGGGGCCGCGGTCGACGGTGGCAGGGTCGCCAACTGGCCCAGCGTCCGGGCGGCGTCGAGGTCGAGCGGGCTGTCGTGGGCGTGGTCACGAACGCGCTGGATCGGGTTGGTGGCCACGTGGTCGTCTCCTCGGTGGTCTCGGCTCGCCCTGGGTTACCGTTCCCGGTCGGTCTGCTCCTCGTCGGTGGCGACCTCCCGCAACCGGACTTCGGCTTCCGCCTCCATCCGTGCCCGCCGCTCGTCGTCGGTCTCCCGGAGGTTGGCGGCACCGTACGCCTCGGCCTCGCCTTGCAGCAAGGCGTCCCTCTCGGCCATCGCTTCCCGCGCATCCTTGTAGGGTTGCTCGCCCCGGTCCTGCCGGGAACGGGCACGATCGTGGGGGTAGGGCAGCGACATCGTCCTCTCCTCTTGCGGATTGGCGGCCGGTTTCGCCCGGTCCTCTCCGGGAGGCGTGGGGGCGCCCTGGGGGGTGGCAGGGGCGGGGGTAGACCCCGCGGGGGGGACCGTCATCCGGTAGGGAAGGGGATCTGGATGCCGTCTGTCCGCAAGGCTCGGTGTACGGACATTGCCACCGCCCGCACCCTTGTCCCCGCCCCGCGGCACCATCGTGTTCCCCCAGCCCTTGACACGGCTCGACGAACACCGGAGGGCCGCCACGAACCAAGAGCGCGACAGAGGGGCGAAACGGTGGCTAGAACGGCCAGAGGTTCATCTCCTGGGTCCAGGCCCGGGCCGGCTGCCGCAGCAGCCAGAGGACGGCCTCGGCGACGTCCTCCGGCAGCAGGTATTTGCGACCCGGGTCCTCGGCCGTGGCCTGCTCCTTCTCCTCGACCGGACGGCCGCCAAACGGGGTCAGGATCGAGCCGGGGTTGACCACGGCGGTCTTGATCCCCGCCGGGCCGACCTCCGCCGCCAACGACTGCATCAACCCGATCAGTCCGAACTTGGAGGCGCTGTAGGCGGCGAGGTCCGCGTAGCCCTGCTTGCCGGCGCCGGACCCGATCGCGACGATGGCACCGCCGCCGCGCCTCTTCATCGCCGGCACGGCGGCCTTGGCGCAGAGGAAGACACCGGTAAGGTTCGTCGCCAGCGTTGCCTGCCAATCCGCCAGGGCGTACCCCTCGACGGGGCCGAAGCGGCCGATCCCGGCTGCGGCAACCAGGACGTCGACCCCGCCAAGCTCGGCGACCGTCCGCTCGAGCAGCTCCCCCACCGATCCCTCGTCGGCGACATCGGTTGGCGCCACGAGGCTTTGGCCCCCGGCCAAGGCAACCGCGCCGGCCGTCTCCGCCAGCGGACCCGCCGCCCGGCCGACGATCACCGGGACTGCCCCGGCCGCCGCCAAAGCAAGCGCGGTCGCCCGGCCGACGCCGCTGCCCGCCCCGGTCACGATCGCGATCTTGCCGGCCAGCGACGTTCCCTTGCCGTCGGTCATCCACCGCCCCCCGTTGTCTCGAACTCCTGGACGACCTCGCGCTCGCTGACCCACCGCTCGACGTAGGCGCCGCCGGTGACGTCGCCGATCACCCGTCGCCAGAATGCCTGAGCCCGCGGGTTGGCCTTCACCTCCAGCACCTGCCAGCGTCCAGGAGCGCGCCGGAAGACCTCCCTCGCCATCGCCTCCCCCAGGCCACGCCGCCGGTAGGCGCGCATCACGAAGAAGGCCGCGACGTAGCGGCGGTCGCCGCTCCCCGCGATCGGGCTCCGCTCGTCGACCAGGGCGAACCCGGCCGGCTTGTCGTCGGCCCGGAGGAGCAGCGCCCGCTTGTCGGGCTCGCTCCGGTAGCGCTCGACCCACCACTCGGCGTTGGGCGCGAACCAGCCCTCCTCGTCGAGGTCGGCGTGCTCCATCTCGCTGAAGTCGTAGAGGTACAGATCGAAGAGGCGGCGCAACAGCGCCCGCTCGTTCTCCGCCACCTCGGTGAGCGTCCAGGTCGATTCCGCTCCCGTCGGGCGCTCCGTGCCGCTTTTGGCCTCGTCCACCGCGACTCCACGTCCGCCCGCCGCCGGGCCGAATTGCACCCGCGGGAGCCTACCACCGGCCGCCCGCTGTCCGACCGCGGTGTGAATCGGAGGACCGCCCCCCTTCCTGCGCCAAGATGGCCGTGGTTGCAACGGTTGTCGATTCGGTCGCCGAGGCGGAGGACGGCGCGGCGCCGACGGAATCGCCCGAATCGGGTGAACAGCGCTGGCACCGGCCTTGCGCCTGCCCCGTTTTGTCCCCGGCCGGGGATCGCTCGACGAACAAGGGCCGAGTCGGGTGGCGGCGGGCCGAGACCGAATGATCTTCGTCGCCGCGAGGGTTCTGCCCCCGTGCCCATGGGTGAGGGCGGCGGCCGGTGTTGTGTTGCTCGTCACGGCCGAGAAGGCGCCGGCGTTGCGGCAACCGGGCGAAGAGTTGGGGGGTCGGCGTTGGTCCACCCGCCACGAGATCGAGGAGGCACTACACCGATGTCGGACCAGCAGGACCCGAAGGAGCAGGGCGCCAAGCCGCCGTTCCCGCAGGAAAACATCCCGTATCCCGGACTCGAGTCGCAGATGACGCCGCAGCCCGATTTCGGCGAGGAGAGCTACGTCGGCCACGGCCGCCTCCAGGGCAAAGCCGCCCTCATCACCGGCGGGGACAGCGGCATCGGTCGCGCCGTCGCCCTGGCCTTCGCCCGCGAAGGGGCCGATGTCCTGATCTCCTACCTGAACGAGCACTCCGACGCCGAGGAGACCGCCCGGGTTGTCCAGGGTGCCGGCCGGAAGGCGGTGGCAGTGGCCGGCGACATCAGCGACCACCAGCACTGCCGGGCGCTGGTCGAGCGCGCCGTCTCGGAGTTCGGGCGGCTCGACATCCTGGTCAATAACGCGGCCTATCAGATGACGCGGGAGGGCATCGAGTCGATTTCGGTCGAGGAGTTGGAGCACACCTTCAAGACCAACATCCTCGCCATGTTCTACCTTTGCCAGGCGGCCTGGCCCCACTTCCAACCCGGCAGCGCGGTCATCAACACCGCCTCGATCCAGGCCTACCAGCCGTCGCCCCAACTGCTCGACTACGCGACGACCAAGGGCGCCATCGTCGCCTTCACGAAGGGGCTGGCCGAGGAGGCCCTCCAGAAGGGCATCCGGGTCAACTGCGTCGCCCCCGGCCCGGTCTGGACCCCGCTCATCCCGGCCACGATGCCGGCCGAGAAGGCGCAGTCGTTCGGCCAGGACTCGCCGATCGGACGCCCGGCCCAGCCGGCCGAGCTGGCCCCGATCTACGTGTTCCTCGCCTCCGACGAGTCGAGCTACATCGCAGGCGAGGTGGTCGGCGTCACCGGCGGCAAGCCCTTGGCCTGATCCGACATTCCGATGAACGCGTCCGGAGTCAGCGGGGGATCCTCCCCTTGGGTCTGTCCGGTTGTCTCAGGTTTGAGGGGAACCCGTGCGGGCGGCGTTCACTGCCCCGATCAGTCCCTTCGACCCGATCGCGGAGTGATCCCGGAGAAGCTTGCGCCGTTCGGCCAGACGCCGTGGACGAAGTCGGCAATCGAAGGGTTTGCCTTTCGGGGCGGATCGCGGTCGAGCTCCTGCCTCGACGACCAAGCACGCGCCACGCGCGTGCTTGGTCGCCCGGAGGACCGCAGTCCCAGTGGTTCCCCTACAGCAGATCGACGGTATCGACGGCCAGGCGCGAGGTTGAACGGCTCGCCGTAGCCCGTGCCGGCGAGGAGGCAGTTGCCTTCCTGGCCGGGATCGTCGCGAGTTGGCCCCCCTCCATCCCTAAGGCCGTCAGGTAGAACGCATAGAGGAAGGCCACCTCGCGATTGGAGTTCTCGAAACCGGTGGCGCCGAAGTGGCCGGAACCCATGTCGGTTCGTAGCAGGAGTGGGTTGTCGCCGGTCTCGACGTCCCGGAGCTTGGCCACCCACTTGGCCGGGGACCAGTAGTCGACGCGTCGGTCCTGGAGTCCGGCGGTCACGAGCATGGCCGGGTAGGCCTGCGGACGGACGGTCTCGTACGGCGAGTAGGACCGCATGTACTCGAGCGCGGCCGGGTCGTGCGGGTCACCCAGTTCCGGCCACTGGTACCGCCCGTTCGTCGACCGGGTCAGATGGCCGATGACCTCGACCGACGGGACATCGGCGTTGACCACCTTGAAGAGGTCGGGTCGCTGCGTGGCGACGACCCCCATCAGGAGCCCACCGGCGCTGCCGCCCCGGGCGATCAGGCGGTCGGGGGTGGTGTAGCCCTCGGCCACCAGGTGCTCGGCGCAGGCGATGAAGTCGGTGAAGGTGTTCCACTTGTCGAACAGCCGGCCCTTGTCCCACCAGCGGCGGCCGAACTCGCCGCCGCCGCGGACGTGGGCCTGGGCGAAGGTGACGCCGCGGTCGATCAGCGTCAACCGGAGGGTGGAGAACCACGGATCGGTGACGTTTCCGTAGGAGCCGTAGGCGTCGAGCCGCAGCGGCGGGGGTCCAGCGGGCAGGCCGGCCGGGGCCTCGCGGAGATAGACGACGGAGATCGGCACCTCGGTGCCGTCGGGGGCGGTGGCGAAGACGCGCTCCGAGACGTAGCGGCCCGGGTCGTGGCCGCCGAGAATCGCTTGCTGCTTCAGCGTCGTCCGCTCCCCCGTCGCGAGGTCGATCTCCAGGTCCGTGTTCGGGGTGACGGGCGAGGAGAAGCGCAGCCGCAGCTTGGTGGTAGCGAACTCCCAGTTCGAGCCCGCAGCGACGACATAGACGGCCTCGTCGAAGGGGATGGGCGTCGTCTCGCCCGTTGCTAGGTCGTGCACCCAGACCTGGCTAAACCCCTGGTCGCGGCCGAAGAGGGCGAGATGCCGCTCGAACACCGCGACGACGCCGAGCACGGCGTCGTCGCGGTGGGGGATGACCTCCCGCCAGTTGGCCGGCGCCGGATCGCCGACCGGCGCCGCCATCAGTTTGTAGTTCGGTGCCTCCTCGTCGGTGCGAATCAGGAACTCGTCGCCGTGGTGCTCCAGGAAGTCGCGCACCCCTTGGCGGCGGGGACGGAAGAGCTTCGGCTCCGCCGTCGGGTCGTCCGCCGGCACGTAGCGGACCTCGTTGGTGTCAACCGACTCGGTGTAGAGGAAGACGTAGGCCCGGTCCTTCGAGATCGCGGTTTCCAGCTCGAACTCGCGGTTGCGCTCTTCGAAGAGCAAGGGGTCGGTTGCGGGATCGGTGCCGAGTTCGTGCCGGTGGTGCCAGTAGGGCCAGACGGCCTCCGGGTCCTGCTTGGCGTAGAAAAGGGTCCGGTTGTCGTTGGCCCACTGGAAGTCCCAGACGAGGGACACCTGGTCGACGGTCTCGCCCGTGTCCAGATCCTTGACGAAGAGTGTGAAGAGTTCGGACCCTGTCTCGTCGAGGCTGTAGGCTAGGTAACGGTTGTCGGGGCTGGGCCGCCAGGAGCCGAGGTCCAGGTACTCCCCGGCGATGGCATTGAGGTCGACCAGCACCTCCTCCGGGGCGTCGGGGGCATCCCGCCTCCGGCAGATGATGTCGTAGTCTTTCCCCTCCTCGGAGCGGATGTAGTAGAGGTAGCCGCGCCAGGGGGTCGGCACGCCGGCGTCGGTCTGCTGGATGCGGCCGGTCAGCTCCTGGTAGAGCTCCTTCTGGAGTACCTCGGTCGGCGCCATCACCGCTTCTGTGTAGGCGTTCTCGGCCTCAAGGTAGGCGATCACCTCGGGGTCGTCCGGGTTCTCCAGCCACCGGTAGGGATCGACATCGATCCCGCCAGGCAGGGCGAAAATTGCGGGCCTGCGGGGGGCATCCGGGGGCGTCGGTGCCGTCGCGAACTCCTGGCGGGCGGCGGAGCCCCGGAGCATTGCCGCCAGCGCCGGTAGCGCGATCCCCAGCGCGGCCGCGCGCCGTGCGACCTGGCGCCGGGAGAGCTTGCCGTGCAGGATGTCGTCGAGGAATGCATCGACCGCCGTCGGCTCCGTTGCCATGGTTCGGCCCACCTAAGCCGCGGCGCCACTTCGCGCCGACGGCTCGCGAAACGCCCGGTGCGCCCGCAACGGAACGCAAGGCATCCCCGATGCGTCGACGCAGTCTACCGGGCCGCCCGTCACGGGGATACGACGATCCACCGTTGGCGCGCCGCCTCATGATGCGGAGGGGCGGTGGTAGCATCGTGCCCTGGCATCTTCACTTCGCCCGGAGCCTCCCATGTCCGCCACGACCGCTCGTGCCACCGCACCGCCGTCGATCCCCGAGGCAGAGATCGACTACGAGCTCGTCCGAGGGGAGGTGCGGCCGGTGACGCCTGTCAACTACGACCATCGCCGCGTGGTGGGTCGCCTGCAGGTCCGCGTCGGCTCGTTCGTTGAAGAGCACGACCTCGGTGACGTCGGTCCCGAGGGTGGCGTCGTACTGCAGCGGGACCTGCTCACGCTGCTCGCCCCGGACATCTCCTTCGTCCGCAAGGACCGGGTGCCGTCTCCAGGCGAGTGGGACGGCTTCCCCCAACTCGCGCCCGATCTCGTCATCGAGGTGCTCTCGCCCGGCAACTCCTCCGTCGAGATAGAGGAGCGGGTCGCCCTCTGCCTGGAGGCGGGTGTCCACGCCGTCTGGATCTTCAATCCCAAGCGGCGGACGGCAACGGCCCACGGCCCCGATGGCGTGGCGCGGACGGTGCGCGCCGACGAATCGATCGACGGGGGCGACATCCTGCCCGGTTTCCGGATGGTCGTTGGCGAGGCTTTCAGCGAGGAGGCGCGGCGATGAGCGCGACGGCCACGGTTACCACTGAGGAGTTGCTGTCCGACCGGCAGCGGGAGGGGCGGTTCGAGCTGGTCCGGGGTGAATTGTTGGAGCGGGCGGTGCCGAACTACGGCAACGGGCGGATCGCAATCACTACGGCCTTCGTGGTAGGTGGTTTCGTCCGCCAACACGGGTTAGGCGATCTCGTCTCGGAGAGCGGGTTTGTCTTCGAGCGCGACCCGGACACGGTGTTTCTGCCCGACCTCTCGTTCGTCCGGGCCGACCGAGTGCCGCCGCTGGATCAGCAACAGGGATACCCCGAACTGGTTCCCGATTTCGTCATCGAGATTCTCGCCCCGAGTAACACCGCGCCGGAGACGGCCGAGCGGGTCCGCATCTACCTCGAAACGGGCGTGCTGCTCGTCTGGCTGCTCAATCCGCGTCAGCGCTCGATCACGGTCCACACCCCGGACCACGTCGCCCGCACCCTGTTCGAGGACGACACGATCGACGGCGGCGAGGTGCTGCCGGAGTTCGCCGTCCGCGTCGGCCAACTCTTCGCGTAGATCCCGGACGATCTGACCCAGAGCGAGGGAGGATGGGGACCGATGAGCGCACCGACGATGGCCACGGTGGCCCCCGGCGGCGAAGAGTGGGTCGTCGACAACCCAAGATTTCGCGCCTTTATCAGCGAGGTGAACCGGCTCCGTCGCTCTTCCGACGACCCGCGTGCGGTCATCGGCGCGATCCGCCCCGTCTTTGCCAGGCTGATGGCCGAGGAGGGGTGGCTGCCCGAGCGCTACCAGGAACCCGCCGAGAGCGGGATGGGCTCCGGCATCGGTACCTGGTTGCTCTACCGGACGCTCGATGGCAGCCTGGCGCTCTCGGCGCTGGTGGTGCCGCCGGGTGCCCAGACCCCCGTCCACGACCACCTCGCCTGGGGGCTGGTCGGGCTCTACCGCGGCGAGCAGGAGGAAGAGGTCTTCGCTCGCCGCGACGACGGCGCCGCCGACGGCCGAGCCGACCTGGACCTGGTCGAGCGGCGCCGCCTGCGGCAGGGCGAGTTCTACGAACTGCTGCCGGAGACCGACATCCACCGGGTGCGGACCGTCTCCGCCGTCGCCTCCGTCTCGCTTCACCTGCTGGGCATCGACAACGGCTGCATCTGGCGCCACCGGTTCGAGCCGGAGGAGGGCAGCGTCTCGCCCTTCAAGAGCGGCTACGTCAACGCCCCGTGCGAGGAGGTCGACGGAGCGTTCCATCCCGGCGCGACCGAGCCGTAGACCCCTCGGCGACCCAACATCGCTCGTGGCCGCCCGCTCCCGCCTTGGCGCCCGGGACTGCGCCTACTCGGGAACCGCGAGCGGCAGCGTGACATGGAAGACAGAGCCGGCTCCCTCCTCGCTATCGTCCCAGGCCTGTCCACGGTGCAGGTGGGCGAGTTGACGGACGATCGACAGCCCAAGACCGCTCCCCCGGACGGCGCGGGCGGCGCCGCGCTCCACCCGACGGTAGTGGTCGAACACCGTCGGCAACACCTCGGCCGGGATACTGATCCCCTCGTCGGCGATGTCGAGGCGGGCGGCGTTGCCGGCCCTCGCCGTCGTGATCGCGATCGGACCGCCGCCGGACGAGTACTTGATCGCGTTGCCAACGAGGTTGACGACGATCTGAGCGACCCGGTCCGAGACGGCATCGCCCGCCGGCAAGCCTCGCTCCAGGTCGAACCGGAAGTCGCGTTCCGGAGCCAGCGTGCGCAGCCGTTCGACCTCCTCCGCCACCAGCAGGTCGAAGGCGATCGGGCGGCGGTGCAGCTCCTGTTGGGCCGATTCGACCCCAGCGATGAGCAGGAGGTCGGCGATCGGCCGGGAGAGCCGGGCCGCTTCGCCGCTGAGGGTGCGGGCGTAGTCGATCGTCTGCGCCTCGTCGCCCGGTTCCCACTGGAGGAGGTCGGCGTAGCCGGTGTCACCGCCAGCGGCGTCCGGTTCTCGTGGCTGACGATCGCCAGGAGATCGCTCTCGGCCTGGCTAACCCGTCGGAGGTCGCGGCTGGCCGCCTCCCGGGTCGCCTGCGCTGCCTCGGTCCGCTCGGTCACGTCCTGCAGGGCGCAGGCGATGCCGCGGACGGCCGGGTCGTCGATCCGGTTGGTGGCGACGACAGCCAGCCACCGCTACGTTCCGTTGCAGTGGCGGAGGCGAACATCTGCCTGCGCTTGCCGTCCCGGGTGAACCGCTGCGTCCCCGCGCATCGCCGCCGCCCGCGGCAGATCGTCCGGGTGGTGGAGGGGGCTGACGTCGGTGCCGAGCACCTCGTCGGGGCGGCAGCAGGGGACGCGCTCGACGGCGGGACTGGCAAACCGGCACCGGTGGTCCGCCGTCAGGACCAGGATGATGTCGGCCGAATGCTCGACCAGCGTTCGGGCGAGCGGTTCGCCCCATGGCAGCGCGGCGGCGTCCATCTCGGCGGTAGGGGGCGACTCGACCGGGGCGTTCCGGTCGCTCTCGCCACAGATCGTCTCCTTGGGTTCATGGCGGGCACCGATCGGCGGTCGTCGCGGCCGGCCTTTGCCGGGCGTCGGCCTGGTCGCCGAGACCCGGGCCGCGGGCGCATCAGTCCCGTCTGGATCGACGTTGCCGCACCGGTCGCCGGATCACCCCGGCAGCGGGTGCCGCCCGCGACCCGCGGCTACTCCTCGCCCAGATACGCCTTGCGGACCATCTCGTTCCGCATCAGCCCGGCGGCGGCGTCCGTCAGCACGATCTTGCCGGTCTGGATGACGTAGCCGCGGTTGGCGACGGCCAGCGCCATCAGGGCGTTCTGCTCGACCAGGAGGACGGTGGTGCCCTGGGCGTTGATGTCCCGGATGATGCCGAAGATCGTCTCGACCAGGATCGGCGAGAGCCCCATCGAGGGCTCGTCCAGCAGCAGCAGCGTCGGCCGCGCCATCAGCGCCCGCCCGATCGCCAGCATCTGCTGCTCGCCGCCGGACATCGTGCCCGCCTTCTGGGCGACCCGCTCCCGCAGCCGGGGGAAGAGGTCGAAGACGCGCTCCATGTCGGCCGGGTCCGGCTTGCCGCGGGCAAAGGCGCCCATCTCCAGGTTCTCGCGGACGGTCATCCGGGGGAAGATCCGCCGGCCCTCCGGGGACTGGGCGACGCCGAGGCCGGCCACTTTGTGGGCGGCCATGCCGCCGATCGGCCGGCCGTTGAGGGAGACGGTCCCGGTGCGCGGCGAGAGCAGACCGGAGACCGTCTTGAGCGCCGTCGACTTGCCGGCGCCGTTGGAGCCGATCAGGGTCACGATCTCGCCCTGCTCGACGTCGAGCGAGATGCCCTTCAGGGCGTGGATGTGCCCGTAGTAGGTGTTGAGGTTGCGGATCTCGAGCATCGGCATGGGGGCGGCTGCTCCGAACGCCCGGCGGCGCTACTAGGGCTGGGGGGTGGTGGCCGCAGTGGCCGTGGTGGCCTCGGCGAGCCGCCCGGGGTCGGCGGCGAGGGCGGCGGCGCCGGCGCCCAGGTAGGCCTCGATCACCTTCGGCTCGCGCTGGACGTGGGCGGGGGTACCATCGGCGATCTTGATCCCGTGGTCGAGCACCGCCACCTGGTCGGAGATGCCCATCACCACCTTCATGTCGTGCTCGATCAGCAGGATCGTCAGCCCCAAGTCGCGCCGCATGGTGTCGATGAAGCGGGTCAGGTGGGCCGTCTCCTGGGGGTTCATGCCGGCGGTCGGTTCGTCGAGGAGGAGGAGACGGGGCTCACTGGCGAGCGAGCGGGCGATCTCAAGGCGCCGCTGGTCGCCGTAGGCGAGGTTCTTGGCGATCTCCGGCCCCTTGCCGGCAAGGCCGACGTAGGCGAGCAGGTCGTTCGCCTTCAGCCGCGCCTCGCGCTCCTCCCGCTTCACGGCACGGGTCCGCAGGATTGCGCCGAGGGGCGAGGCGTGGAGGCGGGTGTGCATCCCGATCAGGACGTTGTCGAGGGCGCTCATGTTGGCGAAGAGGCGGATGTTCTGGAAGGTGCGGGCGATCCCCCGACTCGTCACCTCGTCCGGCCGTAGCGACGCCTCCCGCCCGTTTTCGCCGGCGAAGATCGGCGTCCCCTCGAACTCGATGCTGCCGCGGGTGGGCACGTAGATGCCGGCGACCATGTTGAAGAAGGTCGTCTTGCCGGCGCCGTTGGGACCGATCAGGCCCGCGATCGCCCCGGCCGGGACGGCGAGGTCGACGGCGTCGACGGCGACGAGGCCACCGAACTGTTTCGTCACCCCGCGGGCGACCAGGATCGACCCGGCCGCGGGCGAATCGGGTCCGCTCCGGGGCGGTGCGGTCGCCGGAGGGGCGCTCACGCGCGCTCCCCCAGGGCCGGCTCGTTCTCGGCCCGGAGGTCGTAGAGCGTCTGCGTCTCGGCGACCGTGATGTCCTCGTCCTCGGGGGTCAGCTCGGCCCGCCGCTGGGCGTTCGGGAAGAGGCCGCCCGGCCGCAGGAGCATCATCAGGACCAGGGCGAGGCCGAACACCAGTAGCCGGTCCTGGGTGATGTCGTGGCCGGCGAGCGCATCCCAGCCGACGGCCTCTCCCAACCGCTGGATGGGATCCCGCATCGCCTCGGCCAGAATCCGGTCGAACGACGCGAGCAGCAGGCCGCCGGCGATGACCCCGTAGATGTTGCCGATCCCCCCCAGGATGACCATCGAGAGGACCATCACCGAGATCGAGAACTCGAACTGGCTGGGGTGGACGTACTGGAAGGCGGAGGCGTAGACCGAGCCGGCGAAGCCGGAGAACGACGCCCCCAGGGCGAACGCCCAGAGCTTGGTCCGGACCAGGTTGACGCCCATGCTCGCCGCGGCGATCTCGTCTTCGCGAACCGCCTGCCAGGCCCGGCCGAGGCGGGAGGCGTAAAGGCGGGTGATCAGGAACAGCGACAGCAGGCCGACCAGCAGGATCAGCCAGTACCAGTTGCGCTGGTCGGTTGGGCCGAAGCCGAGGCTGAGCCCGAACAGCTCGATCGTGGGGGGCTTGCCGATCGGGTTGATGCCGCGGGTGCCGTTCGTGATGCCGTCGGCGTTGTAGAAGAAGTTGGGGACGATCTCGCCGAACCCGAGGGTGACGATCGCGAGGTAGTCGCCGCGCAGGCGGAGGGTGGGCGCCCCCAGGAGGACGCCGAACGCCGCGGCCGTGAACCAGGACAGGACGAGGGCCACCCAGAAGTTCTGGAGGACCGGAGGCACCAATCCCTGGATCACGAATACGCTGCCGGGCGAGGTCAGGAACGCCATCGTGTAGGCGCCGATGGCGAAGAACGCGGCGTAGCCGAGGTCGAGCAACCCGGCGTAGCCGACGACGACGTTGAGCCCCATCGCCAGGATGACGAAGACGAAGATCGACATGAACGAGCCGACGCGGCCCCAGCCGAGTGCCTGGTCGACGAACGGGTAGGCAAACACCGCCGCCAGGCACAGCACGAACAGCCCGAGTTTGCGGGCGTCGAGGCGCCCCCCTTCGGACTCGGTCCGGGCGGGTGCCCGACCGCGCGCCGGTGCCACCAACGTCTCGGCCATTGGCGCCCCCTACACCTTGTCTGCGGTCTGCTCGCCGAGCAACCCGCTCGGCTTGAAGACCATGACGATCACGAGGACCCCGAAGATGACCGCCGGCGTCCACTGGGCGCCCCAGGCCGGGATGTACTCCTTCATGAAGCCGTCGCTGAGCGCCCAGACGACGCCGATCAGGAGGCCGCCGAGGACGGCGCCGGAGAGGTTGCCGATGCCGCCGAGGACGGCCGCCGTGAAGGCGAACAGGCCGTAGCGGAACCCCATCTGGAAGCGGGCGGCGTTGTTGTAGAAGAGGGCGATCATGCCGGCCGCCCCGGCCAGGGCGCCGCCGAGGAGGAAGGCGGTCGTGATCGTCCGGTTGATGTCGATCCCCATCAGGGCCGCCGCCTCGCGGTCCTGGGCGACCGCCCGCATCGCCTTGCCGGTCCGGGTCCGGTAGACGAACCAGGTCAGGAAGGCGAGCAGGGGGACGGTGATGCCGATCACCCCGATATCCAGCAGCCGGAGCCGGATCCGGGTGTCCAACCCGAACCATTCCGTCAGGACATTGAAGGCGCGGTACTCGTTCGGCAGCAGCGTCGGCGCGGTCACCGGGTTGGCGCCGAGCCAGTAGATGCCGATGTTTTGGAGGATGAAGCTGAAGCCAATGGCGGCGATCAGCGGCGCGAGCCGTGGCGCGTTGCGCAGCCGCCGGTAGGCGATACGGTCGATCCCGGCGTTGATCAGGGCGCTGAAGAGCATCGCCGCCGCCAATGTCAGCAACGCGACGCCGACGATCGACGACCAGGAGGAGTCGGCGTTCAGGCCTGCCAGGCCGACGACCGTCAACGCCAGGAAGGCGCCCATCATGAAGACTTCGCCGTGGGCGAAGTTGATCAACTCGACGATGCCGTAGACCAGGGTATAGCCAAGGGCGATCAGCGCGATCAATGCCCCGCTGGCGACGCCGATGATCAGGTATTGGATGAAGAGGCTGGCGTTGAAATCCATCGGGTCACCACGGCGGCGTCGGCACGCTCCCGGCTATGCGGCGCTCGGCGGTGGGCGCCGGGATTCGGGTGGGCAGGAAATGCCGCGGCGAGCGGGAGGCTCCATGGCCCCAACCGCTCGCCGCGGCGCCGCGGGCTAGGCCGTCGGCGGGTTGATGTAGCCGACCTCGACGAACTGGCCGTCCTGGATCTGGCTGAGGAACACGCTCGGCTTGTCGGGGTCGCCGGTCTCGGTGAAGCCGTACGTGCCCGAGAGGCCGACGAAGCCCTGGGTCGCGAACATCGTGTCGAGGATCGCCGCCCGGTCCTTCTCCTGCACCTGGTCGATCGCCTGGATCGCGATGATCGCCGCTTCGTAGGAGTAGGTGGCGTAGGCGTCCGGGAGGTGCCCCAGCCGCTCCTCCATCCGGGTCACCCACTCCTCGCCGAGGGCACCTTCGAGGTAGGCCGGCGGCACGCCGCCGAAGGTGACGTAGCAGCCCTCGCCGGCATCGGCGGCGGCATCGATGAAGCCCTGGCTGAAGCAGCCGTCCGGGAGGACGATGGTGACCTGGTCGGGCGGCATCACCGAGCGCAGGTCCTGGACCAGCTTGCCGGGGTTGTTCGTGTTGACGGCGCCAACGTAGACCACGCTCGGCGCCCGGTCGGCGATCGAGGTCGCCAGCGCCAGGTAGTCCGGGGCATCGCGCTGGTAGCCCTCGAAGCCGAGGACTTCGCCCCCGAGCTGCTGGAAGTAGAGCTGGTAGGCGGCGGCAACGCCCCGCCCGTAGAGCTCGTTGTCGTGGAGGATGTAGGCGGAGGTTAGGCCGTTCTCGACCGACCAGTTCGCCTGGGCGCCGCCCTGGATGTGGTCCGCCACGGTGTTGCGCATGTAGTTGCGCTCACCGCTCGGGTAGTACTTGTCGGGCTCGCCGGGTTCCGTGACCCCCTCGACCGCCTGGGTCAGCCCGGCGTAGGTGTTGGCGGGGGAGATCATCGCCATCGGGACGGCGTTGAGGATCGGGATCGAGATGGCGGCGGCGCCGGAGTTGTAGGTGCCGAGGTAGACCATCGCGTCCGGGTCGTTGACCGCCGTGTTGGCGTTCTCCGACTCCCGGCCGGCGTCCCAGTTGCCGGTCGAGGCGATGGCGTCGTCGAGCGCCTCGTACTCGAGGGCGAAGCCGCCGGCGGCGTTGCCGTAGTCCTCGAGGGCCATCACGACCGCTTCCCGCATGTCGCCGCCGATCTGCTCGTTGCCGGCGATCATCGGCCACGACGAGTAGAACTTGATGACCCCCTTCGAGGTGTCGGTGATGTGGGGGATGTTCGGGTTCCCGACGAGCGTGGCCTCACCCACCGGAGACGCGGCGGGGGAAGCTGCGGGGGAAGCAGCCGGGGAGGCGTCCTGGGCCGCGACGCCAGCGGTGCGCAGGGCGGAGCTGACAGCCGCGGCCGACAGGCCGAGGGCGGCCGCCCGGATGATGAGCGCGCGCCGGTCGATGGCGCCGGTCTGGAACGCTTGGACGAGCTTCTCGACGCGCGGGTCCATGCACTGCCTCCAACACGATTGAGCCGGCCACGCTGCCGGCTGCCGACCGCGGGTGGGGTGACCGCGGTTTCCGGCCGCGGCGCCCGCCGCCGGCCGAACCTTCCCCGATTTTCGCCGAAGGAACTCGAATCTGCCCCGATCTTGGACGGTGGCGGAGCATAGCGTAGCGGTGGGGGAGTGTCAACGAGCGGCAACGGCGAGTGGCACTGGCGTGGTTTCAGGCTTGCCACTCGCCGCACAAGCGCGGATACCTTCGGTTGTCGTCAACGACGGCGCGTCCTGTGCTCGGGCCGAAAGCCTGCTCGTCGCCGACCTTCGGGCGGCAGGGAGGCTGGCCGGATCTCGACGCTAGACCGCTCGGCGGAGGGCGGCCGTTTGCGGGTCGCCGGTGTTCGGGGTTCCCGTCGGCTCGATCAGCAGCAGGTGCGTCTCCTCCGCGGCGAACGGCTGGTGCGCCATGCCCCGGGGCACGACGAGCAACTCGCCCGGCCCGAGCGCGACCTCCCGACCGGGGAGCCGGTCCGTCAGCCGCCCCGAGAGGACGAGGAAGAAGTCGTCGGTGTCGTCGTGCGCGTGCCAGACGAACTTGCCGAGCACCTAGACGACCATGACGTCGAGCCCGTTGAGCCGGGCCACCGTGCGCGGTGCCCAGTGGTCGGAGAAGAGCGCCAGTTTCGCGGCGAGGTCGACCTTGTTGACGGGCGGGGCACCGGCCGACGGGTCTGCCGCCGAGTCGGTGAACACCGCTCCGGTCGTCCGGTTGCCGGAGGTCGTCAATAGGAAGGCACGTAGTCTGGGTCGACCGGACGGATGCCGCCCTCCGGCGGGGCGTAGCCGCGGGCGGCGAGGGCATCGACCACCGACTGGATGACGTCGTCCGGGGTCGAGGCGCCGGCGGTAACGCCGACGGTGGCGGCTCCCTCCAGCCACGCCGGCTCGATCTCCTCCGGCCGCTCGATGTGGTGGGAGGCGACGCCCATCAGGTTGCCGACCTCGGCCAGGCGGGCGGTGTTGCTGCTCTTCTTGCCGCCGATCGCCAGGATCAGGTCGACGTGGTCGCGCTCGACCAACCGCTTCAGCGCGGTCTGCCGCTCGCTGGTCGGCTCGCAGATGGTGTTGCAGAGGCGAAACTCCCCGCCCTCCGGCAGCACCATCGCCTGCAACTCCTGGGCGAACTTCATCAGCTCGTCGACGTTCTTGGTCGTCTGGCTGACCACCGCCACCTTGCGCGGCGGCGTCACCACGCCGGGGCCAACGGCGCCGCGGGGGGCGTTCCAGGGCAGGTCGGCGACCTTCTTCGCCGCCAGTGCCTTGGAGGTTCCCGCCCAGCCGATAACGCTCCGCACCTCGGGGTGGTAGGAGTCGCCGTAGACGACCAGGTAGTAGCCCTGGCGGACCAGCTTCTGGGCCAGCCGCTGGACCTTGGTCACCAGGGGGCAGGTCGTGTCGACCAGCTCCAGCGCGGCCGCCGACGCCTGCTGCGCCAGGTGCGGCCCCATCCCGTGGGCGGTGATCGCCACCCGCTTGAAGCCCCGGCCCGCCGCCTCGTCGACCGTGGCGGCCCCCTCGACGCCCTTGGCGCGCAGCCGCTCGACCACCTGCGGGTTGTGGATGACGTCGCCGATCGGGGCGATCGGGCCGCCAGCGTCTGCCGCCTGCTGGACGATATCGAGCGCCCGCCGGACGCCCCAGCAGTACCCGAGCTCGTCGGCGACGACGATCCGCCTGGTGGCCGCGGCCGGGGCCGTCGCGTCGCGTGCTACCGTCGCCGTCGCCATTCCGTTGCCGTCCTCTGCCCGTCCGAGCCGTGCCGCGCCGCGATGGAGCCGATTTCGGGATCGCGGCCGTGGCGCGTGACCTAGAGGCGAAGTATAGTCTGGCCGCCCCGTTCGCACGTAGCGCAGATCGCCGCGTCCGGGCCACCGGCGGCCGGTGCATCGCCGTCACCCGCCTCGCGGGCCGAGACCGAGCGGTGACGGGAAGGCAAGGCGCAGCCGGTCGGCATCGGACGGCACGACCGGCGACAGGGAGGGAAACGATGGCAGGCCAGGCTGGGGAGAGCGGGCGGCCGACGGCGCGCGGGATGCTCGGCCGGGGACGCGGCGCGGTCCACACCGCTGGGGCGGGGTTGACCGCGCTGGGGCTGCTCTTCGGCGCCGGTTCGGCCGCGATCGCTCAGGAAACGCCGACCGTGGTGCCACCCACGGCACCGGCTGCAGCGGACACCCAACCGGCGGCCGTGTTCACCGTCGGCGCCCCCCATCTCCAGCCGATCGCTCAGGGGGTCGTGGCCCTGGAGGGCCCGGTCGTCTGGCGTGTCCGCGAGGTCACGCTCTCCTCATCGGCCACGCAGGAGACGGCACCGGCCTCGTTCCTCCTCCAGCGCACCGGGGCCTCGATCGTCCGCAATGACGTCTCGGAACGGCGGGTCCGGCTGGAGCCGGGGGAGGCCGCCTTCACCCCGGCGGGCCACCCCTTCTCCCCCCCCGCGATCGGCGCCGACCCCTCGATCGCCTGGATCGTCGAGTTGCTGCCCGAGGCGGAGGCCGCGGCGGGTTCCGGCTCCACCCTTTTCACCACCGAGCCCGTCGCCGACTACCCGGCCGGCACCTTCGACATCGAGTTGCAGCGGACGGTCCTGCTGCCGGGCGAGGTCTCGGAGCTCCCGGCGCGGACCGGTCCGGCGTTGGTGATGATCGCTGCCGGCCGCGTCCAGATCTCGGCGGTCGGTGAACCGCCGGTGCCGCTCGGCGCTGGCAACGGGGTGCTGGCGCCCGAGGCGCTGACGGTCCGCAACGGCGACACCGAACCAGCCTCGTTCGTGGTCGCGACCATTGGCGAGAGTGTCGACGCCGCCGGCGAGACGGCGGGGGTCCCTCAGGCGGCGCCGACCGCCGCCTCCGTCGCGCCGCCGACCCAGGCGCCGCTCCTGCAGACGCCGGTGGCGCCGACCGCCGCCGCCAACCTGGTGCCGACCGTCGTGCCGCCGGTGGTGCTCGACCCGACACCCGTCCCGGCCGCGGTCGAACCGACGCCGGTGCCGGCCCCGGTCGAGCCGACCCCCGTGCCCGAGCAGCCGGCGGTGGCGATCTCGGAGAGCGGCGACACCGACGGCGACGGCTTGAGCGACGTCGACGAAGCAGCCTACGGCTCCGACCCCCTGAACAAGGATTACGACGCCGACGGCCTCCTCGACGGCGAAGAGGTCTACGTTTTCGGGTCCGACCCGTTGAACAACGACACCGACGGCGACGGCTTGCTCGATGGCGAGGAGTCGAGTTCCTATGGAACGAGCCCGGCGACCTCCGACGCCGACGGCGACGGCTTGACCGATACCGACGAGATCTTCACCAACGGGACCGACCCGGCCGCGTTCGACACCGACGGCGATGGCGTCGGCGACGGCGAGGAAGTCTCGATCTACGGCACAAACCCGCTCGATCCTGCGAGCGGGCCGTAGGGCACGTCGCCAATCCAACGGTTCACCGGTTAGCCGTCTCCGATTGGGGTCGGTCGGTACCGGCGGCCCGATGCAGCAGGCTGTCGGCATCCCAGGATCCTCCCGGTGGATCGCCGCGTCCTTCGCGGGCGACCGCGGCTGATGGGCTTCCGGCGGGTTCGTCCGGGATGCACCCCGACGCGGACAGGGTGCCGGCGTTGCCCGGTCGTGGGTGTCGGCACCGGGCGTCGGGAAGAGGCAACAGCATGGCGGAGCGGCTGCGGGTCGGGTTGATCGGCGCCGGGCGGATCGGCAAGGGCCACGCCCGGACGCTGGCGGCGATGCCGGAGGTGGACCTCGTCGCCGTCGCCGACGTGAACGCTGAGTCGGCGCGGGCCGTCGCCGGAGAGGTCGGGGTCGGCCGCTGGACAACCGATCCGACCGAGACGATCGCCGACCCTGCAATCGACGCCGTCGTCATCGCCTCCTCGACCGATACCCACGCGGCTCTGATCGTCGCCGCCGCGAAGGCGGGCACCCACGTCTTCTGCGAGAAGCCGGTCGCGCTCGACCTGGAGACGACCGATGTCGCGCTGGCCGCCGTCGCGGCGGCGGGGGTCGGCTTCCAGATCGGCTTCCAGCGCCGCTTCGACCCCGCCTACGCGAAGGCGAAGGCGTTGATCGCCGATGGTGCCTTGGGCGCGATCGAGACGATCCGCGACGCGATGCGCGACCCCGCGCCGCCGCCTCGCGCCTACGCCGAGGCGAGTGGCGGTCTCTACCGGGACATGACGATCCACAACTTCGACTGCGTCCGCTGGCTGATGGGGGCGGAGCCGGAGCAGCTTTTCGCGATGGGCTCGGCCCTGGTCGACCCCTCGCTGGCCGAGATCGGCGAGATCGACACCAGCGTGGTGACGATGCGCTTCCCCGGCGGCGCCCTGGCCGTCATCGACAACGGCCGCCGCTCCGGCTTCGGCTACGACGTGCGGACGGAAATCTTCGGCAGCAAGGGCGCCCTCCTGATCGGCTACCGGGAGGCGACGCCGCTGCTCCACCTCGGGGCCGACGGGGTGCGCACGGACCACGTCCACTTCTTCCTGGAGCGCTTCGCCTGCGCCTACGCCGAAGAGCTGCGCGCCTTCGTCGCGGCCGTCCGCGCCGCCCGCCCGCCGGACCCCGGCGCCGCCGACGCCCGCGCCGCCCTGACGCTCGCCTACGCCGCGGAGGCGTCGCGGGCCGAGGGACGACCGGTGGATCCTGGGCGGTGGACTTCGGCTCAGGTGGCTTCGAGCTGATCTGCCGAAGCTCGCTCTTGCCTGTCCTTATGCGGAACGTCATCCCGCCCGAGTGCTGCGGGGTGACGGCCGTCGGGCGTTGCCACCAGCTTGCCCTGCGACCGGGTCAAGAATCCGATCGGCTCCAGATGCGCTTCTCCCAGCGGCGTGACGCGAGGGCAGGAGGTGCGGCTCAGAATGAGATCACGTCGAATGCTTTCCCCTGCACATCTTTGCACCCAACACGGCCCTCTTTCCTGTTGACGAGCGCTGACGGGCGTTGCCATGCGACGACCTCCACCTCCTCTATCGCGCGCCACCGGTCGGGGGTAGGATGGTCGCCGCAATCGGGTCGCCGCCGTTGGAGGAACCGCCCCGCATGGCCATCACCGTCCCACCGGAGGAGTTGCTGCTGCGGAGCGCCCGCCTCGGTGACGCCTCCGGCGAGCTGATCGCCGTCGGCCCAGAGGCGGCCGGCTGGACCTACTGCAGCCTGCTCGTCCGCAGATTGGCCGCCGGCGAGACGTGGGACCACGACCCCGGCCCGGACGAGGTCTGCCTGGTGCCACTCGGCGGCCGCTGCGCCGTCGAGGCCGCCGGCCAAGCGTGGTCGATCGGCGGCCGGGCGAGCGCCTTCGAGGGTCCCCCCCACGCCCTCTACCTCGGGTGCGGCACGGCCTTCACCGTGACGGCCCAGGGACCACTGGAGCTGGCCGTCTGCGGGGCGCGGGCCGAGCGCGTTCTGCCGCCGCGGGAGATCCGGCCGGACGAGGTCGCGGTCGAGATCCGCGGCGCCGGCAACGCCGCCCGCCAGATCAACCACATCGTCGCCCCGGACTTCCCGGCCGACAAGCTGCTGGTCGTCGAGGTCTTCACCCCAAGCGGCAACTGGTCCTCGTTCCCGCCCCACAAGCACGACATCTCCGACCTGCCGCGGGAGGCCGACCTGGAGGAGATTTACTACTACCGGATCCACCCGACCGACGGCTTCGCGCTGCAGCGCCTCTACACCGCCGACGGCGTCACCGACGCTGCCTACACCATCCACGACGGCGACCTGCTGCTGGTGCCGGAGGGTTACCACGCCTTCGCCGTCGCCCACGGTTACACCGGCTACTACCTGAACATCCTGGCCGGCATCGAGTCGGTCCGCACCATGCAGCCCAGCGACGACCCCCGCTACGCCTGGGTCCGCTCGACCTGGACCGACGAGTTGAACGCTGGTATCGCCGGCTACCGCGACATCGCCGACCGGGTGAACGGGGCGGCGGGACGGCGCGACTGATGCCGACCCATGGGTCGTGAGTCGTAAGCTGTGGAGAACGCCGGCGTGAGCCGTCGCCGGTACCAGCCGTCCCGCCTTCGAGGCGGAAGTCAGCACCCCGGCTCACGACTCACGACAGCGGGAGGGCAACATGGCAGAGCAGACGGTCCGACTCACGATGGCCCAGGCGGTGGTCCGGTTCCTGGCGAACCAGCGGGTGCGGCGGGACGGCGTCGAGCAGGCGTTCTTCGCTGGGATGTGGGGGATCTTCGGCCACGGCAACGTTGCCGGGTTGGGGCAGGCGCTGGAGGAGCTGAGCGACGAACTGCGCTACTACCGGCCGCAGAATGAGCAGGGGATGGTCCACGCCGCCATCGCCTACGCCAAGATGAAGAACCGCCTCCAGACCTTCGCCTGCACCTCTTCGATCGGCCCAGGCGCTACCAACATGATCACCGGCGCCGCCACCGCTACCGTCAACCGGCTGCCGGTGCTGCTGTTGCCCGGCGACGTCTTCGCCTCCCGCCGGCCCGACCCGGTGCTCCAGCAGCTGGAACACCCGCTCAGCCTCGACGTTAGCGTCAACGACGCCTTCCGCCCCGTCTCCCGCTTCTGGGACCGGATCGAGCGGCCGGAGCAACTGCTCGCCAGCCTGCCCGAGGCGATGCGCGTCTTGACCGACCAAGCCGAGACCGGAGCCGTCACGGTCTGCCTGCCGCAGGACGTGCAGACCGAGGCCTTCGCCTACCCGGCGGCCTTCTTCGCGCCGAAGACGCACGAGGTCTACCGCGTCGCGCCGCCGCCGGAGGCGCTGGCCGAGGCGGTCTCCCTGTTGCGGTCGGCCGCGCGCCCGATCGTTGTCTGCGGCGGCGGGGTGATCTACAGCGAGGCGACCGCCGCCCTGGCCGACTTCGCCGACGGGCTCGGCATCCCCGTCGTGGAGACCCAGGCCGGCAAGGGCGCACTCCCCTGGAACCACCCCTGGAACGCCGGCCCGGTCGGTTCCAACGGCGGTCTGGCGGCCAACCGGCTGGCGCGCGAGGCGGACCTCGTCGTCGCCGTCGGCACCCGCCTCTCCGACTTCACGACCGCCTCCCACACCGCCTTCGCCGACCCGGAGGTGCGCTTCCTCTCGCTCAATGTCTCCGCCCGCGACGCCCACAAATTCGGCGCTCTGCCGCTGGTCTGCGACGCCCGCGCCGGCCTCGAAGCGTTGCTCGGCGCGGCGAAGGCGGCCGGGTACGGCACGGCGCCGGCCTACGGCGATACGGTCGAGACGCTCAAGGCCGAGTGGGACGCGACCGTCGACGGCCTGCTCCGGGTCGAGACGCCGGAGCGGCTCTCCCAGGCGAACGCGATCGGAATCGTCAACGGAGCCCTCGGCCCGCGCGATGTGGTGGTCTGCGCGGCGGGCGGTCTGCCGGGCGATTTGCTCAAGCTGTGGCGGCCGGTCGACCCCAAGAGCTACCACCTGGAGTACGGGTTCTCCTGCATGGGCTACGAGATCGCCGGCGCCCTCGGGGCGAAGCTGGCCGACCCCACGCGGGAGGTGGTGGTGATGGTCGGCGACGGCTCCTACCTGATGCTCCACACCGAGATCGTGACCGCTCTCCAGGAGGGGCTGAAGCTGATCGTCGTCGTCGTCGACAACGGCGGTTTCCAGTGCATCAAGGGGTTGCAGGAGGGGTGCGGCTCGCCCGCTTTCGGCAACGAACTGCGCTTCCGCGACCCCGCCACCGGCCGCCTCGATGGCCCCTACGTGCCGATCGATTTTGCCCGGAACGCCGAGAGTTTGGGCGCGCTCGCCTTCCGGGCGACGACCGAGGCGGAGTTGCGCTCGGCGATGGAACGGGCCAAGGGGGCCGACCGGACCGTGGTGATCGATC
>CADCWF010000090.1 GCA_902806345.1 uncultured Thermomicrobiales bacterium
CGACACCGAGCGCGCCGGCGGCGACGGCGCAGACCGCCCCACCGGCTCGTCGCCAGCCCAGGCCGAGGACGACGAGCGCGACGAGCGCGGCCGAGAGCGTCGCGGCGCCGTAGCCCGGCCCGGCCGGGACGAGTGCGGCCGATAGCGCCGGTCCGTCCGGGCAGAACGGCCAAGCGGTGCAGGCGGCGGCCGCGGCCGCGGCGTTGGCGGCGGCGCCCGAGAGGACGAGGAGGAGGACCGCCGCCGCCCCGACCAGGGCCGCCCGCCGCACCACGGGGTCGCCGGCTCCGGCGAGCCACGCCGGGGCGCCGCCGTCGAGCACGGCTAGGAGGAGCGTCAGCAGCGTCGCCGCGAACAGGAGCATCGCCAGCCCGAGGTGGAGCGTCGAGGCCCAGGCCGGCGAGACGCCGACCGTGAGGGCGCCGATCCCGCTCTGAAGCAGGATCAGGCCGACGGCGGCCCAGGCCGCCCGCCGGGTGCCGGCCGCGGCCGCCGGGGTCCGGCCAGCGACAACGGCGGTGGCGAACAGGAGGAGACCGAGCGAGGCGGAGACGGTGCGGTGGAACCAGTCGACCAGCACCGCCGGATCGAGCGGCGGCAACCACCCCCCCTGGCAGAGCGGCCAGTCCGGGCAGCCCGCCCCGGGCTGGGTCCGCGAGAGGCCGCCGAGCGCGATCAGGAGGAAGGTCGCGGCGGCGCCGAGCGCGGCGAGCCGGGAGAGCCGGGTCATGGTTCCTCCGGGAGCCCCCCGCGGAGCGGACGGCGGCGACGGGCACACCGAGTCACCGACGGGGGTTCCCGAGCACGCCGCACCGCGCCTCGCCCTGCCGCCCCGGCTGTGGACGCGGCTATTCTAGCGAACGCGGCGGGGCCTAGGGCGGCGGGGAGGATGGGCGCTGCACGGCTGCGCCACCAGTGCCCGGTAGGGCCGGGTGCCGCGGGGCGGCCGGCGGCGGGGGGACGGCGCCGAGCGGGGATTCCGTGCCCGCTGCTGGGTGGTGCGGCGTGGTCGATCCGGTCAGCCGACGGCGGCAGTCCTGGGGATGAATAGAGCAAACCGAATCATCCCCGTTCATCCACGCCGCCGGGGGCGCCGCGACGAGCGCGTCGCGGCGCCCCCGATCAGCCGGCGTTGGCTACTGGCGCGGCCGGGCCGGCTACGGGACCGCGCAGCGGTTGTCGGTGCAGAGGGCCGGGGCGCAGCAATCCTTGGAGTCCTGGCAGCGGGCCGTGCCCTTCCGGCAGCAGAACTTGCCCTCCCGGATCACGCTCCGCCCGCAGGTGAGGTCGCCGCAGCAGGGCTTGGTCGCGCTGCACGACCGGGTCACCTTGCGGCACCGCGCCCGGTCCGCGGCGCCGGCGACCCCGGTGCCGGCGGTGTCGAGCCCAGCCAGGCCGAGAAGGGAGGCAGCCGCGCCGCCGGCCGCGCGCCCGAACCCGCGTCGCGTCCATGCGTCGAATTTGGAGTCGTCCATCGTTTCTCCCGTCCGCGGGCGCCGGATTTGCCCGACGCCCGCCGCCTCGACCGGGCCGCCCAGATCGGGCACCCGGCCGGATCGCCGGCGGACGACGCGCTCCCCGTTGTCGCCTGCCGGCAGCCGTGACTCATCGCCGGCGGTGCCAAGCGGTGCCTACCTGACGCACTTGCCGCCCTTCTTGTTGCTGCACCGGAGGGGGAAGCAGCATTGCGGCTTGACGGGGCCGGACGGCCGCTCGCCGCCGCACGGCTCGCCCTTCGGGCTGCAGCAGACCTCGCTGCCGCTGGGGGGGTTCGGCTGCTTGCAGATGCGGCCGGTCGTCTTCGGGCAGCACTGGCCGCTTCGGTCGCACTGGTCCCCCGCCTTCAGACAGCGGCGGCGGCCCGCCGCGGCCGCCTCGAGGGTGGCCGCCCTCCCGGCCGCCAGGCCGAGGGCGCCGGCCACCAGCCCGCGCACCCCGGCGCGCCGGGTCAACCCGCTGCCGAGACGCCGCGCGACCGCGTCGAACATCGTACCGTCCATAGCCGCTGCCTCCATCTCCGATCAGCGGCCGCCTGTTCCGTCGAGAAACCCCGATCGTCACAGGGGCCGCACCGCCATTGCAGCAGAGGCCGTCGGCATGGGCATCCTCAAAACTATGTAGTTTGGGCGTGTACCTTGGGCTTCGGGACAGCCGGACCAGGGCGGACGGGTGAACGGGGCGGATCCGTGCCAGCGGCGCCGGCCGCCGACCCGGCTGGTTCCGCTGGAGTGTCCAAGTTCGCTGGCCCGGTCGCCGTCGTTCGTACTTGGGAGCCCTTATGGAGCATGTTGTTTCGATGGGAGCACGGGCGCTCGGCGGCGGTTCGGGGATGCATCCCCGGGCTCCGGAACTGACCACGTAGTTGGCACTATCGTTGTGGGTCTCGGAAGAGCTTCGTTCCTGGAGCCCGGGGGTCAGAGAGATTGCCTGTTTGATGCCGGCACCGCGCGGGCCTCGTCCTCAGTCCCGGATGGACATCGTCACCTCAGCCCGGCCCCCCACGCTCAGCCCCGGGCCGCTGCGCCGAGGGCCGGCTCGATAAAGCAACCGCGATCATCCCCGGGGTCCCCACGTGTCGGTACCATAGAGGCAAACGCCATCGGGATCCTTCACACGTTGAGCCGCGCAATCCTGAGGCGGGCGCGGCAGCGCGACCGTCGGTCCTCGCCGCCGATTGCCACGGGGCGCACCAGGAGGACGGAGCCCGACCCCACCGGGAGGATCTCCTCGGACGACCGCAAGGCGGCGTCCGGAACGGCCGGGCGGGGAGTGGACCCGCCGGCCGTCCTCATCACGGCGCCGCGTCCGGCTGGGGCGGCGGGGACGGCTGGCCCAGGGCCGTCCGGATCGAGGCGACCAGCGAGGCCAGCGCCTCGGCGGCGGTCGGGCCCGTCGCCGTGATCGAGCGGACGACGTCCTCGCCACCGGCCGCACCGGGGCCGCCGCCCGAGGCCCGCCGGACCCAGGCGCCCCAACTGCCGCCGACGGGCTGCCGGGCGACCAGATCGAGGTGCCAACCGCCGACCGACAGCGTCTCCCGGAAGACGCCGGCCCGCTCCTCGTCCTCGGGGGAGGAGGGCGGCGGCGGCACGTCGGGGCGCCAGACGCTCCCCCGCTCCCCGCCGGACCGCCCCTGAGAGTGGTTCTGGTTCTGGTTCTGGTTTCCCGGCCGTGCCTGCTGCCCGATCCGGGACGGGCCACGGCCGACCGGGCCGCCCCGCCGCTGATTGCCGGCGTCGCCGCCCATGCCGTAACCCTTCGCCACCGGAGGGTGGCCGTGCCGCCGTTCCCGCCGCCACCCGGCGGGCGCCCGTTCGTCGCCCGGCCGGGCCACGCCTCCCGCGTCGGGGGCACCGACCGTGGGATCCCCTCGACCGTCGGGGTCCATCCCGCTACTCCTGGTCCCCGCCGTCGGCCGGCCGGACGTTGACCGCCCGCTTCCGGCTCGGGTCCCGCGGGTCCGGCTCGACCTCGAACCCGACGCGCTGCCCTTCCCGGAGCAGGTCGAAGCCATCGCCGTCGACCGCCGTCCGGTGGAAGAAGACGTCTTCTCCCCGAGCCGCCGCCCCGTCGGGGGTGATGAACCCGAACCCGTTGTCCCGCATGGTCTTGATCGTCCCGGTTGTCACGGTCTCCGTCCTCTCGTGCCACGCGCCACGGGTGCCGCGGCGCCCTTGCCTACTCCCCTGCCCGCCGGTCGCCCGGCGCCGGGCGGGGGGTCGAGCCGTCGTCCTCGGATCCCCGGCCGGGCACGGCGAGGATCGCCGCCACCTGCCCCCGGAACGTCGCCTCGGCGTCCGCCGCGCAGCGGTCGAGCGCGGCGAAGAAGTCGATCAGCTTCCGCCGCAGCGCCGGCGGCAGCGGCGAGGCCGCCGGCGACGCCCCCTCCTGCCAAACGGCCAGGTGGCGGAGTTCGCAGGGCCCCCCGGCGGCGGCCAGCAACTGGCCGCGGACGACGGCCGCCGCTTCCTCCGGGGTGGCGCACTCCAGGTCGCGCGCGACGTGGGCGACGATCTCGTAGCGGGGCATCGACCCTCCTCCGTGCCGCGGCTTGCCGAACCGGCCGTACCCCGCCGGGGCGGTCAAACCGGCCGGCGCCGCCTTACCCTTTGCGGCCCTTGCGCCGCTTTTCCACCTTGCGCGGCTTCGCCGGCTTGGCTGCCTTTTGGGACCGCTGCGGCTCCGGGCTGAACGGCTTCGGGGCCGCGGGCGGCGGCGGCGTGTTCGTGTTGTCGGTCATCGGGGTCGTCCTCCTGCGCGGCGGGGGCCACGGTGTTGGGTTCGCGGCGCGCTCAGCGCCGCCGCTGGTGGTCGCGGACGATCGCGTCGGCCTCGGCGACGGAGGCCGTCCGCTGCCAGACGTCGGGGTCGCTGCCGGTCAGCGTCGACTGGATCCCGGCCACCGCCGCGGCGCTGGCGTCGTCCAGCTCGAGGGCGTACATCTGCTCGGGCCACCCTTCCGGCGCCTGCTCGACGAGCGCCCGGATCCGCTCCGCCAGCCCGGCGGGGACGGCGGCGGGGCGGGGCGCCGTCAGCTCCTGGGCGATGGCGATCCATTCGGCCAGGGTGTGGGTGAGACGCGGCATCGGCTCTCCTCCGCGGTGCCCCGGGGCGAGTCTCAGGGCGCGGCTCCGGCGGGGGCCAGCATCCAGGCGCGGAGCGCCTCGTGGGGCGCCTCGGCCAACCAGGCACCGGGGTCGGCCCGGATCGTTCCCAGGGTCTCCTTGAGGTCCTCGCGGCGCAGCCCGCAGGGGCCGACCCACGGCCGCTCCGAGCCATCCGGCAGCCCGCCCGGCGAGCACCGGTAGACGACGACGCACCAGAACCGGGGCTGGTCCGGGTCCCGCTCGGGGGCCACCCGATAGGTCCGCCCGTTGGCGTGCGCCTTGAGGCTGAAGGCGTAGGCGTCCGGCTGGCGTTCCCCGACCACTTCGACCTCGGCGACCCGGTCCATCATGCCGCCTCGAGACGACCCCGGGCCGCTACCGGCCCTGGAACGACGACCGCGACGCTGCCGGCCACCGGCCGAGCGCGGAGGAAGGGGAACGGCCTGGAGTCCATCGTCGCCTCGCGTCGCCCGGCAGCCACCGAGGAGACCCGGGGCCGGGGCGCGTACGACGGTGGCGATGCCGCGGGAGGGCGACGTCGGTGCACTCACCGATCGTTCGACCGCGCCGCGGACGCTTCCGAGGCGGGTGCGCGGGCAAGATACCACAGGAGCGGGGGGAGGTCGCCGGCCCGACCGGGGCCGGCCGCGACCGATCCGCGGCACCCATGCAGGCTCGTCACCGGGCGTGAACGCCGGCCGGCGGGTGACGGAGTGGCGAGAGTCGCCCGGTCGGGCCCGCTCATCGGGTAGGATGACGCGATTGGGGATCGAGCGCGAGTAAGGAGGCCGTGATGGCGAACAACGGGGGAACCGCGCCGGCGGCGACCGGCGAACAAGTTTACACGCTGGTGGAGGCAGCCCGCCTCAAGGGCGTTTCCTACCACACCGCGTCGCGCGCGGTCCGCTCCGGCAAGCTGCCGCACACGCGGGTCGGCCGGATGGCGTTCGTCAACGCCGCCGACCTGGCGACCTGGCGGCCGATGATCGAGCGGCGCCCCCACCGGTACGCCAAGCGGGAGCCGGACCCCGGCGCCACCCCGGCCCTGATCGACCTCGCCTCCGGCGACCGGGTCGAGCTGGCCCGCCAGTTGGCGACCTTGCTCGAGGTGGTCCACGGGGCGGCGATGGAGCAGCCGCTGGGGGCGTTCCTGGGGCTGCTCTGCGAGCGCCTGGCCGACGCCCTCGACCTCGACCGGGCCACGCTCTGGGGGATCGACGAGGGGCGGGGGGTGGTGCGCCGGCTGGCCTCGGTCGGGCCGCCGATCAGCACCCTCGGGGACGAACTGCCGCTGGCCGAGGCCCAGGAGTTCGCCCGCTTTGTCGAGACCGGGGAGGCCACCGTGCGCGACGTCCGGGAGTTCGGCGAGCCGCCGGCGCCGCTGCTCGGGGTGACCTCGCTGTTCGTGGCGCCGCTGCGCATCGGCGAGCGTATGCTCGGCACCGTCCAGGGCGACCGGGGCGGCGTCCCCTTCTCGCTGTCCGGCGAGCAGCTGCTCTTCGCCCAGGCCCTGGCCAACCAGGCCGCCATCGCCCTGGAGATCGCCCGCCTCCGCGCCACGCTTGGCGAGGATCGCGACCGGCGGTAGCCCGGGCCCCCGGGCCATCCCGCCTCAAGCCGGCCCTCCGGCCGACACCTCCCCGGCGAGCTCGCGCAGCTCCCGGTTGAACCGCTCGGCGTCCTCCCAGAACGGCGCGTGGCCGACGCCCGGGTAGGAGGACGTCCGAGCGTGCGGGATCGACCCGGCGTGCTTCGCTGCGGCCGCCCGCAGCACCACGCGGTCCTCCACCCCGTGCGTGATCAGCACGGGGTGGGAGAGGCGCGCCAGCACGTCGTCGTTGTCCAGGGCGCGCGACAGCAGCCCCTGCCGCACGTGGGGCGGCACGACGGCGTTGTAGCCGAGCACGACGTAGAGGTCGCGGGGATCCGGCTCGCCGTGGACGCACAGGCGAACGAACGCTTCCAGGCCGCGCACGCTCTCCTCGGCGTCGGTCGAGCAGAAGGCGGGCACCAGGGCGAGGAACTCGGGCCCGACGACCGCCAGCGCCGCCTCGCTGCCAAGCTTCGTCGCCGCCCCCACCAGGTTGATGCCGCCGATCCGGTCCTCGCCGTAGGCGCGCAGGTAGTCGCCGATGACCAGCCCGCCGTAGGACCAGCCCACGAGGATCGGCCGCTCCAGGCCGAGCGCCTCGATGACCGCGCGGACGTCGTCGGCCCACAGCTGCGGGTCGCCGTAGGCGTCGCGCGGCTTGTCGGAGAGGCCGTGGCCGCGCAGGTCCGGGGCGACGAGGCGCAGGTCGTCCGCCAGGTCCGAGGCGAGCTGCTTGCCCCAGGCCAGGCGGCACTGGGAGAAGCCGTGGAGGAAGAGGACGGGCTGGCCGTCGGGGTTGCCCGCCTCCTCGACGTGGAGGCGGATACCGCCGCCGCCGGTGACCGCGTGCGTTCGCATCGCCCCGCTCCTTCCTCACCCTCGGGGGAGGGCGGTGTGCCGCAACGGGCGGGAACCTAATGGAGGAGCCGACGGGGGAAAGCGGGCCACGCCAGTGGCAGCGGACTCAGACCGCCCGGCGCCCGAGCTGGAAACCCTGGCGTCACGCTCCATTAGCGGCGTTTCGGTTTCGGTTGCCAGTCGGGGACCTCGTCCGGTGCGACGTTGGTGGTGAGCCGGGTTTGGTCGCTGCCGTTGGCCCGCATCGTGTGGATGTCACCGCTGCCGTCGCGGTCGCTGGAAAATGCGATCTCTCGGCCGTCTGGCGACCACGCCGGGGTGACCTCGTCGTGCCGGCTCTTGGTCCGGTTGATCGGAGCGCTACCGTCGGCGTTCATCACATAGATCTGAGAGCGACCGGAGCGGTCGCTCTGGAACGCGAGCCGCTTGCCGTCCGGTGACCACGCGGGATTGTCGTCGTTCCCAGGGTCATCAGTGAGCTTGGTCCGGTCGCTCCCGTTTGGACGCATGGTGAAGATGTCGAAGTTGCCGTCGCGGAAGTCGGAGAACGCGATCCGTTTGCCGTTCGGCGACCATGCCGGACCACCGTAGGAAGACACATCGTTGGTAAGGTTCGTCCGGCCCGTGCCGTTGGCCCGCATCGTGAAAATGTCGGGCATGGGTTCGCCATTTC
>CADCWF010000091.1 GCA_902806345.1 uncultured Thermomicrobiales bacterium
GTCCCGGTCAGACCACCGGCGACTCAGATCCGCGCGACCGGTCTGGATCGAGGGCGCCGGCATCAACTCGCGCGCTTGCGGTCCGACTTCGGCGCGTCCGCCGCGGCGAAGTCGATGCTTCGCTCCAGCCACGGCGCCAGCCGCTCCGGGTCAGTCCGCACCTCGTCCGGGATCAGGATCTTGTTCTTGCTGATTGGACCGTTCGGTCGATACTGAAACGGGACGGTGCCCCAGTGCTCGATCAATGTCTCGCGGTCGGCGGGGGGGAGCTTCAGCGCCAGTCCGGCTTCGGTAATTGCGGCGAACATCGGGCCGTCGGCGTAGACGCCCACCCCTCCGAACATCGAGCGGAACCGCAGGACCGGTGGCGGCGTGACCGCGTCCGCCGCCGCCTCCAGGTCGCGCCGCAGGCCATCGAGCACCGCGTCCCTGTCGCTCACCGCGTCTCCTCCCCCCCGACCTGCCACCTCGTTAGTGGATGCGCTTCTCCCGCCCGGCCCACTCTCGCTCGCGGAGGGCGAACTTCTGGACCTTGCCGGTGCTCGTCTTCGGCAGCTCGCCGAACTCGACCGCCTTCGGCGCCTTGAACCGGGCCAGCCGCCCGCGGACGAAGGCAATCAACTCCTCCTCCGTCGCCGTTCCGCCCGGCTTCAGCGCGACGAACGCCTTGGGCGCCTCGCCCCAGTGGTCGTCGGGGACGGCGACGACCGCCGCCTCCAGCACCGCCGGGTGGGCGCAGAGCGTTTGTTCGACCTCGATGGTGGAGATGTTCTCGCCGCCGGAGATGATGATGTCCTTCTTGCGGTCGCGCAGCTCCAGGTAGCCGTCCGGGTGCATCACGGCGAGGTCGCCGGAGTGGAACCAGCCGCCGCGGAAGGCGGCCGCGGTCGCCTCCGGGTCGGCGAAGTAGCCCTTCATCGTGTTGTTGCCGCGCATCACCACCTCGCCCAGCGTCTTGCCGTCGGCGGGGACGTCGCGCATCTCCTCGTCGACCACCCGGGCGTCGTCGGCGACGAGGTAGCCGACCCCCTGCCGCGCCTTGAGCCTGGCCCGCTCCTCGGCCGGGAGGGCGTCCCAGTGGGGCTGCCACTCGCAGACGGTGTAGGGGCCGTAGACCTCGGTCAGGCCGTAGACGTGGACGATCTCGGCGCCGAGCGCCTCGACCTGCCGGATGATGGTCGGGGAGGGAGGTGCGGCGGCGGTGCTGATGACGAGCCGGCGCGGCAGCGGCTCGGTCGGCGCCGCCTCCGAGTTGACGAGCGAGATCAGCACCGTCGGCGCGGCGCAGAAGTGGGTCACGCCCTCGTCGCGCACCAGGCGCCAGACCTCGGCCGGGTCGAGCTTGCGGAGGCAGACGTGGGTGGCGCCGATGGCGGTAGTCGCCCAGGGGTAGCACCAGCCGTTGCAGTGGAACATCGGCAGCGTCCAGAGGTAGACGCTGTCGGAGGCCATCCGGGTTTCGAGCAGCTCGCCGAGGGCGTTCAGGTAGGCGCCGCGGTGGGTATACATCACCCCCTTCGGGCGGCCGGTGGTGCCGGAGGTGTAGTCGATCGCGATCGTCTCGTCCTCGTCGTCCAGTGGCCACTCGACCGGCTCCGGGCTGCCGGCGGCGAGGAACGCCTCGTAGTCGGGACCGGGCAGCCGAAGCCCGCCCGGCACGTCCTCGACGGAAACGACGGTCTCGAGGTCCGGCAGGTCGGCAAGAACGGGCTCGACGAGGTGGGCAAGCTCCGTGTCGACGACGAGCAGCCGGGCACCTGCGTGGCGGAGGATGTCGCGGATCTCCGTTGGCGAGAGGCGGGTGTTGATGGCGACGAGGATCGCCCCGGCGAGGGGCACCCCGAAGTGGCCTTCCAGCATCTGGGGGATGTTCGGCAGCAGGTAGGCGACGCGGTCGTCCCGCCCGATGCCCGCCTGCTTCAGGGCCGAGGCGAGGCGGTGGACGCGCGCGTTCAACTCGGGATAGGTCATCGTCCGGTCGCCGTAGACGACGGCCGGTTTCTCGCGGAAGACGGCGGCGCTGCGCTGGAGGAAGCGCAGCGGCGTCAGGAACGAGCGGTGGACCTCGGGCGGGTAGGTGGGCATCGGCGGCGGTGGTCTCCGGTGCCCGGCGGCCGAGCCGGGCGGGTGCGACGGCGAATCTGCGACGGGACTATGATTGCCCGCGTATCGATGCCGGTGCAATGGGGGCGGGGACGCCTGGGGCTGAAGGCCCGAGCTGGGGGGACGAAGTTCCTCCGGGACTGGGAACGATCCACGCCGAAACCCGTCCTCAGTCTCGGAGCGGCTTTGTCCCTGCAGCCCCGGGCCACCTCGGCGCCCCGGAGGACCCTCCCGATGATCGACAAGCAAACCACCTTGGCCGAGGCGATCGGCGCGATCCCCGACGGCGCCACGGCCGCGCTCGGCGGCAACACGCTCCACCGGGCGCCATGCGCGGCCGTCCACGAGATCGTCCGCCAAGGGAAGCGGGGGCTCAACCTCGTCAAGACGGCCGGCGCCTACGACGTCGACCTCCTGTGCGCTGCCGGCTGCGCGAGCGCGGTCTCGGCCGGCTTCGTCGGCTACGAGACGCCGTTTGGGCTGGCCCCCGCCTACCGAAGGGGGGTCGAGACAGGCACTGTCGAGGCGCGAGAGCACGTCTGCGCCTCGGTCATCGCCGGCCTCCGGGCGGCCAGCCAGGGGGTGCCCTTCATGCCGCTGGCCGGGATGGACGGCTCCGACCTGCAGGCCGCCCGCGGCTTCGCCCGCATCGCCGACCCCTACGGCGGGCCGTCCGTCGTCGCCATCCCGGCGATCGCGCCGGACGTCGCCATCCTCCACGTCCAGCAGGCGGACCGGAGTGGCAACGCCCGGATCGATGGCACCCGGTTCGAGGACGTCCTGATGGCGCAGGCCGCCCGGCGGGTGATCGTCACCGCCGAGGAGGTCGTCGACGCGGTCGAGCCGGCGGCGGTCGCCATCCCCGGCTTCCTGGTCAACGCGGTGGTCGAGGTTCCAGGCGGCGCCAGCCCCTGCTCCTGCGCCGGCGTCTACGCCTACGACGCCGAGGCGCTCAAGGCGTGGACGGCCGCGGCGCGCACGCCCGAAGGGGCCAGGGCGTACATCGAGGACCGGATCCTGGCCGTCGCCGGGGTCGGGGTCGGCGCGTGAGCGAGGAGTCGTTCGGGCCGCCGGAGATGATGGCGGTCGCCTTGGCGCGGCTGCTGCGGAACGGCGAGACGGTCTTCCACGGCGTCGCCTCGCCCTTGCCGATGGTGGCGACGCTGCTCGCCAAGCGGCTCCACGCCCCGGACCTGGTCTACCTGAGCATCGCCGGCGGCGTCGACGCCTCGCCCTCCCGCCTGCCCGCCTCGACCGTCGACCCGGTGCTGCTCGAGGGCGCCCGCGCGACCGTCACCCTGGCCGAGCTGTTCGACCTGTCGGCGCGGGGCCGGCTCGACGTCGCCTTCCTGAGCGGCGTCCAGATCGACGGCCGGGGGCGGGTCAACATGAGCGCAATCGGCCCATTCGCCCGGCCAACGGTGCGGCTACCGGGAGGCGCCGGCAGCGCCCTGCTGATGCCGACGGCGAAGCGCGTCCTGCTCTGGCGGGCGAAGCACGACCCGCGCGTCTTCGTCGACGAGCTCGACTTCGTGACGGCCGCCGGCAACGTCGAGCGGGTCGTCACCCCGCTCTGCGTGTTTCGGCGGGCGGAAGACCGGCTGGTCGTCGAGACGATCCACCCGGGCGTCTCGCCAGATGTGGTCCGGGTCGAGACGGGATTTCCGGTCGAGGTCGGGTCGAAAACCCCGGTGACGGCGCCGCCAACGCCGGAGGAATTGGCTGTGCTGGAGGAGCTCGACCCGGGGCGGGTGCGGGCGAGCGAGTTCTAGGGCCGAGCGGGGCGGGCCGCTTCCGGTCGATCGCGTTCCTCGTCAGTGGATATCCACCGTTCGGTGCGGGCACGCTGGGACCGTCGTCCCCGGTCAACCGATCATCGCCCGCCGCCCGTCGCCGCGGTGGCGGCGACAAGCCGCGAGAGGCGGTCGTGGGCAGCGCCCCACGCCGAAGCGTCGCCGACGGGCTCGAAGGTGTCCACCACAACCGAGCGGCGGACGACGGCCCGGATATCGGCGAGGGAGGCGAGCTCGCCGCTGGCCATCACCTGGACGAGGACGTTGCCGAGGGCGGTCGCCTCGACCGGCCCGGCAAGCACCCGGCGGCGGGTGGCGTCGGCGGTCAGACGGGAGAGGAGGGCGTTCCGGGCGCCGCCGCCGACGACGTGGACGGTCGCGATCGGGCGGCCGGTGACCGCCTCCAGGCGGTCGAGAACCCAGCGGTACTTCAGGGCCAGGCTCTCCAGGATGCAGCGGATCGTTGCGCCAACGCCCTCCGGCGGGGCCTGCCCACCCTCGACGCAGAGGCCCGAGATCCGAGCCGGCATATCGCCGGGGGCGAGCAAGGAGGGGTGGTCGGGGTCAACGAGCGGGCCAAAGGGGGGCGCCGCCTCGCCGAGACGGACGAGTTCGTCGTAGGCGTAGGCCCGTCCCTGGCGCTCCCAGGTCCGGCGGCACTCCTGGAGCAGCCAGAGCCCCATCACGTTCTTGAGGAGCCGGATCGTGCCCCCGACGCCGACCTCGTTGGTCAGGTTCGCGACTCGGGCCTCCGTGGTCAGGACCGGGGCAGGCGTCTCGACGCCGACCAACGACCAGGTGCCGCTGGAGATGTAGGCCCAGTCGTCCCCGGCGGCCGGGATAGCGGCGACGGCCGAGGCCGTGTCGTGCGACCCGACCGCGACCACCGTCGTCCCAGCCGCCAGGCCGACCGTCGACGCGAGTGCCGGCAGGAGCGGGCCGAGCGGGGTTCCAGGGTCGACGATCGGCTGGCGGAAGAGTCTCCCGGGAAGGCCGAGCCGCTCGATCAGACCCGTCGCCCAGTCGCGTCGAACCGGGTCGTAGAGCTGGGTGGTGCTGGCATTGGTCCGCTCGTTGGCGACCTCGCCGCAGATCCAGTAGGCGAGGAGGTCCGGCATCAGGAGCAGCCGCTCGGCCGCCGCCAGGAGCGGGGTTCCGTCCATCGCAAGGAGCTGGTACAGGGTGTTGAGTTGAAGGTGCTGGATTCCGGTTGCCGCGTAGATGTCCGGCCAGGGGACCAGCTGGCTTGCCCGCTGCGGCATGCCGACCGTCCTCCCGTCCCGGTAGTGAACCGGGTTGCCGACGAGCGTGCCGGCCCTGTCGAGGAGGCCGAAATCGGCACCCCAGGTGTCGATGCCGATGCTGCGCGGCGGATCGTCGGCAACCCCCGATCGGGCCAGCGCTCGCCCGGTCTCGTGGAGGAGCCGGAGGGCGTCCCAGTGGAGGCCGGTCGGCAGGCGGACCGGCTCGTTCAGGAAGCGGTACGTCTCCTCGAGGGCGACGCGCTCTCCGTCGAACCGGCCGAGCACGGCCCGGCCGCTCTCGGCACCGATATCGATCGCGAGGGCGGCGACGGCCCTGCCCCGCTGCTGAGCGGTCATCCGCCGGGTGCCGACTGGAGGCCCGAACCGAACCTCGCTCGACCGTTGGGATCGGCCGCCCCAGGAACCACCCCGCTGCGGTCCAGAGGGAACGGGAGATGGCCGTGCCGGAACCGGGCGACCTCGAGGCGTGAAGGGCAGCCATACCGGGCGGCGGGGGCCGGAATCGATCGCCGGTAGGGGTGGTTCTGGCTCATGGAGACGGCCGCCTCTGGCACGAGTTACCCGCCGGCGGGACCAGTGGCGGCGCCTCCGCCCCGAGTGATGCCGGTGCCGCGTCGGCCGCTGCGGTTCCCAGCGGCGGCGAGAAACGCGACAATGGTGCCCGTGCCGTGCGGTGGAGGCAAGAGGGGAAACGATGCTGCTGGAGGATCTGCGCCGTCAGGTGGTGAACGTCGGCCTGGAAGCCCTGGAGCGGGGGGTGGTCCACGGCACCGCCGGCAACATGTCCGTCCGCGACCGGGCCAGCGGACTGATCGCGATCTCGCCGAGCGGGATACCCTACCCGAGCGTCTCCCCGGCCGACGTCGTCATCGTCGACGACCAGGGCAAGACGATCGACGGCACGCGAAAGCCCAGCAGCGAGACCCCCCTCCACACGATGGTGATGCGGGCCCGCCCGGACATCGCCGCCATCGTCCACACCCATTCCCACTACTCGACGGTCGTCAGCTGCATCCGACCGTGCCTGCCCGCGATCCTGACCGAGGTCTGCCTCGCCGTCGGCGATACCATCCCGGTCACGCGCTACGGCCTGACCGGCACGGCCGACTTCGGGGAGAGCGTCGTCGAGGTCGTGACGCCGGAGACGAAGGCGGTGATCATCAAGAACCACGGCCTGATCTGCTTCGGCAAGGATTTCGACGAGGCGCTGCTAACCGCCGAGATCGTCGAGGAGGCGGCCAAGGTCTACGTCCATGCCCTGGCCGCCAACGGGGGGCGCGAGCCGGACTTGGTGCCGGCCGGGTTGATCCCGGAGATGCGGGAGCGCTTCCTCGCGTCGTACGGGCAGGCGACTCCGGCCTGAATCGGAGGCGGTGGAGTACCGATCACCCGATGCTGGGGCGAGCGGGGGAGCCTCCCACGGCCACCGCCGCTCGATCGCGTACCGCAGGGGAACGGTCCACCCCGTCGGCTCGTCGCGGCGCTCGCCCGAACCGCGTCTCAATCGTCCGCCATCAAGATCTCCTCGTCGCGCCCGTTGATGATCGCCTCGACGGCGAACTGGAGACGGGTCGCCTCGGCGACGGTGAACGCGAACCGAACGAGTGGCGGGCCGTCGGCCGGGCCGACCTCGAGGGCGACGCCACCGGTCGGGGTCGAGCGCGCGACCAACGCCCCGACCTCCCGCCCGCCGTCGCCGTCGTCCGCGCTCAGCGCAACCAGCACGTCCATCCGCATGAGCTCCTCCCCCGATCCTGCCGCCACCGGGCAGCCCTCGTTCGGCGAGTGCCGGACATCCCCCGCGGCTAACGCCGTCACCCGGCAGGATACCAGCCCCATCGCTGCCACCGGCCGCCGACCACCCTGCGTACGTTCACTCGGGCGCTGGCTAAACTCGTTCCGAATATGGACCCTACGGGCATGGAATTGCTCCTTACCTTGGTCATTTGGCAAACTTCCTGCGGCGAGGTCTTGCGCCGGTGTAGGGCGGCCGATAGACTCAGGCCCGATCCGCACGGGGATGGATACGCCGCCGTTCGGTGCAACGATGGGAGCATTTCCGGCGAGCGGGATCGCGAAGGGACGACGATGGTGGGGGAGGGGAGTCCGATGAACCAGGTCGACGCGCTCGACGAGCAGATCCTGGCGGCGTTGCAGGCGAGCGGTCGCCTGACGATGAAGGCCCTGGCCGAGCAGGTGGGGCTCTCTAGCCCGGCGATGATCGAGCGGGTGCGGCGGCTGGAGGAGCGCGGCGTCATCGCCGGCTACCGCGCCGTGATCCAACCGTCGGCGCTCGGCCGCCCGGTCACCGCCCTCATCACCGCCACCGTCGACCGCGGCAGCTACGAGGCGTTCCTCGAGCGGATCCAGACCGAGGCCGCCGTCGCCGAGTGCCACAGGGTGACCGGCGACGCCACCCATCTGCTGAAGGTCAACGTGCCGGACATGGCTGCCCTGGAGTCGCTGGTCGACGAACTGGGGGCGGCGGGCGCCCACTGCGAAACGGCGATCGTCCTCTCGTCTCCGGTCGCCTACCGCCCAATCACGCCGCCGGAAGGAACGACCGCGCCGCGGGCGCGCCGGTCGCGCCGCCGCCGGCGAGCGGCCGCCACCGGTGCCTCGGTCGACGCCGGAACCGAGGAAGCGGCCCCCGCCAAGCGCCGCGGGGGCCGCCCTCGCGGCGCCCGCCGCGCCACCGAGGAGCCGACAGGCAGCTGAAGCGCCCCTTCGGGAGCATTCCGCGCGAACGGGTCGTAACCGCGATCGTGAGCGATGGATCAACGGCGGGGTCCCGGAGCTCCACGCCCGGATGAACGCGCCCTGCGCCACGCGAAACGGGGCGAGATCGTGCTGGGGAGAACGACACCGGGCTCGTGGCCGGCACGGAGGCGCCGGCGCGTCAGTCGTCACCGGAGCTGGCTCCGCGTGCCATCCAAGCCTCATGCCAGGAGATAGGCGTCGTCCGGCCGGCGGCCGACCGAACCACCGAGTCCGGCCGAGTGGGAGGGCGCCTCAATCAGGAGAGCCCCGTTCTCGTTCTCGCGTGACGGCCCCTGCCCCAACAATCCGACCGCCCCCGTTTGATTGGCGAGCACGTCCCCGGGCGGGGCTTCGAGCGGCCGGGCCGAGGCGACGAAGCCTCCCGCGGGGGAATTGCGGTCGGCCGCCGACCGATCGGATCCGCCGGGATGCAACACCGGCGAGGTCGGCAACGGCACGCCCCCCGATCGCTTCGGTTCGGCGATCGGCTACGATTGCCGGGTGGACCCCACGATTGGAAGCGGCACGGCTGCGCCCGCCCGAGCCGAGACGCTCCCGGACGGGCGGCGGCCACCGATTCACCCCGGGCGGATCCAACTCGCGCCCATCGCGCTCGGAACGCTCCTCCTGGCGGCGCTGGCGCTGCGCGTCTTCGGGATCGACTGGGACGACGGGCGGCGGCTCCACCCGGACGAGCTGTTCATCACCGACTGGGTGCTCGTCGACCGCATCCGCCCGACTTGGCCGCCGGACGTCGGGAACCTCCTCGACCCGGCGACGAGCCCGCTCAACCCGCGCTCGATCGACCCCGCCACTGGTCGTTTCCGGGACGACTACGCCTACGGGGCCCTGCCGCTGCTGGTCACCGAGGCCGCAGCCGGCGTCGCTTCCCTCGCCACCGGGGGCGACTGGCACGCCGCCGACCGCGTCTACCTGGTCGGCCGGGCACTCTCCGCCCTCCTCGACACGGTTACCGTCCTCGTCGTCTACCTGATCGGCCGCCGGCTCGCCTCGGCGCGAGTGGCCCTCCTCGCCGCCACCGTCGCCGCGCTCGCCCCGATGTCGATCCAGCTCGCCCACTTCTTCACGACCGACAGTTGGCTGAGCTGCTTCGTCGCCCTGACACTGCTGTGGGCGATCCGCGCCGCCGAAGGGGGACGGGTGCGGGCGTTCGCCCTCGCCGGCGCGGGCGTCGGGCTGGGGATGGCGACCAAGGGCAGCGTCTTCACCCTCGCCGGGCTCGTCGCCGTCGCCGTCGCCTACGACGCCTGGGAGCGCCGGCGGCTGGGCGGGCCGGAGCGGGAGGTCGCGGTCGCCGCGGCCGCGCGCCTCGCGGCCGGCGCGGGTGCTGCTCTGGCCGCCTTCGCCCTCTTCGAGCCCTACGCCCTGGCCCGCCCCGATGTCTACGTGGCGGCGCTGCAGCGGCAGGCAGAGATCGTCTCCGGCGCCTTCGACGTGCCCTTCACCCGCCAGTACGTGGGCACCACGCCGGTCGTCTACCAGCTCGAGCAGGTCGTGAAATGGGGATTCGGCCCGGTCGCCGGGCTGCTCTCCCTCGGCGGCCTCGCGCTCCTCGCCCGGCGCTGCCGACGGTCCCCTGCTGCCGGGCCGCTGCTCGTCCTGGTCTGGTTCGTCGGCTATGGGGCCGTGGTCACCCTCGGCGAGACCAAGTTCCTCCGCTACCTGGCGCCGCTGACGCCGGTTCTGGCCCTCGCCGCGGGGGTGGCGATCGACGCGGTCTGGCGCCGGGTCGGGGACCGGTTTGACCGGCGAGCGGGTGCCATCGTCGGCACCGCCCTCCTGGCCGGAGTGGCGCTCTGGACGGCGGCGTTCGTCTCCATCTACGCCCGCGAGCACCCGCGGCTGGCCGCCTCCCGCTGGATCTACGCCAACATCCCGGCCGGCAGCGTGCTCGGTTCCGAGTACTGGGACCAGGCGCTGCCGATGGCACTCGACACCGGGCTCTCGCCGGAGACCCGCGGCTACGAACTGCTCCCCATCGACCTCTACGCCGACCGGCCACCGGAGGAGGCGGCCGACGCCATCTTCGCGTTCCTGGAGCGGGTCGACTACGTTGTCCTGTCCTCCAACCGGGTCGAGACATCGATCCGGCCGTCGCCCTGGCGTTACCCGGTCCAGATCCGCTACTACGACCTACTCCACGCCGGGCGGCTGGGATTCACCTTGGTCGCGGAGTTCCGCGCCGACCCGGCGCTGGGTCCGCTCCGGTTCGACGACCAGGCCGCCGACGAGTCGTTCGTCAACTACGACCACCCGCGGGTGATGATCTACGCGAAGGACGAGCCGTGAAGACGAGGAGACGGTCGGAACCCGCGCGAGCGATAGAGCCTTGGGAGACCGTGGTCCCCGGGTCCGTCTGATCCGGTAGGCAAGGCTCTCACTCCGACTCGGTCAACCGAGGACGGAATGACGTCGCTGCGGCGGCAGATCCTTCGTCGATGCGTCCGGGATGTCGGGGGGTTGGTCGGGTAATCAGCCAGGTTTCGTGGCAGGGAAGCGTGACCGAAGCGGGCGGCGATACGACCAGGATGCCCGCGTTCGGGCCGCGCTCCCGAAGCACCGGCCCGGGTGGGTGCTCCGGTTTACGGCCGCCGCTCGGCCAGCTCCGGCGGATCCGGCGCGGGGAAGACCGGCTGCGATCCCTCAGCGAAGCGAACCGCCCGTGCATAGCGGAAGATCGTGTCGGCGGCGCCGCCCTTGAAGGCGCCGCCGCGCTCCCGCATCAGCTTCATCGTCTCGGCGAGGTCGGCCTGCTGCCACGGCGAGATCTGGTCGCAGCGGGTGAACGGGCCACCGTCGGCGATCAAGACTTCGCGCCGGTTGCCGTTGAACTCGTCGATCGGCTTGCCGCCGGTCACTTCGCAGACGGCACCGTCGACGATGCCCGCCGGCCGTGGGAACTCCTTCGCCACCGGCTGCCCGTCCGGCCCGAGCAGCAACTTGGCGAACTCCGGGTTGCTGTGGATCTCGTCCATCATCTTCGACCAGATCGGGCCGGCGGCCTGGATGCCGTCGATCTCGGCCAGCTTGTCGTTGCGCGTGTTGCCGACCCAGACGCCGATCGCGACGTCCGTCGTGTAGCCCATCGTCCAGACATCCCTGAAGTCGTTCGTGGTTCCCGACTTGGCCGCGGTCGGCCGGCCGAGCCGGGTCTGCGTCTGCTCGAAGAGGTTACCCCGGCCAAAGACCAGCGATCGCGCGTCGGAATCGGTCAGGATCGACGTGATCTGGTAGGCGATCTCCGGCCGGATCGCCTGCTCCGCCTCGGCCAGCGTCTTGCGCCGATCGAGCTCGTAGAGCACCCGGTCCTCGCTGTCGGTGATCTTGAGGATCGGGGTCACCGGGACGTACTTGCCGTTGTTGGCGAAGGTCGCGTAGGCGTTGGTCAGCTCCAGCGGCCAGACATCGCCGGAGCCGAGCGCGATCGAGAGCCCGTAGTCGTCCACCGGCTGGTTCAGTTCGTGCTTGAGCCCCATCCGGCGGGCGATGTCGACGACCCCCCGCGCGCCGCCGATGTAGGAGGCGGCCTTGACCGCCGGGATGTTCAGCGAGTTGGCCAGCGCCCGCCGGACCGTGACCGCGCCGTTGAAGGTGCGGTCGTAGTTCTGCGGCTCGTAGTAGGGCATCGGCTCGCCGGTGACCACGTCGATCGCGCCGGGGGTTTCCATCCGGATCGGCGCGTCGAGGACGACGGTGCCGGGGGTCCAGCCCTGCTCGAAGGCGGCGGCATAGACCAGCGGCTTGATCGCGGACCCCGGCTGCTGCGCCGAGGTGGTGATGTTGACCATCCCCTCGATCGAGACGTCCTCGAAACTGGCCGAGCCGACCATCGCCAGGATCTCGCCGCTGCCCGGCGCGACGACGGTCATCGCGCCGTTGCGGGCGCCGTAGCCCTCCAACTGGGCGACCTGCTCGGCGACCAACCGCTCGGCCCGCTCCTGGAGACCGGTGTCGATCGTGGTGTAGATGTTGAGGCCGCCCTTGGTGAAGTCGCGGTCGGGGTACATCTCGTCGAGGTACATGCGGACGTACTGGACGAAGTGGGGGTGGTCCAGCACAAGGCCCCCGCCTTCGCGCCCCTCGTGGATCCGCGGCATCTCCTTGTAGGCGGCGTCGGCCTCGGCGCGGGTGACGTAGTCCAACTTGACCATCTGGTCGAGGACGTACTTCTGGCGCTCCTTGGCCTCGTCGGGGTAGAGGGACGGGTTGTAGCCCGTCGGCTGCTGTGGGATGCCGGCTAGCATCGACGCCTCGGTCAGGGTTAGGTCGGAGGCGTGCTTGTGGAAGTAGGTCTGGGCGGCGGCCTCGACGCCGTAGGAGAGGTTCCCGTAGAAAATCGCGTTGAGGTACATCGTCATGATGTCGGTCTTGGAGTACTGCTGCTCCAGGCCGACCGCCGCCAGCATCTCCTTCCACTTGCGGGAGACGGAGATATCCTGGGACGAGATCTCCTGTGAGTGGAGGGCACGGACGAGCTGCTGGGTGATCGTCGAACCGCCGGAGGAGCCGGAGCCGCCGAGGTTGATCGCGATGATCCGGCCGAACGCCGTCGGCTCGATCCCGGGGTGGCTCCAGAAGGTGGCATCCTCGGCGGCCACCGTCGCGTCGATCAGGTCCTGCGAGATCCGGTCGAGGGGCGCGAAGGTGCGCCAGCCGTAGTCGGGGTCCGGGATCTCCTGGAGGAGCTTTCCGTTGCGGTCGAGGATCCGGGTCGTCTGGAAGGTGTCGGCCGCGATCAGCCCGGCGTTCGGCAGCGACTCGTTGAGCTCGCGGTACTCCGTCACCGTGTAGGCCGCGCCGGCCGCGGCGGCGACCGTCGTGACGACCGTGCCGGCGACGACGACGACCGCGATCAGGGCGGCGAGCGCAAGCGCGATCCGCAGCACCCACGGGGCGCCGCTTTCGCGACGGCGGGAGATGCCCGGCAGCAGGTGGGGCGGCAGACCGCCGTGCGGACGGCGGCGCGACGGTTGGATGCCGGAGCGGGGGATTGCTGGGTGGCTCATCGGTTTCCTGAAGAGGTCGAGCGGCAACGTGTCGGAATCGGCGGGACGACGCGCCGAACATGAACGCATCGATGCTACCACGCGGGACGGGGGGGACCCGTTTCACGGGGAGGACGGAGGGATCGGCGATGCCGGGAACCGAGGGCGATGCCTGGGAGCGCGTCGAGCGGGTGGTGGCCGCGGCGGGGCCGGAGCGCCGGGTCGGCCTGGCGGCGAGTCTGCTGGGCACCGCCCGGTCGTGGGGCTACGGCGCCGACGAACCGTTCCCGGCCGCCAGCACGATCAAGCTGCCGATCCTGGTCGCCCTCCTCCAGGATGCGGCAGCCGGCCGCGTCGACCTGGCCGAGGAGCGGCCGATCCCGGCCGCTGCCCGGGTCGGCGGCAGTGGCGTCCTGGCGGAGATGTCGCCGGCGCTGCGCCTCACCCTCGCCGATCTCGCCTACCTGATGATCGCCGTCTCCGACAACACTGCCTCCAACGTCCTCCTCGACGCGCTCGGTCCGGCGCGCGTGCGGCGGACGATGGCCGACTGTGGGATGGGGCGGAGCGTGCTCGGGCGCCGGTTCCTGGGGCGGCTGCCGCGGCCGGAGGAGGGCGAGAACGTCACGACCGCCGCCGACCTCGTCGCCCTCCTGGCGGCGATCGCCGAGGGCCGCGCGGCCTCCCCGGCGGCGTGCGCCGAGATGCGCCGTACGCTCGGGCTCCAGCAGCACCGGGAGTTGCTCGCCCGCCGGCTGCCGGAGGGGCTGCGCTACGGCGGCAAGTCGGGCTGGTTGCCGGGCCTGGCCCACGACGCAGGGCTGATCGAAGGTCCGGGCGGGACGCTGGCCATCGCCGTCCTCACGTCCGGATTCACCGATCCGATCGACGCCCACGAGGCGGTTTGGAGCATCTCCGCCGCGCTGATCGAGGCGTCGGGCGTCGCTGGCTGATGGGAGACACGGGTGGGCGATGGGCATCGGCGCCAACCGCCCAACCGCGTCATCCTCGGGCGCAGCCGAAGGATTGCCCTCCGAATCCCGAGATGACCGAACGAGCGACGCCGCCGCGGCGGGAGATCCTTCTCTTCGACCAGGCTCACTGGACCGTGTCGGCGATCCAAGCCGCCGCATGGGGAAAGGGTCGGTTTCCAGCCGGGAAACGCCCATCGTCGATCGACCCGTCCCCCCTTCGCGCTCGGGGCAGACTCGGGCATCCTCTTGGGCGGCGGTCGAGGGAGGGGCCGTCCCGGTCTCGTCTCACGCCGGCCCCGCCGAGGCGTTCTATCCTGACGGGGCCGACGAACGGCGCCGCGCCACGAGCGTCCCGGGAGTTGGGATGGAGAGCATTTCGATCGCGACACGACCGGCCGAGTCACCTCCGTCGCCGCGCGCGGCGGATACCCCCAGGAGCCTCGGGGCGGAGAACTCCGGGCCTGAGACGTCCGGACCCTGCGCGGGGATCGATTTCGACGAGGTCCTCGCCCGGCACGGGCCGGAGGTGTACCGCTACCTGCTCCAGCTCTGCCGCAACCGGCCCGACGCCGACGACCTCTACCAGGAGACGGCGCTGAAGGCGTTCCGGGCGTTCGGCCGCCTGGACGCGGTCGCCAACCACCGCGCCTGGCTCTACCGGATCGCCGGCAACACCTTCCTCAGCGACCGCCGCAAGCACGGCCGGACGGGACCGCTCGCCGATGCCGTTGCCGAGGCGCTCCCTTCGCCGGCGAGCGACGAGGCGGCGCGGCTCGACGCGCGCGACCTGCTGGTTGCGGTCGACGGCCTGGTTGCCGGGCTGCCGAAGAAGCAGCGCCTGGCGCTGGTCGGCCGCAAGTACCATGACCTCTCCTACGCGGAGATCGCGGCCAGCCTCGGCTGCTCCGAGGATGCCGCCCGGGCCAACGTCCACGCCGCGCTCCGCAAGCTGCGGGACGCGCTCGGGGACCGGCTGGCGTAGCGAGACCACCCCGCGGGCGCTGCGCCCCGGCCGACGGAGACGACCATGACCACCACCGGAACCCACCAGTCCTTCCCCGATATCCGGCTCAACCACCACCGGCAGCCTCCGAGCCTGGACACCGAGGCCGCCCGTCCAGGCGTCGACCCCTGCGATGTCGCCTGCGAGGCGATGCCGGCCCACGTGCTCGCCGACCTAGCGCCGACCGACGAGGCATGGCTCCGCGAGCACGTCGCAGGCTGCGGCTATTGCGCCCGCCAGCTTGACGGCTTCGAGCGGCTTGGCTCGGTGCTCGATGCGGTGTGCGCGTCGCCGATCGACTGCCCGGTGCCGGCGGTCGCGCTCCCGCCGTGGCCGGGGAAACGGGCCGTGCCGGCCTGGACCGAGACGGTCGACAGCCCGGTCGGGCCGTTGGTGCTCGCCGCGACCGAGGACGGCCTCAGCGAGGTCGCCTTCGCCCGCTCGCGGACGCCGGACGAGGTCCGCGCCCTCCTCCTCGAACGAGGCCTCGATCCCCGGCCCGCCGGGGCGGCAAGCCCGCCGGTCGTCGCCGAGACCCTGGCCCGGGCGGCCGACCAGCTCGGCGAGTATTTCGGCGGCAACCGGCACCTCTTCGACCTGCCGCTCGACTTCCGCGGCGTGACCCCCTTCACCCGCTCGGTCCTCGAGGCCACGGCGACGGTCGACTTCGGCCGTCTGGAGACCTACCGCGGGATCGCCGGCCGGATCGGCAAGCCGGGCGCGACCCGCGCCGTCGGCAACGCCCTCGGTCGAAATCCGCTACCCGTGGTCGTGCCCTGCCACCGGATCGTCCGCTCCGGCGGTGGGATCGGCGGCTACACCGGTGGGCTTTGGATCAAGGAGCGGCTGCTCGCGCTCGAGGGCGCCGCCTTCGGCACCTAGCTCCGACCCCACCGCCGCCTTCGACGCGTCCTTCGTCTCGGCGCTGGTTGCCGTACACTCCGGCGACCGGCGGCCTCGCCGGGGAGCCGGGAGGCAGACGCCCGGTGGAGCGCGCGACGGTTGAGACGGACGGGACGGACTCCGCGATCTGGTCGGCCTGGCCGATGCGGACCGCGAGCGCCGTCACCGCCAAGACGGCCGTGGTCAGTACCGGGCTGCCGGCGGCGACGCGCGTCGCGCTGGCGCTGCTGGTCCCACTGCTCGTCGCCTGGTGGCTCCGCCGCGATCGGCCAATGCCGACGCCCGCTCCGGTCGGGAAGCGCTCGCCGGGCGGTCGCCTACGCCGGTTGCGGACCGCTCTCCAGCGCCAGGATCGACCAAAACTCCGCCTGTTCGGCCGGGCTATTGGCGCCGCTCGACCGCGTCTCCACCTTGCTCGCCGTCGTGGTGACGGGTTGCGGCAGGGAACCCCCGTCACGTTGGACGAGGAATCCGGTCGTCACACCGGCGATCGCCTCGACCCGCGGCTGGCTGGCACACGGGCCGATCGGGCAGGCCGGGCATGGCGCGGCGCCAACGGGCGACGAAACGACGAACGGCGAGTGGTCGGATCGAGCGGGGAGGGGCACGGGATGGGCTATGCGGTGCGGATCCCGGAGGGCGGGCCGGTCGACCTGGCGGCGATCGATGCCCGCGCCGATGGCGGCCTCGGCAAGCGCGACGGCGAGGCCCGCTTCGAGGCATTGGCCGCCGAGTTGGGCGAACTCCAGGAACTGCTCTATGCTGCCGGCACCCACGCGCTGCTGGTCGTCCTCCAGGGGATGGACACCAGCGGCAAAGACGGCGCGCTGCGCACTGTTTTCAAGGATGTGGACCCCCAGGGAGTCCGCGCCGTCCCGTTCAAGGCGCCCACCCCGCTCGAGCTCGGCCACGATTTTCTGTGGCGGGTCCACCGCGAGACCCCCGAGCGGGGGATGGTCGTCGTCTTCAACCGGTCGCACTACGAGGCGGTGCTGGTCGAGCGGGTGAAGGAGTTGGTGCCGGAGGCGATCTGGAAGGCGCGGTACGACCACATCACGGCCTTCGAGCGGTTGCTGGCGGAGAACGGCACGGTCGTCCGCAAGTTCTATCTCCATATCAGCGAGGCGGAGCAGGAGGAGCGGCTGCTGGAGCGCGAGGCCGACGTCACCAAGGCCTGGAAGTTGAACGCCGGCGACTGGGTCGAGCGGCGCACCTGGGGCCGCTACATCGCGGCCTACGAGGAGGCTCTGGCGCGGTGCAGCACCGAAGCGGCACCGTGGTACGTGGTGCCGGCCGACCGGAAGTGGTTCCGCAACCTGGCGATGGCGGAGGTCCTGGTCGAGACCCTGCGCCCCCTGCGGGAAGGGTGGCTGGCGGCGCTGCGAGAGCGGGGTGAACGGGAACTGACCCTGGTTCGGGCCGAGCGGGAGCGGGTGCAGGCGCGGGACCCGCTTCGGTAGCGCACCCTTCAATCCTCGCCGGCGGTCGCTTGTGACCCCCCGACCGCTGGCGTAGCATGCGACGATGGGTTCGGCGTGACGGTGTGGCCGCATCGGCTTGGGCACGATGCCGAACAGCGTCGATGCGGCGTCTCGCGGCGAGGGTGTGGCGTGGGCGAGGGTGGTGGCGGGCGGTCCGCGGTGCCGGACTGGGAGCTGTGCCGCCGCGTCGTGCGCGAGCACGGCAAGACCTTCTACTTCGCCAGCCAGTTCCTGCCGCCGGAACGTCGCCGCGCGATCCACGCCGCCTACGCCTTCTGCCGCATCGCCGACGACATCGTCGACCGAGCACCGGCCACCGGTCTGGCCGTCGCCGCCCGTGCCCTCGACGCTTGGGAGATGGAGCTGGACGCGCCGGTCCACCCAGTCGCCGTCGCCTTCGCCGCCGCGCGCAGCGCGTACGAGATCCCCGCCCAGGCCGCGCGCGACCTGATGGCCGGCGTCCGGATGGACCTCACCCCGGAGCCCTACACCACCTGGGACGACCTCGAACTCTACTGCTACCGGGTGGCCGGCACGGTCGGCCTGATCTCGGCGCCGGTCCTCGGCTGCGTCGACCGCGCCCGGCTGGCCAACGCGGTCGACCTCGGCATCGCGATGCAGCTGACCAACATCCTGCGCGACGTCGGGGAGGACGCCCGGATGGGGCGGCTCTACCTGCCGCTGGAGGATTTGGCCGCCTTCGGCGTCGACCCCGAGGCGACCCTCATTGGCCGCCCGAGCGGCCGCTTCCGCGAGCTTATGCAGTTCGAGATTGCCCGCGCTCGCGCCTACTATGACTCGGCGCGGGAGGGGATCCCGTCGCTCGCGCCGGCGGGTCAACTGACGACGCTGGCGAGTGCCCACCTCTACGGCAAGATCCTGGCCCGGATCGAGGAGAACAACTACGAGGTGTTCCGCACCCGGGCCGTCATCCCGAACGGGCGCAAGCTGCGGGCGATGCCGACGGTGGCGGCGGCATTCGTCCGCCTGCAGTTCCCGGACGGGATGCGGTTCCGGACGTAGCGGCCCCTGGTCGCTCTACACGCGGGCCGCGTCCGGCGCCGGCGCGAAGCCCTGGAACCGGTCGAACTCGGCGTGGTGGTGGGCCTGATCCACCGAAAGGCCGTATGGTTGACCTAGGGTCGATCCGTCCGTGACGATTGCACGAAGTCGGTCTCGGGCAATGCAACGGCAGGCTATCGGGCGGGAGCGTGGATATGGCCAAGACCATTCGAGCTCGGTTCGACGGGCAAGTGCTCCGACCGGAAGAACCACTCGACCTCCCGTCCGACGTTGTCTACACCGTGACCATCGAACGGGAGACCCTGCCCACGCGGGAAACGCGATCCTCGAAACCCCATCCCTTGCAGGTCATCGCGGACATGGCGATCGAGATGGGGGTCACCGACCTCTCGGCCCGCCACCAGTGGTACGCCCGCCGGGACGCGCCGGGCGATGCCGAGTAGCCGCGTGCCGGTGTTCCTGGACACGTCCTACGTGTACGCGCTTGTGAATCGGAACGACGATTGGCACCGCCCGGCTTTGGCCTGGCAGGAATGGGCCGTCACCCTCGACCACCCGATGGTCACCACCGAGTACATCTTGACCGAAATCGGAGACGGATTGGCCTCGATTCGCTTTCGACGTGAGGCCGTCCGGCTCATCGAGCTGTTCCGCGAGAGCGAGGTCGTCGAGACCATCTCCGCGAGCCGATTGTTCGAAGACGCGCTGGCCTTGTACCGGACCAGACCCGACAAGGCCTGGGGTATGACCGATTGCGCGTCGTTCGTGGCGATGGGGCTCCGTGGTCTTTCGTCGGCATTGACCGCCGATACCCACTTCCGGCAAGCGGGCTTCCGACCATTGCTCCTCGAGCATCCTCCCGCTTGAACCGGGGATGCCCATCGCAACTCCCTGGACGGCCGTGAACCCGTCCCGAATCCTACGCGCGGGCCGCGTCCGCCGCCGGCGCGAAGCCCTGGAACCGGTCGAACTCGGCGTGGTGGTGGGCCTGATCCACCGGGACATCGACGACGAACGGGACACCGGCGGCGTTGGCCGCCTTCGCCTGCTCCAGCGCCGCCTCCAGCCCCTCGACCGTTTCGACCCGCACCCCGTCGCAGCCGCAGGCGCGGGCGACGCCGACCACGTCGAGCGGCGGGTCGAACTGGGTCGCCACGATCCGGCCGTCGAGCCCGCGCTTCTGCGACCACTGGACCCAGCCGAAGGCGCCGTCGTCGAGGACGACCCAGGTGACCGGCAGCTTCTCCTGGGCCGCGGTGCCGAGCTCGTGGATCGCCATCTGGAAGGCACCGTCGCCGGTGGTGCAGACCACCTGGCGGTCGGGTCGGGCCAGCTTGGCGGCCATCGCCCCGATCACCCCGTAGCCCATCGCGGTCTGCTCGGCCGGGGGCACGCAGCACCCCTCGTCTAGCACTTGGTAGTAGGGCCAGTAGTAGGCCCACAGATCCTGGCCGCCGTTCTCCTTGACGAGGATCGTGTTGGCGCCGAAGACGCGGTTGATGGCGGCGACGACGGACTTGCCCTTGAACGGCAGCCCGTCCGCCAAGGCCGCCGCGGCGTCCGCCCGCGCCGCCTCGATCGCCTCGGCCCGGCCCCGCTCGATCGTAGCGACCCAGTCTGGACTCGGCCCCGCGCCGCGCTCGGCCATCACCGCACCCAGCGCCTCAACCGCTCGCCGCGCGTCGGCCTGGATCGCCACGTCCGGGCGCCAGTTGCGGCCCAGCTCGAAGGGGTCGATGTCGATCTGGACCAGTTTGGCGCCCTCGGGTCGGGGCAGGAAGCCGCCCTGGAACTCCTCCATCCGGGCGCCGACGGTCAGCAGGAGGTCGGCCCCCTCGTAGGTCTCGCGGGGGAAGGTCGTCCGGTAGAGACCGACCAGCCCGGCGAAGAGCGGGTGCGTCTCCGCTACGCTGCCGCGCCCGGCCGGCGTCGTCTGGATCGGCACCCCGAAGCGATGGGAGAAGGCCGCGACCGCGTCGCCCGCATCGGAGAGGATGGCGCCGCCGCCGGTCACCAGCAGCGGCCGTTCGGCCGCCGCCAGCAGATTGGCGGCCTCGGCGATGGCGGCCGGGTCGGGCGCGGGCCGCGATGGCGGCAGCGAACGGACGTAGGGCGGAATCTCGGCCTTGTCCTTGCCGATGTCGGCCGGCAGCTCGACGTAGACGGGACCTGGCTGGCCGGAGCGGGCGAGCTGGACCGCCCGCCGGATCGTCCAGGGGATGCGCTCGGCGGTCTCGACGGTCGTCGCCCACTTGGTGATCGGCCGCAGCATCCCGATGTGGTCGCACTCCTGGAAGGCGCCCATGCCGTTCGTCAGGCGGCTGGCGCGGACGCCGAGGACGAGCATCGGGGTACAGCCGGAGAACGCCTCAAGGATGCCGGGGACGAGGTTGGCGATGCCCGGGCCCGGACACCCGAAGCAGGCAGCGAGCTGGCCGGAGACGCGGGCGTAGGCCATCGCCAGGAAGGCGCCGCTCGTCTCGTAGCGGACGCCGATGGCGCGGGGGCCGCCGTCCGGTTCGGCCTCGTAGAGCGCGTCGTAGAGGTGGCCGGGGTCGCCGGGCAGCCCGAAGACGTAGGGCACCCCTTCCGCCCGCAGACCCGTGACGACCGCTTCCCAGCCCGTCATCCGCGCCATCGTCCCGCCCCTCTCACCGTCGTATCCGACCGTCTCGTCGCGGCAGGCTACGCCGGGGTGGCGACCACGTCAACGGCGGGAAGCAGACGGCAGAATCGCACCGGCGGCTTGAACCGCGTCGTGTCAAACCTCCACCGTTGATTCCGACATGGGCGGTCGCTCGACGTTCCGGGTAGGCGATCTAGCCAGTGTCGGAGATGAACTGGCGCGCCGCACGGACGAGCGCCTCGTTGCCCGATGTGCGCTCGTCGTCAGGCCCGTTCAGCGTGTCTTCGAGCCCGATCCGGGTGCCGATGCCTCGGCGGATCGCATCGACGAGGAGAACCCAGGTCGCCTCACCGTCGCCGTGCTGGAGGCGCGGGGCCGTGAGGCCACCTCGGTCAAGTGCCCGGTGGATCCCGTCGACCGCCGCTCCCGCATCGTCCCGGCTTACATCCACCGGCTCGAGCAGGATGCGCGTGACCCGATCGCCGAAACCCGACGTTGCCAGAAGCCCGGCTTCCTCGACGCTCGACACCCCGGCCTCGATGCCGACCCCGGCCTGGACGAGGGCCGCCATGATCTCCGTGGCCCCTCGCTCGGAAAGATTGACTGAGGCGAAGTCGGGCGCCCGCCAGGCGCGCACCAACGCGAGACGGCGATCGAGGTCGGGTTCGATCCAGGCGCCGGTCGTCACCCCGACCGGCACCTCGCAGGCGGTACGGACCCGCACCACGACCTCGTCGACGACGGCCGCGTCGAGCCGCTCCCGTCCCTCACGATCTCGCGGATGGAGATGGATCGCCCGAGCGCCCGCGGCAACGCACGCCACGGCGTCTCGGGCCAACTCCTCGACCGACACTGGGATCGCCGGGTGGTCGAGCCTCGTCCGAGCGCCGTTGAGGGCTGCTTGCAGGAAGATGGTGCCTGTCCCACCCCGATCCCCGTCCGTCACCAGTGACCGTCCATCCATCGGCTATCTCACCAGCGGCGCCCCCGGCACGAGCGGCGTGACCACGACCTCCCGCTCCCGCCGCCGACCGATCCCCAGCGCCATCATCGCCGCGACCAGGCAGAGCGCCCCGGCGGCCAGGAAGGCGAGCACGTAGTCGCCGGTGGCGGTGCGGACCAGGCCGGCGCCGGTGGCGGCGACGGCGGCTCCGACCTGGTGGGCCGAGAAGATCCAGCCGTAGACGATCGGGCCGCGCTGGCGGCCGAAGATGTCGGAGGCGAGCGAAACGGTCGGCGGTACCGTCGCCACCCAGTCCAGCCCATAGAAGACGACGAAGAGGATCAAGCCGGCCTGGGGGGCGCCGAACGCCGTCGGCAGCAGCAGCAGCGAGAGGCCGCGCAGGCCGTAGTAGGCGAAGAGGAGCTTGCGCGGGTCCCAGCGGTCGGTCAGCCAACCGGAGGCCGTGGTGCCGATCACGTCGAAGATGCCGATCAGGGCGAGGAATCCGGCGGCGGTCGTCGCCGCCATGCCGTGGTCGATGCTGGCCGGGATGAGGTGGGTGCCGATCAGGCCGTTGGTGCTGAACCCACAGACGAAGAAGGTCCCGGCCAGGAGCCAGAAGTCGCGGTGGCCGGCGGCGAGGCGGAGTCCGTCGACCGCGGAGACGATGGGGTTCGTCGCCGGCGTGGCCTGGGGCGGGTCGTCGATCTTCGCGCCGTAGGGTCGCTCGCCGACCTCGCGCGGCCAGTCGCGCAGGAACCTGGCAACGAGCGGAATGACCAGCAGGGCACCGGTCGCGGTCGCCACCGCCGCCCACCGCCAACCGACATCGGTCGTCAGCCAGGCCAGCGTCGGCAGGAAGACGAGTTGGCCGGTGGCGCTGGCCGCCGTCAGTAGCCCGAGGACGAGGCCTCGCCGCTCGACGAACCAGCGGTTGGCGATCGTCGCCGCCAGCACCGTCGCCATGCAGCCGGCGCCGAGGCCGACGACGACGCCCCAGAGCAGGACGAGTTGCCACGGCTGGTCGGCCTGGGTCGTCAGGAGGGCGCCGGCGGCGATGGCGGCCAGGGCTGAGCAGACGACGCGGCGGATGCCGAAGCGGAGCATCAGCGCGGCGGCGAACGGACCGGAGAAGCCGAACAGGAGCAGGTTGACCGAGACGGCCAAGCCGACGGTCGCCCGGCTCCAGCCGAACTCCTGCTCCAGCGGCACCATCAGGACGCCCGGCGTCGAGCGGAACCCGGCGGCGCCGAGGAGCGTGACGAACGTCACGGCGAAGACGACCCAGGCGTAGTGGGGCCGCGCCCGCTCCGCTCGCCCCTGCCCAATCCCCATCCCGACCCCGCCTGGTGCTCGCCCCGTCGCTCAGGGGAGCAATACTATCCCGGCGGAAGTATTGGGGCAACTGGGGCCCGGGGAGCACCGGGCACGATCAGGCTCCGGGGTCGGGCACCCCGTCGCCGTCGGTGTCGCGCCCGGTCAGCCGGTTCCACAATTCGTAGTCGGTCTCCTTCTTGGAGACGAACCGGTTGTCGGGGGTGGCGATCTGCTCGCCGAAGGCGGTGACTGGACCGGCGTCCAGGTGGTTGAGGTCGAGGTAGACGCCGCCCTGGTCCAGCGCGGTCCCTGGCTCCAGCACCGAGAGACGCCGCAGTTCGTCTTCGGTCAGGCTCGGCAGGCTCCGGTGGAGCCCCTTGTCGAGCACCGCCGACCCGCTCTCGCCGGTGTGGCCGGGCGGCCCGGCGGTCGCCAACTCCCGACCGCGTTGGGCCGCGGAAGGGCCGTCGCCCGACCGGATGTCGAACGCCGACTCGCTCGGGTCGGAGCGGTTCGGCTCCCTCGTCCCGCCTCCGGTCGCGCTCCCCGCGTTGGTTGGATCCATTGCTGCCTCCTCCATGCGCATTCCCCGCAGGGGAGGTGCAGGATCGGTGCCAACTCCCGCGCATCGCTCCCGCTCGGGCCGCGGTCGCCGTCGGCGGTCGGCCGACCACCACCGGGGCGATGCCGGTCGGCCCTACCCGGCAACGCCGGTGGCAACAGTGGGCACCACGCCGGGCAGCGTCTGGACGAACCGCTCCATCCGGTCGAGGGCCTCCTCCAGCTTCGGCAGCGCGGTCGCGTAGGAGCAACGGATGTGCCCCTCGCCGCCGGCGCCGAAGGCGGTGCCCGGCACCACCGCGACCCGGCCCTCCAGCAGCAGCCGCTCCGCGAACGCCTCCGCCGAGAGCCCGGTCTGGGCGATCGAGGGGAAGGCGTAGAAGGCCCCCTGGGGCAGGTGGCAGGGGAGCCCGATCCGGTTCAGGCCGCCGACGAAGAGGCGGCGCCGGCCGTCGTAGTCGTCGACCATCGCTTGCACGTCGCGGTCCGGCACCCGCAGCGCCTCGATCGCCGCCTCCTGCGCCTGGCGACTGGCGCAGAGGGCGGTGTACTGGTGGATCTTGGTCATCGCCGCGATCAGGGGCTCCGGCCCCGCCGCGTAGCCGACCCGCCAGCCGGTCATCCCGTAGGTCTTGCTGAACCCGTTGAGCAGCAGCGTCCGCTGCCGCATCCCCGGCAGGGTGGCGAAGGCGACGTGGGGCGCGTCGTACGAGAGGCGGTCGTAGATCTCGTCGGAGACGACGACCAGATCATGCTCGGCGGCGACGGCGGCGATCGCGCGGAGGGCGGCCTCGTCGGGCACAGCGCCGGTCGGGTTGCCTGGGTAGTTGAGGAGGATCGCCCGCGTCCGCGGCCCGATCGCGGCCCGCAGCGCCTCCGCCGACGGCACGAATCCCTCCGCGGCCGTGGTCCCGACCGCCACCGGCACGCCGCCGGCCAGGGCGACGCACGGCTGGTAGGCGACGTAGCACGGCTGCGGCACGATCACCTCGTCGCCGGGGTCCAGCAGCGCTCGCATGGCGAGGTCGAGCGCCTCGCTGACGCCGACCGAGATCAGGATCTCCCCCTCCGGCTCGTAGCCGAGGCCGTGGCGGCGCCGCAGGTGGGCGGCCACCGCCTGCCGCAGCTCCAGCAGCCCGCTGTTGCCGGTGTAGGAGGTACGGCCCCGCTCCAGGCCGTAGATGGCCGCCTCGCGGACCCGCCAGGCGGTCCCGAAATCCGGCTCGCCGACGCCGAGCGAGACGACATCGTCCATCTGGGCGACGACATCGAACAGCTTCCGGATCCCCGACGGAGGGATCGCCTCGACACTCCGCGCGAGTCTCACCGGTGCTCCCCCCTTGTGAGTCGTAAGTCGTGGGGTGGTCGCGGTCGGGCACGCTCCCGGTACTCGGCACGACTCACGACTCACGACTCACGACTCGCCTCACGGCGTCACCGCCAGCCGGTCGTCGTCGGCCGGCTCCTCGACGAGGATACTGTGTTCTTCCTTGTACGCCTTCAGCAGGAAGTGGGTGTTGGTCGCCGTGACGTGGTCGATCGGGGCCAGCTTCTCGCCGACGAAGGCGGAGATCTCCCGGATCGTCGGTCCCTCGACCACCACCCGCAGGTCGTGGCCGCCCGAGACGAGGTGGACCGAGCGGACCTCGGGGTGGCGGTAGATGCGGGCGGCCACTTGGTCGAAGCCGACGTCCCGCTGCGGGGTGACGCTGACGTCGATGAAGGCGACGACCCGGTCCGGGCTGACCCGGTCCCAGTCGACGACCGTCCGGTAGGCACGGATCACCCCGCGCCGCTCCAGTCCGGCGACGATATTGGCCGCCTCGTCGGAGCCGATCCCGACCAGCGCCGCCAGGTCGGCCGGCGTCCGCCGCGCGTCCGCCTCGAGTGCCCGCAGGATCTTGCGGGTCCGCTCCCCTTCGCCGTCCGTCACCGCCGCCTCCCGTTCCGTTACCCTCGCGCAGGCCCGGCACGGTCATCGAAACCCGACCCGACGACGGCCGTGGCCGCGGCACGAGACCGGCATTCCCGCCGGTGGTCCTGTATCATCGGCCATCCGGTCCGTTCCCTCCAACCCCGCGCCCCCGCCCATTCCGCCCGATGCCGCCTTGGGCCAGCGGTTTCGCGGTGCCAGGAGGAGAGAAGCGCGTGGCGAACCCGGTCAGTTCCGGCCCCCGGCAGGCCCTGAGATGGCTCGTTCTCCTCGTTCCGGTCGCCCAGCTCGCCGTCATCCTCTGGGTGATCTGGACGCGCTCGGCCGATGTCCCGGTGAACGACGAATGGGCGATGACCAGGATCGTCCGCGCCGTCGCCGACGGCGAGCTCGGACCCGGCGATTTCTGGGCGTTCCACAACGAGCACCGCATCGTCGTCCCCCGGCTCACCACCCTAGCCCTGATCGAGGCGACGGGTTGGCACCGCCAGGTGCTGATGAGCTTCAACGTGCTCGTCGCCGTCGCCTCCGCCTGGTTCCTGCTGCTCGCCGCCCGCACCACCTTCCGCTCATCGACGCTGACCGCCGCCTTCGTCGTCCCCCTGTCGCTCTTGATCCTGTCGCTCGCCCGGTACCACAACTGGCTCAAACCGTTCACCGACAAGATCTGGACGGGGTTCGGCGCCGCGCTCTGCGCCTATGCGTTGATCGCCCGTCCGGTCACGAACCGCCGGTTCGCCCTTGCGGTCGGTGCCGCGCTCGTCGCCTCCCTCTCCTCCCTCGGCGGTCTCGTCGCGTGGGTGGCGTTCCTGCCGGCGGTCTGGATAGCTGGGCGCCGCTTTGCCGCGATCTGGCTCGCCTGCGCGGCGGCAACCATCGTTCCCTACGCGGTCGGCTTCCCGGGCGACGCCTCGTCCTCGTTGGTCCTCGCGGAGGTGCCCGGTACAGTCGTCGCCTACCTCGGCGCCCCGCTCTTCCCGGACGACCTCGTCCTCGCCCAGGTCGCCGGATCGCTCGGCGTCACCCTCGGGTTCGGCGCCTTGCTCGCCGCCAGGTTCTTGTGGCGCCCCGAGCGGGGGGACGTGCAGTGTCTGGTCGGCTGGGTGGGGTTGGCCCTCTTTGCCGGAGGATGCGCCCTGCTGACCGCCCTTGGCAGCCGGGAGGGACCGCTCTCTTCCCGGTACCAGGCGCTCTCCGTCCTTTGGTGGGGTGCCCTGGTCGCCGTCGTGGCGACCGTGGCGACGCGCCTCTGGCTGGCGAGGCGGCTCGATCCGGACCGGTCAGGCACGCGATTGACGGCGGCAACCGCCGGAACGGCCGCGGTGGCCGTGGCGGTGATCGTCGTCGGGCTCGTCCGGGCCAACGTCTCCAGCCTCGATGCCGCCGCCAACTGGCAAACCGCGGAGCGCCAGAACCAGGGGTGCGTCGAGCACTACCGGCTGGCGAGCGACGACTGCCTCCTCCTGTACTCGCCGAGCGCCAACTCCGTGCGGCGCAACGCGGCCTTCCTCGAAGCGCACCAGATGGCCGTCTTCCGCGACCCGCCGGCACCGGACCTCGGCGGCCTCGCCCCGGCGGCGGTCGTCGAGGGAACGATCGACCGCGTCGGGGCGGAGCGCGTCAAGCCGTCCCAAAGCGCCCCGATCTCGCTCCCGACCGAGGAGGACCCGCTGGTCGTCGCTGGGTCGGTCGGGCTCCCGGTGGGGCAGATCGGGGGCGTTGTCGTCGCGGTCGACGACCGGCGCCTCGTCGCGCTCCATGGCGAGGTGGCCGTCCGGGGCGACCGCTTTGCCCGCCCGGCCGCCGTCGCCGGCGTCCCGTTCCGGGCCACCATCCCGGCCGAGGCGCTTCCGGTGGGGCTGCACACCTTGACGCTGGAGGTCGTCAGCGCGGATCGGGGCCACTACTATTCCGCCGGCGAATCGGTCACGCTCGAGATCCTGGGCCAGCGGCCGGGGAGTAACGCCGCGTCCCCGACGGCGAAGGCGCCGGCCGCGGCACCCGACCGGCCGCGTGTGGCGGCGACGCCGCGCGCCGGCGGGGACGCGGCACGGGACGAGGAGGGTCTCCGGGCGGCAACCCCGCGGGTGGGCCGGGCGCGACCGGCGGCAGAGGACCGCGACGCTCCCCAACGGGAGGGGAGGCGCACCCCTCGCAGCCGTGATCGCACGACGGCCGATCCCGTCCAGACGCCTGCGGGCGATCGTCCAACGGGTTAGCCCTACCGGCGCCACCCCCCGGTGGAGGCGCCGCTGGAAGGCGACCGTCAACCCGTCGAGACAAGTCGGTCCCGTCGACATCCGGACCGAACAGTTCGCGGTCTGAACGACCTCCCCGGCTGCGGCGACTGCGGCTGGTCCTTCCAGGGAGATGCCCGACCGATGTCAACCGCTTCGTTCCCCCGTCGCGCGCTGCTCCGCCTGGCTGCCATGGCTCCCCTCATGGCTGCTTGCCCAGGCGACGAGACCGTGGTCGCTCAGTCATCGACACCCGAGCCCGCGGCCGTCCGGCCGAACATCGTCATCATCGTGCTCGACGACCTCGATACCCGCGCGGTCGCGTCGATGCCGAATGTGCAGCGGCTGCTCGTCGAGCGCGGCGTCAGCTTCGCCAACTGCCTCACCACGCTCCCGGGCTGTGCCCCGGCCCGGGCGTCGATCCTCCGCGGTCAGTACGCCCACAACCACGGCCTCCTGCGGAGCAGCGGCGAGTTCGGCGGCCACGCCCGGTTCGCCGAGCTGGACCTCGAAACCTCGACGGTCGCCACCTGGCTCCAGGCCGTGGGCTACAGGTCGGGGCTCGTCGGCAAGTACCTCAACGGCTACCCAGACGGTGCCACGCCGACCCATGTCCCCGCCGGGTGGGACGACTGGTATGCCGCCGCCGAGGGCGAGGGGGAGCATGGCGGGGTCGGCTACCTCAAACCCAGCCTCAACGAGAACGGCGAGTTGGTGACCTACACCGGCCGGGACCGAGCGTACTCGACCGACATCTACGCGGGCCACGCCGTCGACTTCGTCCGGCGGACGGCAGCCGACGACCGCCCGTTCTTCGCCTACATCGCGCCTCGGGCGCCCCATACGCCGGCAAAACCGGCGCCCCGTCACGAGGGGCTGTTCGCCGACACGGAAGCGCCACGAAGCCCCGCCTTCGACGAAGCGGACGTCTTGGACAAACCGACCTGGATCCGCGATTCTCCCGCGCTGACGGACGAGGAGGTCGCGGAGCTCGACGAGCTGCAGCGCGGCCGGTTGCAGTCGCTCCAGGCGGCCGACGAACTGGTCGCCGCGGTCGTCGCCGCCGTCGAGGAAGCCGGGGCGCTCGATCGCACCTTCGTCGTCTTCACCTCCGACAACGGCTTCAACATGGGCGAACACCGGCAGGCGATCGAGAAGGCGACCCCGCACGAAGAGTCGATCCGGGTGCCGCTGGTCGTCCGCGGTCCCGGCGTCGAGGCCGGCCGGATCGAGGAGCGGGTCGCGACGAACGCCGACCTGGCGCCGACGTTCGCCGCTCTGGCCGGCGCCGCGGCGCCGGAGTTTGTCGACGGGCGCTCCCTCGTGCCGCTGCTCGCCGGCGACCCCGGTGACAATGCCTGGCGGCGGTCGGTGCTGGTCGAGTACTTCCTGCCGCGGGAGGGTGACCGGCTGGGCGGCGACCGGCTGGACGAGGGCGACCCGGAGGCGTCGTCGGCGTTGGGCCGGCACGGCGTCCGCGCCCCGGCCTGGAACGCCCTGCGAACCGCGGAGGAGGTCTACGTCGAGTACGCCACCGGCGAGACCGAACTCTACGATCTCGCAGCGGACCCGCACCAACTCGAGAACCTCTCGGCGGGCGTCGACCCCGCCCGCCTGGTCGAGCTCTCTGCCCGCCTGGAGGCACTCGTCCGCTGCCGTAGCGTCGGATGCCGGGCCGCCTACGAGCTCCGATTCGCCGGCCCGGACGAGGTGCCACCGCTGCCGCGCATCCTGGCGCCGGCCGTCGGCAAGGCTATGCCGCTCGGGAGCGTCGTCCGGCTCGGCGGTGAAGCCCTGGACGGTCGCGGCGCCCCGGTGCCGGGCGACGGGCTCGCCTGGACGGTACTGCTGCGGCAGGCCGACGGCACGGAGACGGCGGTGGGCGAGGCTGTCGGCGGCGAGGCCGAGGTCGTGCTGCCGCCGACGCCGCGGGGCACGTCGATCGCCGACTGGCGGCTCGAGATCCGGCTGACGGCGACCGACGCGAACGGCCTGAGCCGGACGGTGACGGTCGACCGGCCGGTCGACCGCCGATGACGGATGCCGACTACCCGGGGCGCCTTCGCCCGAACCGGGTCGGCGGTTGGAGAAATCCTTCGTAGCGGCAACGGGCATTCGGGCGCACGGCAGGGGCCGCACGGCCCCGAGCGTCCACGGCGGAGGAACGGATGGATCGGACCGCTCGCCACGACGGGGTGGATGCGGCGATGGCGGTGAAGCCGGACGGGATCGACCCGTCCCCGACCCCACCGATCGTGGTCGCGGCTCGGTGGCCGGGGCCGGTCGGCGTCGGACTGCTCGTGGTCATCGTTGCGATCGTGTTCCGTCTGCCCGGAATCGACCGTCTCGTAACGACCGACGAGGAGCTTTGGCTCGGCCGCTCGGCCAACTTCTACCAGGCCCTGCACGATCGCGACTGGGAGCATACGTACCAGTTCTCCCACCCCGGGGTCACGGTCACCTGGCTCGGAGCCCTCGGCTATTGGATCGGCGACCGCCCCTATGCCGCCGAGGTCGGCCGCCAACTCGGCGACGACGCCAACGAACTCGGGTCGAAGCCGGCAAAGGCGATCGGGCCGACGCTGGAGCAACGCGGCGTCGAGCCGTTCCGGATGCTCGTCCTCCTGCGAACGGTGCTGGTCGTGGCGATCGGCGCCGCGCTCGGTCTCGCGGCCGCGGCATTCGCCCGCATCCTCGGGTGGTTACCGGCGCTGGCGGGAGGGCTCCTCGTGGCCGTCGACCCGTTCACAACGGCGCACTCTCGCCTCCTCCACCTCGATGGCCTTTCGGCGGCGCTGCTCCTGCTGGCCGTGGCCCAGACCATGGTGTTTGCCCTCCGGGGTCGTCACCTGCATGACATGGCACTCGCGGGGGCATTCGCCGGCCTCGCCTGCCTGACTCGCATGTCCGGCCTGGTCCTCGTCCCGGTCGTCGGTCTCGTGGTCCTCGGGCTGATGGTCGCCGATATCCGGCGCCGCAGCTTGCCGGGCAGGTTGGCAGCGGGACGAGCGCTCGGCTGGCTTGCGGTCTGGGCCGCCGCAGCGGCCGCCACCTTCTCCCTCCTTTGGCCGGCAATGATCGTGGACCCGGCCGGAACCCTGTTGGCGACTACCGTCGGAGCCCAGGGACTCGCGGACGCCGCCCACGCCAACCCCGTTTTTTTCGACGGCCGGGTCACCGACCAGGATCCGGGTGCGAGCTTCTACCTGATCAACTACCTTTGGCGGACCACCCCGGCAGTGCTCGTCGGACTGCTTCTCGCCGGCCTGCTGTTGGCGATGCCGCGCGGGCGAACGCTGGTCCGCTCGGCCGATCGCGCCACCGTCGCGGTTCTGGTGGTGTTCGCCATGCTGTTCGCGCTCGGCGTCACGGCCGAGGCGAAGAAGTTTGACCGGTACCTCTTGCCCGTCTTCCCGGCGCTGGCGATCGTCGCCGGGTGGGGCTGGGTTGCGGTCGCTCGAGCCCTACCGGTGAGGGGGCGCTTCCTTGGCCGGCAAATCTCGACGATCGTTCCTGCTCTCCTGGCCGCGGTCGCCGTCGGCTCCCAGTTTGCCGTGTCGCTGCCCACCTACCCCTACTACTTGAGCTACTACAACCCGCTCCTCGGGGGCGCGGCCGCGGCCCAGGGGGTGATGATGGTCGGGCGCGGCGAGGGTTATGCCGACCTCGCCGCCGCTCTGGAGGCGCTGCCCGGCGGCGAGACCCTCCGGATCATCGCCGACCCCGACAAGCTGGGTCCGTTCTTCAGTGGCGAGGTGCTGACCGTCGAGCGGGCGGAGGAGACCGGCCGTCGGGACGGTCTCCGCGATGCGGTCGAGGCGATCCGGGCATGGGTCGCGGCCGACGCCGAGGTCCACACCATCTCCGGCCAGCAGCGCAACGAAAAAGGCCCTTGGAGCGGCAGCCCGCCACCTGGGCCAGCGGACCATCTCCTGACAACGGTCTCGCTGCAGGGCCTCACCTACTTCTGGGTTTACGGCCTCCAAGAGGAACCGATCCCGCTCCCCATGCTCAAACCACCGGCCCCCGCGACCGTTTGGGACGGCACCCTGACTCTTGCCGCGGTCGTCCCGCCGGACGAGGGGCGGCCCAACCCAACCACCCTGACCGCCGTCCTGTCACGGCGGAAGAAGGGGGGCGCAAACCGGGCCGGGCTCGAGATCGTGGTCTCGACGGTGTCGCGCCAGGGCGTGCCTGAATCGGTCGCCGTCACCCGGCTCGACCCACCCCCGAACGCGGCCGCTTGGGAGCAGCCGGTTGCCGTCGACTTCCCGCCCGACCTGTCCGAGGGGGCGACCATCGAGGTCGGCATCCGGCAGCTGGGTACGGGCGTCCCGCTCGTCGCCGAGGACATGGAGGGTCGTCGACTCGGGACATCGGTCGCCGTTGCCCGAGTACAGGCCAAGGGGCAAGGCCGGGCGCTCGAGATGATTGCGCCGACTGCCGGCTCGGCGTCGGCGAGCCCGGTCTTGGGCATGGATCAGGGGACACCGGAGGCGGAACGGGAACGATCGGGCCGGCGAGATGTTCCGCAGGCGGGCCAGCCCTGAGCGGAGAGTCGGACCCGGCCGTAGATTGGGTGGAGCCGGCCCCGCTCACCAGGAGCGCATAGCCCTCCGGAACAGCGCCTCCAGATCCTCGGCGTCCGCCGGCCTCGGCGAGAGCTTGGTCACCCGGTGCTGCGGCAGCGTGCCCGCGACCAGCGCCGGGATGTCCGCCTCGGTGAAGCCGACCGCCGTCAGCCCGCTCGGCATCCCGACCCGCCGCATGATCCGGATCAACTCGCCGGCCAGGATCTCGCCGGCGTCCCCCGGCCCTGCCCCCCGCGTCTCGGCACCGAGGAGGCGGGCGGCCTCCAGGTGGCGGGCGGGGTCCGCTTGGGCCGTCCAGCGGAAGACGGCCGGGGCGTTCAGGATCACCGACATCCCGTGCGGCACCAGCGGCCGCTCCGGCGGGTAGCCCGCCGGGACGAAGGAGCGGACCATCCCCGAGACGGGGTAGCTCATGCCGTGGGGGAGGTGGACGCCGGCGTTGCCGAAGCCGATCCCGGCGAACGCCGAGGCGAGCAGCATCTGGCCACGCGCCTCGGCGTCGGAGGGGTCGTCGACCGCCCGCTCGAGGTTGGCCGCGAGCATCCGGATCGCCTCGGCCGCCCAAACGTCGCTGACCGGGTTGGCGCCCTGGTAGGCCGGGCGGAGCGCCGGCGAGGGAGGGGCGGGGCGCTTGTGGTAGGGCAGCGCGGTGTAGCTCTCCAGGGCGTGGCTCAGCACGTCCAGGCCGGAACAGGCCGCGACCATCGGCGGCAGCATCCGGGTGTTGTCGGGATCGACGATCCCCAGCGCCGGGCGCAGCGCCCGGTGGGCGATGCCGGTCTTGGCGTGCATCGCCTCCAGGTCGAAGATCGCCACCCCGGTCGTCTCGCTGCCGGTGCCGGCGGTGGTCGGGATCGCAACCAGCGGCTTCAGCGGTCCGGGCACCGGCACGCCCTCGCCGACCGGCGGGTTGACGTAGGTCAGCAGCGGCGCCGGGTGGGTGCTGTAGAGGTTGGCCGCCTTGGCGGTGTCGATCGTCGAGCCGCCGCCGACCGCGACGAAGCCATCGAAGCGCCCCTCCGTGGCGACCCCGATCGCCTCGGCGAAGGAGGCGTCGGTCGGCTCGACCCGGACCCCGGCGAAGAGCTCGGCCTCGACCCCCGCCCCCCGCAGCGCCGTCATCGCCACCGCGACCGGCTCCAGCTCCGCGAGCCGCGAGTCGGTCAAGACGAGCACCCGCTTGCAGCCGAGCCGGGCCATATCGGCGCCGACCTCGCGGGTCGCCCCGGCGCCGACCTTGATCGCCGAGGTGTCCATCTGGAACGCGGTCTCGAACCCGGTCTGGTCGGTCATGGATTCGGATCTCCCCGGCTGGTGGACGACGCCGACGGCAGCAGGATAGCGGGCCGGCCGGGAACGGCAAGCCGTGCTTCTGCCCCGAGGAGACCTCGTCGACGGCGGCTCGGTTGCGGTCCCCTCATCCCCGGCGTTCGCCT
>CADCWF010000092.1 GCA_902806345.1 uncultured Thermomicrobiales bacterium
GACGCCCTAGAACATCCCCCGCACCGTCTCCGCGATCTTCTCCGGGCTCGGCACGTAGAACTGCTCGAGGGGAGGGCTGAACGGGACCGGTGTGTGGGGTGCGGTGACGAGTTTGATCGGGGCATCGAGGGTGTCGAACCCCTTGTCGGCCACCATCGCCGCGATGTCGGCGGCAGCGCTGCAGCGGGGATTGTCCTCGTCGACGACCACCAGCCGATGGGTCTTGGCGACCGATTCGAGGATCGTCCCTTCGTCCAGCGGCGAGAGGGTCCGAGGGTCGACGACCTCGACCTCGATCCCCTCTCGGGCCAGGGCGGCGGCGGCGGTGAGCGCCTGTTGGACCATCCGCGAGATGGCGACGACCGTGACATCGCTCCCTTCCCGCTTGATGTCGGCGACGCCGAGCGGGATCCCCTCGTTGCCCTCCGGCACCTCGCCCTTGGAGGCGTAGAGGACCTTGTTCTCGAAGAACATCACCAGGTCGTCGTCGCGGATCGCGCTGAGCAGCAGCCCCTTGGCGTCGGCCGGGGTCGAGGGAACGACCGCCTTGATCCCGGGCATGTGGGTGAAGACGGAGTAGTGGCAGCCGGAGTGCTGGGCGGCGGCGCTGACCCCGGCGCCGATCATCGTCCGGATCACCAGCGGGCAGCGCGCCTTGCCGCCGAACATGTAGCGGAGCTTGGCTCCCTGATCGAAGATCTGGTCCATGCAGCAGCCGAAGAAGTCGACGAACATCAGCTCGGCGATCGGCCGCAGACCGGTCGCGGCGGCACCGACGGCGGCGCCGATGAAGCCCGCCTCGGTGATCGGCGTGTCGAGGATGCGGTCCCGCCCGAACTCCTGGACGAGCCCCTTGGTGACGCCCATCGGACCGCCCCAGGCGTCCTCGTTGGCGAGGTGGTCGACGGCGGCGCCGCCGGCGACGTCCTCGCCCATCAGGACCACCGTCGGGTCCTCGCGCATCGCGATCTGCATCGCCTCGTTGATCGCCTGCTGATAGGTCATCTGGCGCGTCGCCGCCGGCGCCTCTGCTGTCGCAACCATGGCTACCCTCCGATAGCGGATAGGGGATCGGGCGTAGGGGATAGGAGAACGCGGAGGCGGGGTGGCCGAACGTCGTCTCCTATCTTCGATCGGCTATCCCCTCTCCGCTAGTACCGCACGTACACGTCCGTCAGCGTTTCCTCCGTCGCCGGGAAGGCGGCGGCCTTGGCGGCCTCCCACGACTCGTCGAGGAGATGGGCGACGCCTGCGTCGATCGCGTCGAGCTCTTCGGCGGCGGCCACGCCGCGGGCGACCATGAAGGTGCGGACGGCCTGGATCGGGTCGCGGTCGCGGTAGCGGGCCAGCTCCTCCGAGGTCCGGTAGGTGACCTGGTCCCCCTCGAAGTGACCGTAGAAGCGGTAGGTCTTGGCTTCCAGCAGGGTCGGCCCCTCGCCGCGACGGGCGCGGGCGATTGCCTCGCCGGCCGCTTCGTAGACGGCAAAGAGGTCGAGCCCGTCGACGACGATGCCGGGGATTTCGTAGCCGCCGGCCCGGTTGGCGATGTCTGTCGCCGAGCAGTGGTAGTGGACCGGGGTCGCCTCGGCGTAGCCGTTGTTCTCGCAGACGAAGACGACCGGCAGCTTCCAGATGGCGGCCAGGTTCAGTCCTTCGTGGAAGGTGCCCTGGTTGGAGGCACCGTCGCCGAAGAAGCAGACGGCGACGCCTCCAGTCTTCAACGTCTTGGCGGTGAGGGCGGCGCCGCAGGCGAGGGGGAAGCCCCCGCCGACGATGCCGTTGGCGCCGAGCATCCCCTTGTCGACGTCGGCGATGTGCATCGAGCCGCCCTTGCCCTTGCAGACCCCGGTTGACTTGCCCATCAGCTCGGCGACCATGCCCGGGATGTCGACTCCCTTGGCGATGCAGTGGCCGTGGCCGCGGTGGGTCGAGGTGATGAAGTCCTTGTCCGTGAGGTGGGAGCAGACGCCGACGGCGATCGCCTCCTCGCCGGCGTAGAGGTGGACAAAACCGGGGACGAGACCGGCCGCGAAGTTCTTGCCCGCCAGCTCCTCGAAGACCCGGATCTGGACCATCCGCTCGTACATCGGGCGCAGCTTGTCGCCGTCGAGGTCCGCCAGGGCGGCGCTCGCCATCGTGTCGGTCGCCGACATCGTCTCCTCCTCCGTGAGGGTCCCGGGCCGCCCGGCGGTTGGGGGTGGGCGGTCGCGCGGCTCGCCTTGTTCCGATTGGTCGGGGTTATACGGCAGCGGGGCCGGGTGGGCAAGCGGCACCGGTCGATGATGCAGGCAGCAGCGGATGCGACTGCTGCCGGGTGACGCTCCGGCCCCTGGTGTTCCATAGTGGTCCGGCTGGAATCAGTGACCGCCAGGCACCAGTTGTTGCTCGGAAGCTGCCGTCGCGTCGCGGTCACCGAGCCCATCGGGTGAGCGGCTTGGTGTCGTTCGGAACAGGCAAGCGTGGACCAGGGGAGACGTGGATGCGGGTGGGTTGGCGGGCAGCCCTGGTTGTGGCGGCCCTGGTGATCGGGGCGGCGTTGCCCGGTGGGAGCGAACCGGCGAGAGCCGGCGAGGGCGCCTTTGTCGCCGGCGAGCCGGGTTGCCGCCGGGTCGCCCTCATCTTCAACATCGGCGTCGGGTTCGAGCCCGCCTTCGACATCCTCGATACGCTCGAGACCTCCGACACCGACGCGACGATGTTCATGATGGGCTGGTGGCTCGACTGGGATCCCGTCTCCGCCCGCCGGATCGCCGCCGCCGGCCACCCGATCGGCAGCCACGGCAATTGGCCGCCCGAACTGACGCTGCGCGACGACGCCGGCGTCAAGGCCGATCTCTGGGGCGCCGAAGAGGCCTTCCTGCGGGTGCTCGGCGAACCGCCGGCGCCGTATCTGACGGGGTTCGCCGGGGCGAGCGATGACCGGATCGACGACCTCGCCGACCGCCTCGGCTACCTGACGGTCGGCTGGACGGTGGACACCGCCGACTGGAACCCGGAGGTGTCGGCCGCCGATATCCACCAGCGGGTGATGGCCCAGGTCTACGACGGCGCGATCGTCGAGCTGCACCTCGACGCCGCTGCCAGCACCGAGACGACGGCGGTGGCGCTGCCCTGGATCATCGAGGACCTGCGCGCCCAGGGCTACCGATTCGTGACGATCCCGGAGATGACGCGGCCCTGCGGGGTCGGGGACCCGCCGGAGGCGACACCGGACGGACGCGGCACCCCGGTCGCCGAGCCGCGACCTGACGCCGCGACATGGATCGGCGGCGACGTTCCTATAATGGCGAGCCGGGGAGGGGGACCGCGGCGAAACACCGCCGGCGCCGGGTGACTCGGCGGGAGGGAGGCCGGACGTGCCGGATCGGATTCGCGGGCTGCTCGACTACATCGTGAGCCAGTACGTGGTGGTCGATGAGCAGAAGGACATCGACCTCAACGCACCGGCCTCGGAGTCGGGCGGCGAGATCGAGACCGAGAAGGAAGAGGTGGGACAGCGGGAGCGCGAGCGGGCCGATGCCCTCGCCGAGCCGTTCCGGCTCGGGCTGCTGGCCGCTTGGCAGGCGCGGCGAGCCGGCCGGGGAGAGCTGGCGCTCGACGACCGGCGGCCGGACGAGAACGCGATGGCCGACGCCTTGATCCGCTTCCTCGTCAGTTTCGACCTGGCGGAATCGCGCACCGAGGAGACCGAACCGCTCCACTACGTGTACCACCTCCGGGTCAACTGGGACCGGCTGGCCGGCGTTGCCCGGTCGGTCGAGCTCGACCTCGACGCCGCTCTCGGCCAGATGAGCCGGTGACGACGGACGCGGACCGTCTCGGCACCGCATCGGGGGCACCGCGGGCGACCCGCCGGCGGAAACGGTTTCGGCCGATCGCGACCCCACGCGCCGAGCAGATCGTGTCGCCGCCGCTCCAGCCGCCACTGGCGGAGTCCGACGAGATCCGCGAGGACGAGGCGCGGCTGGAACGGCTGGCGACCGCCCTCGGCGTTTCCTTCCGCGACATCGGTCTGCTCCGGCTGGCGATGACCCACCGCTCCGTGATCCAGGATGTCGTCGCCGCCGGCGGCAACCCGGCCGAGGCGGCGGTCCGAACCAACGAGCGGCTGGAGTTCCTCGGCGACGCCGCCCTCGGCGCCATCGCCGCCGAGTACCTCTACCAGCGTGACCCGGCCGCCGACGAGGGGACGCTGACCCGGCACCGGGTCGCCCTCGTCAGGGCCGAGACGCTGGTCCGCTGGGCGCGGGAGCTGAAGCTCGGCGAGTGCCTCTACCTGGGCCACGGCGAGCGCCCCAGTGAGGGCGCCCGCGACCGGATGTTGGCGGGCGCCTTCGAAGCGGTCGTCGGCGCGATCGCGGTCGACGGCGGTTACGAGGCGGCCCGGCGGTTCCTGGCCCGGTTCCTCGACCGCGACGCGGCGGCGATCCTCGACCACGGCCAGGGCGTGGCGAACCCGAAGGGCATCCTCCAGGAGCTGCTCCAGGAGCGCTACCGGCAAGGCCCGCACTACCGGACCCTCACCGCCGAAGGACCGGCCCACGCCCAGCGGTTCACGGTCGAGGTGGCGATCGCCGAGACGGTCCTCGGCTCCGGCAGCGGCGGCAGCAAGCGGGACGCCCAGCAGGCCGCCGCCGCCGATGCCCTGCGCCGGCTGACGGCCAGCGGAGCGGTCGGGTCCGACGCGGCGGCGGCCGAATCCGGCTAGGATGGTCGTGTCGGCGGGTGCGGCCCGCTCGGTGGACCCAGGCGGGGAACGGCGCGCGCCGAGCGGGGTGGGGAGTGGCAGGAAATTACGGCCAACTGACGATTTTCGCCGGCAACGCCAACCCGGAGCTGGCCGACGAGATGTGCGCCTACATCGGCATCCCGCTCGGCCGGGCCGACGTCTTCAAGTTCGCGAACGACAACACCTTCGTCCGGATCGGGGAGAGCGTCCGCGAGAACGATGTCTTCGTCGTCCAGTCGTTCGCGGCGCCGATCAACGACTCGATCATGGAAATGCTGATCATGGTCGACACCATCAAGCGGGCCTCGGCGGGGCGGGTGACGGCGGTGATCCCGTACTTCGGGTACGGCCGCACGGACAAGAAGGACCAGCCGCGGGTGCCGATCACGGCCCGCCTCGTCGCCAAGCTGGTCGGAGTCTCGGGCGCCGACCGGGTGCTGACGCTCGACCTCCACGCCGGCCAGATCCAGGGGTTCTTCGACGTCCCGGTCGATGAGATGAGCGCGATGCAGCTTGTGGCGGAGCACTTCGCCCAGAAGCGGCTGACTGACCCGGTCGTCGTCTCGCCCGACCTCGGGAACACCAAGCGGGCACGCAACTTCGCGGAGGCGATCGACGCCCCGCTGGCGATCATCGAGAAGCGACGGATCGGCAACCGGGACAAGTCCGAGGTGCTGAACCTGATCGGTTCCGTGGCCGGGAGGTCCGTCGTCATCGTCGACGACGAGATCGACACCGCCGGCTCGATCACCCAGGCGGCCGAGGTCTGCCTCGCTAACGGGGCGGCGGCCGTCTACGCCTCAGCGATCCATCCGGTCCTCTCCGGGCCGGCGGTCGAGCGGCTGGCGGCGAGCCCGATCCAGGAGGTGGTGGTGACCAACAGCATCGCCGTCCCCGAGGCGAAGCGGCTGCCGAAGCTGACGGTCCTCTCGGTCGGCTCCCTGCTCGGCGAGACGATCCAGCGGATCCACACCGGCGCCAGCGTCTCGGCGGCTTACCGGGCGCGGGAGTCGGTGGCGAGCGGGTAGGGACCCGGACTCTTTCTCCCGGCGGGACGTCGCTTCCAGGTCTTCGAACGGCCGGTGGCGTTGCGCTGCCCTGACGATCCCTCGACAACCGATCCGCGCCGTGATAACTTGCTGAATGACAAGCAAGCTCGATTGAGCACGAGAAGTCACGGCGAGCGGAGGTGGAGCATGTCCGGCGTTGGGTCGGATCCCGGCATTCGTGAGGTGGGGCTGCCGCAGGGGAGGGTCCGCTACCGGGACACCGGGAGCGGGCCGATCCTCGTCTTCGTCCACGGCATCCTCGTCAACGGCACGCTCTGGCGGGATGTCGTCACCGGTCTCGACGGCCGGTTCCGCTGCGTCGTGCCCGATCTCCCGCTGGGCGGGCACGCCATCCCGATGGGGGACGGCGCGAATCTGACGCCTCCGGGGGTTGCCCGGCTCCTCGCCGACTTCCTCGCGGCGCTCGATCTGCAGGACGTGACCCTGGTCGGGAACGATACCGGCGGCGCCATCTGCCAGATCCTGATCGCCCGCCACCCGGAGCGGATCGGCCGGCTGGTGCTGACCAACTGCGACGCCTACGAAGAGTTTTTCCCCAAGCTGTTCGGGTTCGTCCACCACGGGCCGCGGCTCTTCGGCGAGCGGTTCACGGCGCTGCTGGGACGTCTCCTCCGGACCCGCTTCGGTCGGCGGGCGGTGATGTGGACGGTCGCCCACCGGCGCCAGGAGTCGTGGGTGCTCGACGCCTATCTCGACCCGTTGCGCGACCCGGCGATCCGCCGCGACCTGACCCGGTTCCTGGCGGCGGTTTCGAACCGCTACACCCTGGAAGCCGCCGAGTCGTTCGCCGGCTTCCGCCGGCCGGTGCTCCTCGCCTGGGGGCGGGACGACTTCTTGTTCCGGCCGCGCCTCGCTCGCCGCCTCCAGCGGGACTTCCCGTTCGCCACCCTGGAATTCTTGCCCCGCTCGCGCGCGTTCGTGCCGGAGGACCAGCCGCAGCGGTTGGCTGATCTGATCCGTGCGTTCGTCCCGGCCGGGAATGCGCGACCGCGGGCCGACGTGGTCGCCTCGATCTCGGCCGACCCCGATTCGAGCGGTGCCCCCGCCTTGGTCTGACGTGATTCGGCGGACGATGCCACCCGATGGGCGGGCAGCCGGCGGACTTCGCGATCGCCAGGCAACCGACCCCGTCGTCGGGACGTGCAGACCGGGATGGTCCCGGCGATACTCCGGTGCGCACCCGAGGGGCGAGGAGGCGTCGCCCGACTCAGGGATGGCTGCGGCGCTCCGTCCCTGTTCCGCGCGGAAGCAGGCGAAATGGACGAACCAGGGTCGGCCACGCGGGGCCGCGATCCGGAGCGGACCCGCCAGGAGATCCTCGACGCGGCCGAAATGCTCTTCGCGGACAAGGGCTACGAATCGACCAGCCTGCAAGAGATCGGCGGGGTCGCAGGCTTCTCGCGAGGCACCCCCGGCTATTTCTTCGGGTCCAAGGCCCTGCTCTATGAAGCGGTGCTCGAGCGGGCCTTTGACGAAGAACTCGCGGTGGTCGGACGGAGGTTGGCGGAGGCGGTGGCGTCCGGCGCAGGGCCGGAGGCGGAACTGACCGCCGCCATCGAGGGCTTGTTCGACTTCGTCGATGCCCGCCCGAACTTCCTGCGCCTCGTCGAGCGGGAAGCCCTCGGCCCCGTGCCCGATGGCAGGGGCGGATCGCGATTCACCCGGGCGATGCAGGATGGCTTGGCGGTAACGGCCGACCTCCTCGCTCGCGGGCCGTTCCGTCCGGTGGACCCTGCCCACCTGTTGCTCGATGTGCTGGCGCTCTGCTGGTTCCCTGCCGTCCACGCTGAGACGTTCGTCCGTGCACTCGGTCTGGATCCGGATGCACCGTCGTTCAAGGCGGCGCGAAAGCGGCACGTCGTGGAGATGATGCTGCGGTCCACCAGGGTCTGATGACTCGCCCCCTGACCGGTCCTACCACTCGACCGCCAGGCCGGGCCGTGCAAGTTCCAGCCGCCCTCGGAACGATGCCGCGGCTTGGATGCGGGACGCCTCGTACCCTCGTTCCTGCCAGAGGTGCGACAGCACCAGAATCTCCGCCTCGGCCGCGGCGGCGAGTGCTCCCGCCTCCTCCGCGGTCAGCGAACCACGGTCCGGGTTGTTTCCGCCGGGGTCGAGCAGGGTCGCCTCAGCAACGAGCAGGCGGACGCCGAGGAAGAAGGGCGCGAGGGCGGCCGCCGGACCCGTGTCACCGGTGTAGCCGAGGGCGCGGCCGCCCGCCTCGATCCGGATCGCCCAGGCCGGGACGTTATGGACCGCCGGGGCGAAGGTGACGATGGCGTCCCGGATCGGCAGGGGCCGCAGCGGATCGTACTCGGCGATGGCGACGGTGCGGGAAAAGGTGTCGGGTTCGTCGCAGGTGTCGAAGGGGGCGGCGGCGCGAATCAGGAGCTCGGCGCCACCAGGCGGGAGCCAGACGGGTGTCGGCCGGGGTGGCGGCACCGGGTTGTAGGCGAGGGCGTGGCGGAGCGCCAGCAGGTCGAGCACGTGGTCGACGTGCATGTGGGAGACAACGATCGCGTCCAGGGTCCGGAAGTCGGCGTGACGCCGCAATTCCGGTAGGGTGCCGGGGCCAAGGTCGAGTACGAAGCGGGAGCTGCCGGTCTCGACCAGATAGCCGGAGCAGCCCATCCCCGCGTTCGGGCCGGCGGCGCTGCCGCCGAGGACGGTCAGGCGCACGGGCGGCAGGCGGCTAGGGTGCTCCTCGTTGGGCGAGCTTCACGTGCGCTCGGCTGCCGCATCCCCTTGCCCTCCAGTCTTGGCTCGGTCGAGCCCCGGCCGCGCATCCCCGAGCCACAGTCGCGGCCCCGGCCCGTTTTCCGCCAGGCGGTCTCCAGGGTTGAGGATGGCGCAGCGGTCGAGCGAGAGGCAGCCGCAGCCGATGCACTCGGTGAGTCCGCCACGCAGGCGCTCCAGCTCGGCGATCCGCTCGTCGATCCGGGCCCGCCAGGTTCGCGACAGGCGGCCCCACTCCTGGCGGGTCGGCGGCCGGTCGGCGGGGAGCTTGGCGAGCTCGCCGCCGATCTCCTCCAGGGTCAGCCCGACGCGCTGGGCGAAGACGACGAAGGCGACCCGGCGGGCCACCGCCCGCGGGTAGCGGCGGTGCCCCGCCTCGGTCCGCTCGGCGCGGATGAGGCCGCGCTCCTCGTAGAAGCGCAGGGCCGAGGTGGCGACGCCGGTGCGGGCCGCCAGTTCGCCGATGGTCAGCAGTCCGTCCATGGCGGAATGGAACCACACTCGGCTCTTGTCTTCAAGCGCGGTTGAAGATGTACGCTGCGATCGTCGAGTGCGAGCGGGGCGTGAACGGAGAACGGAGATGGACGAGAACCTCATGGTCGCGGTCGAGCGCGAGTTGCTCGCCTGGCCAGGAGTCGTCATGGCGGTTGGGCGCTTCGACAGCGTCCAGTTCAACGTCGGGCGCCGCGAGATCGGGCACGTCCATCGGGACGGGACCGCCGACCTCCCGTTCCCGAGGAGCGTCCACGACGAGCTGATCGCCGCGGGAGCGGCACGGCCGCACCGGGCAGGCGTCGCGGGCTTCGTCAGCGTCCGGCTCCGAAGCACGGAGGATGTGGCCCCGGTCGTCGCGCTGTTCCGGCGCAACTACGAGCGGGCAGTCGCCGACGCCGCGCGGCGCGCCTCGGAAAACGGCTCGACTCGGCAGAAGCTCCAGGTGGCCGGCGTGGATTCAGTCTGAACCCCTCAGCGGGAACGCGAGCGGAGCGGCAAGGGCTCGTCGGCGGGGCGCCCGTGCCGCTTCTCCGCTAATCTCCGTCCGGACCGTAACGACCGGCTGAGAAGGCGGACAAGGCGGAGAACCGGGAACGCGGCGAGTACGGCCGCTCTCTGCTGGCGGAATCGGACACGCCGTCCAGGGTACGTCGCGCTCTTCCGAACCCGTGGGTTGGAACGCTCCAATCCGGGTGGACGTACAGTGGATCGGTTTCGGTGCTCGATGGGCAAACGAAGGCGAAAGAGGACCGAACCTGTCCGCTTTATCGTTTACGATGAGGGGGAATCAGAACGCTTGTTCTTTGCCTTAACGGGACGCACCCGCGCGACTTCGGTCGGGTCCGTTGATTCACGCCGCCGCCACCGCGGCGTCTATTCTTTGCGCGATGGAACCAGAACTCGGGAGGGCGTGTGGCACCAGCGACGGCGATCGACGAGGCGATAGAGGCGGCCGAGGCCGTGGCGATGCCGGCGGCCCCGGCCGACCCCCTGGCGGAACTCGACGTGGCCCGGGAGCAGGCGGCGGAGGCGGCGGCGCAGCCGATGACCCAGCGCCGGGTGCTGTCGCTGGCGACGCCGATCATCGGCGAGAACCTGCTGCAGACCGCGGTCGGCGCGGTCGACACCCTGATGGTGGCGCGGCTCGGCGCGGCGGCGGTGGCCGGCGTCGGCACGGGGTTTGAGATCGTCTTCTTCATCATCTCGATCCTCTCGGCGATCGACATCGGGGCGACCGTCCTCGTTTCCCAGGCGATTGGCGCCGGCGACCGCCAGCGGGCCAACCACCTGGCGCGGCAGGCGATCGTCTGGGGGTTGATCCTGGCGGTTCCGGTCTCGGTCGGGATGTACTACGCGGCGCCGTCGATCATCGGCCTCTTCGGCACCGAACCCGACGTAGCGGCGGCGGCGATCACCTACCTCCAGATCATCGCCGCCACCGCGGTGGCGCTGTTCCTCTCGTTCGTCTGCGGGGCGGTGCTCCGCGGTGCCGGTGACAGCCGGACGCCGCTGGCGGCGGCAGTTCTTGCCAACGTCGTCAACATCGCGGTCGCCTACGCGCTGATTCTGGGCAACTTCGGGTTCCCCGCCCTCGGCGTCGCAGGCGCCGCGATCGGTGCCGCCGTCGGCCGCTCGCTCGGCGCCGCCTTCATGCTCTCGATGATGGTCTTCGGGCGGAAGGCGATCTCGCTGCGCGGGGGATGGGGGTGGCGGCCGCAGGTCCGGGTCGCCCGCCAGATTTTCGCCCTCGGCGTCCCGGCCGCGGTTGAGCAGATGCTCTCCTCCGGCGCGTTCATGACCCTGATCGCGGTAGTCGCCCTGATCGGCACACCGGCGCTGGCCGCCCAGCAGATTGCCTTCACCGCGCTCTCGACGGCGTTCCTCCCCGGCATCGCGTTCTCGATCGCGGCGACCGCGCTGGTCGGCCAGAGCATCGGCGCCCGCAACCCGGCGGACGCCCGCAAGGCCTGGGCGATCTCGCTCCGCTGGGCGATCGCCTGGTTGGGGATCGGCGGCGCCCTGGTCTTCGTCTTCGCCGACCGCCTGATGGGCATCTTCTCGGCCGACCCGGAGGTGGTTGGGTCCGGTGTTGCCGCCCTGCACGCCCTCGGGTTCGCGCTGCCGTTCTGGGCCATCTGGTTCGTCAGCAGTGGCAGCCTGCGCGGCAGCGGCGATACACGGACCCCGCTGATCGTCGGCGCCTCGACGATGTGGCTTTCGGTCTTCTTCGCCTGGATCGCGGTTGACCGCTTCGGGGGCGGACTCGGTTGGGTCTGGATCGCCTTCGGGCTGACGACCACGCCGGCGGCGATCCTGATGTGGTGGTTGTTCCGACGCCGCGTCGGCGACTACGAGTCGGGTCGGCGCCCGCTGCCGACGGTCGACCGGTCGTTTGCCCACTGATCGGCGGAAATCCCGAAGGCGCCTCCTTGACTTCAAGAACACTTGAACCTCTACCCTCGCCACGTCCGCCTTGGCCGACGGCCCGGATGCGGCGAGGGGTGGGGCTGCGATGATGGTCCGCGCGGTCCGCTTGGACCGGCGACCCCCCTGATCAAGGTCGTCAAGCGGAGCGCCGAGGCGTTCCGCCCGATCCGTCCCGCCCGCCCGACCAAGAATGTCGGCGGCCTAATTACGCCGCCCACGCCGCCGACAGCCAACGACACGTCACCGACCCCGGAGGTCCACGCCGCCGATGGAATCGACCGCCTGGCATTCGCTCTATACCGCCATGAACGCCCAGCAGGAGCGGCGGCCGTTCTCCCTGGCCACGCTGCGCCGGATCGCGGCGTTCGCCCAACCGCATCGCCGCCTGCTGGCGCTGTTCGTCGCGCTCAGCGTCGTCGCCGCCGTCCTCGCCGTCGCCACCCCGATCCTCGCCGGCCGCGTCATCGACGCGATCGTGGGGCGGCAGGAGGCTCGGGTGGTGGTCTGGCTGGCCGGGCTGATTGCCGCGATCGCGGTCGTCGAAGCGGGACTCGGCATCGTCATCCGCTGGCTCTCGGCGACGATCGGCGAGACCCTGATCCTCGACCTGCGGACGGCTGTCTTCGACCACGTCCAGCGGATGCCGGTCGCCTTCTTCACCCGGACCCGGACCGGAGCGCTGGTCAGCCGCCTGAACAACGACGTGATCGGCGCCCAGCGGGCTTTCAGTGACACCCTCTCCGGGCTGGTCGGCAACGTCGTCTCGGTCGCCCTGACGCTCGTCGTGATGCTCGGCATCTCCTGGCAGATCACGGGTCTGGCGCTGGTCCTGCTGCCGATCTTCGTCCTGCCGGCGCGGCGGCTGACGGGCAAATTGGCGCAACTCGAGCGGGAGGCCGCCAACCACAACGCGGCGATGGGCACCCAGATGACCGAGCGCTTCTCGGCCCCGGGCGCGACCCTCGTCAAGCTGTTCGGGCGGCCGCAGCGGGAGTCGGCCGAGTTCGCCGCGCGGGCTGGCCGGGTGCGCGACATCGGGGTCCGCTCGGCGATGGTGCAGACGGTTTTCATCACCGCCCTCACGCTCGTCTCGGCGCTGGCCCTCGCCCTCGTCTACGGGCTCGGCGGCTACTTCGCGCTGAGCGGGCGGCTGGAGCCGGGCGACGTCGTCGCGCTGGCCTTGCTGCTGACCCGGCTCTACGCCCCGTTGACCGCCTTGGCCGGCATCCAGATCGAGGTCACCAGCGCCTTGGTCAGTTTCGAGCGAGTCTTCGAGGTGCTCGACCTGGTGCCGCTGGTCGCCGAGAAGCCGGACGCCCGGCGCCTGCCGGATGGGCCGGTGGCGGTCGAGTTCGACGGGGTGAGCTTCGCCTACCCGTCGGCCGAGAAGGTCTCGCTCGCCTCCCTGGAGGAGGTCGCCGTGCTCGACGGGCGCGGCGGCGCCGAGGTGCTGCACGACGTGTCGTTCCGGGTTGAGCCGGGCCAGCTCGTCGCCCTCGTCGGTTCGTCGGGCGCCGGCAAGTCGACCATCGCCCAGGTGATGGCCAGGCTCTACGACGTCGACGCGGGAGCGGTTCGCCTGGGCGGGGTCGACGTCCGCGACCTTACCTTCGCCTCGATCCGGGAGACCCTCGGCATGGTCACCCAGGACGGCCACCTGTTCCACGAGTCGATCCGCGAAAACCTCGCCTTCGTCCGACCCGAGGCGACCGAGGAGGAGATGCGCGACGTCCTCCGGCGGGCGCGGCTGGAGATTCTGGTGGCGGCGCTGCCGGACGGACTGGACACCGTCGTCGGCGAGCGCGGCTACCGCCTCTCCGGCGGCGAGCGGCAGCGGCTAACCATCGCCCGGCTGCTGCTCGCCCGGCCGCGGGTGGTCATCCTCGACGAGGCCACGGCGCACCTCGACTCGACCTCGGAGGCGGCGGTCCAGGCGGCGCTGGCCGAGGCCCTGGCCGGCCGCACCTCCGTCGTCATCGCCCACCGGCTCTCGACCGTCCGCGCCGCCGACCTGATCCTGGTCGTCGAAGGCGGCCGGATCGTCGAGCGCGGCACGCACGATGCTTTGTTGGCCGCCGGTGGCCGCTATGCCGAGCTGTACCGGACCCAGTTTGCCCAGCGGTCGGGCGCCGAGTCGGACGGGCACGGGGCCGGCGATCCCGACGACCGCGCCGAACCATTGGGTCGGCTGGTAGTGGCGGGGGCAGCCTCCGCTTGATGTCCCCTTCAAGATCGGTCAACTCCAACCGGTGCCGTGCCACCGCTGGGGGTCGTTCGGATCAGGAGCCAGGATGAACGGGGGGAACGGAGGCGGCGGACGGGTACTCGTCGTCGGCATCGGCGGCACGATGCGGGCGGGGTCGGCGAGCCTGGCCGCGCTCCGGCGTTCGTTGGGCGCGGCGGCGGCGGCTGGGGCGCGGACGGAGCTGCTCGACCTGCGAGAACTCCGGCTTCCGATCTACGAACCCGATGTGCCGTTCGCGGAGTACGGCGCGAACGTCCGGCGGTTCGTCGAGTCGATCCACGCCGCCGACGCGCTGCTCCTCGGCACCGCCGCCTACCACGGCACCGTCGCCGGCGTCACCAAGAACGCCCTGGATTTCGCGGAGTTCTTGGCCGACGCCGACCCACCGTATCTGCACGGCAAGGTCGTCGGGCTGATTGCGACCGCCGCCGGCGGCCAGGCCGCGCCGAACGCGATCGGGGCGCTGGTCCAGACCTCCCACGCCCTGCGGGCAGTGGTCGCGCCGATCTCGGTGGTGATCCCGCGGGCGTGGACGGTGATCGACGACGGGGGAGCCATTGCCGAAGCGCCCTACGGGCGGCGCCTCGACGATCTCGGCCGGATGGTAGTCGGCCTCGCTGGGAAGCTCCGCGCCGCCGACGCCGTCGCGGTAGCCCCGGAGATCGTCGGGCATGGGACGATCCTGGATGTCGGCGGCGGCGAGCCCGAGGTTCCTGAGGCCGAACTGGTCGGGAACGTCTGGTTCCAACCCGACGGGGCGTCGGCGGGACTATAGTCCTCCTAAGCCAGGGGCCGGGAACGGTCCCGCGAATCGTGGATCAGTACCCCGGACCCCGCCCGCCGGCGAGGGCTGCCAGCCCCCAGAGGTCGCGCCAGACGTGGTCGGGCGTGGCACCCGCCGGCACGGGGTCGGCGCGGCGGTTGACCCAGGCGGTCTGCATCGCGAGTTCGGCGGCGGGACCGATGTCGTACTTGAAGCCGAAGGCGACGTGGATGACCCGCTCCGGCGGCTCGCCGACGGTTTCGAGGACCCGCTCGAAGTTCGCGAGAGACGGCTTGTAGGCTCCTACGTCCTCGGCGGTGACGACGGTGTCGAACGGGATGTCGAGGTGGCGCAGGGTGTGGACGATGATGTCGCGGTCGGTGTTGGAGAGGATGACCAGCCGCAACCCGCCGGCCCTCGCCTGCCGCAGGGCGGGGAGCGTGTCGGGGAAGGGCTGCCAGGAGCGCATCGCCCGCGCGAGCGCTTCGCCCCGTTCCGGGCGCCAGGGGTAGCCGCGCTCGTCCATCCACCGCCGCAGGCTCTCCGCCAAAACCTCCTTGTAGGTCAGGTACGGACCCTGGATGAGCTCGAACTGGATCGCCTCCCAGCGGGCCCGCATCGCCTCGCCGTTGTCGCCCGCCGCGTCGCCCGACTCCAGTGACAGCGCGTAGAGGAAGCTCGCCAGTCCGCCTTCCCAGTCGACCAGCGTGCCGTAGCAGTCGAACGTCGCGACCAGCGGTTTGTCGTCGGTCATCTGCGAATCTCCTCCTCGTCGCGTGGCACATCCGCGCTCTCCCCCGGTCTCGCTTGGGAGGTAGTGTCCGGAGGGGAGCAGTCGCTCGCCGCCGAGCTCCGTCGTCCGCCAGGGAGGAGCACGAACCTGAGTTGATCACGGGGGAACCCGGCGGCGCTTCTACGATTCGCGCCTGTTGGTGTCCAATCCGCGCCGTTCGGCGCGCCAGCCGCTCGGGGCCAGAGCGGTGCGGCGGGCGAAGAGGTGGGAGACGTAGGCCGGGCTGGCGATGCCGACGGCGAAGGCGACCTCCGTCACCGAGCGGTCACTCTCGGTCAGCAGGAGCTTCGCCCGTTCGATCCTCGCCTCCTGCACGTAGGCAACGATGCTCATCCCGAAGGCTCGGCGGAAGACCCGCGACGCATGGGCCGGTCCGATGCCGGCGGCCGCGGCGATCTCGGCAAGGGTCACGGGCTCCGCCAACCGGCTCTCGACGACAGCGCGGATGTGCTCCGCCGAGGGAGTGGCGGCAGGGGGCCGCGCGGACCGTGGAACGGGGCATGCCCAGAGGAGTGCCCGGGCATAGCGCGCCTGCGCATCGGCGACGAGCGGATCGCTGACCGACCCCGACTTGGTCTCGACGGCGAGGAGACGGGCCAAGGCGTCGATCCGGGGATCGATCGGTCGGAACGGTTTCCCCATGGACTCGGGCTTGGGACCGGGCGCGAGGTCGACGACCAGGAAGCGGTTCGGCGTCGGCGCCCGGAACACATCATTGACGCCCGGCGCCACGACGGCGAACGTTCCACCCTCGGCCGCGCCCCGGATGTCGCCAACCACCATCTCCAACCTGCCTCGCTTCGGCGGCACGACCTGGAGAAAGGGGTGACACTCTCGCTCCTCATCCCGCCCGTAGCTGCGCTCGACGACGGCGATCGGCGGCACGGCGCTCACGTTTCGCGATTCCGGAGGGACGCCCCTTTGCGTTCCGAACTCCTCCTCTTCGGTCTCGAGAGGCGACGGAGCTGGGGAGGTCGGGAGCCTCGACGCAGACAGCGTCACGAGGACCCTAGCCGAGGCTCCGCACGCACGCCTCGAGCCGTTCGAGCGCCGTCCTCAGGTTCTCCTCCGAGTTGGCGTAGGAGAGGCGCAGGTAGCCTTCGCCGTGGGCGCCGAATGAGGTGCCGGCCAGCGCCGCGACGCCGAACTCGTCCAGCAACCGGTCGGCGAACGCCTTCGACGAGAGCCCCGTGCGGGAGATGTTCGGGAAGGCGTAGAACGCCCCCTTCGGCTCCACGCAGGAGACGGCGGGGATCGCGTTCAACCCCTCGACCACGAGCGAGCGGCGGCGGCGGAACGCCTCGACCATCGCCCGCACCTCGTCCTGCGGCCCGGTCAGCGCCTCCAGTCCGGCCCGCTGGACGGCGGATGCGGTGCAGGAGACCGAGTTGACCATCAGCTTGGCGACGTGGCCGACGAGCTCACCCGGCATCAGGCCGTAGCCGAGTCGCCAGCCGGTCATCGCGTAGGTCTTCGAGAAGCCGTCGAGGATGACCGTCCGCTCCTGCATGCCGGGGAAGGCGGCGACGGAGTGGTGCTCGCCCTCGTAGAGGATCTCGGCGTAGATCTCGTCGGAGAGGACGACCAGGTCGTGCTCGACGGCAAGGCGGGCGATCGCCTCGAGGTCGGATCGCTCGAGAACGCCGCCGGTCGGGTTGGCCGGGGAGTTAACGATCAGGAGCCGGGTCCGCGGCGTGATCAGCCGCGCCAGTTCCTCGACGTCCAAGCGGAACCCGTGCTCCTCCCGCAGTGGCAGCGGCACCGCGGTCGCGCCGGAGAAATCGATCATGCTCTTGTAGATCGGGAAGCCGGGGTCGGGGTAGATCGCCTCGTCCCCCTCCTGCAGGAGCGCCAGCAGGACGAAGAACATGACCGGCTTGCCTCCCGGAGTGACGACTACCTGGTCGGGGGTGTAGGCGGTGCCGCGCCGGTTGATGTACTCGGCGATGGCATCACGCAGGTCGGGCTGACCCGGGGCCGGGCCGTAGTGGGTCCAGCCGCCCTGCAGGGCGTCGCAGCCGGCCTCGACCACGTTGGCCGGGGTGTCGAAGTCGGGTTCGCCGATTTCGAGGTGGATCACGTCGACGCCCGTTGCTTCGAGCGCCTTCGCCCGGACGAGCACCTCGAAGGCGGTCTCCGTCCCGAGCCGGTTCATGCGGTCGGCGAGCCTCATTGCCGGGGTCTCCTGGGCGAGATTGCGCCGACCCGCGATCCACGCGGACCCGTTCGGGCCGGGCAATCGGTCGCAGTCCCTCGCTCCCGCGCATCGGATGAGGGGGTAGGGGGTGAGGGCTTCGGCCGGTCGGGTACCGACCGCCGTCTACCCCGCGGCAGAGACGCAAGCATACCGGAGCGTGTCCCCACGCCGGACCCGGTACGCCGAATTGCCGCCGAGCCTGGCCGGTCGAGCCGCCGTGAGTCGCGATCGCCCTTGACCGGTTGTCTGAGCGGTCGCAGAATCGGCCCGACCCGACGAAGATGTCCGGTCCGTGGCGTCCGGCCCACCGCCGTGCCGGTCGCCGCGGTAAGCCGCGGCACGATCGCCGCCCCGCTCGCCGAGGAGGAGAACCGATGATCCACCGTCCGCTGACCCGCCGCCGCGCCGCCGCGTTGTTCGGCACCGCCTCGCTCGGGCTGATGCTCGGCGCCCCGGCGCTAGCCCAGGACGCGACGCCGGGAGCCTCGCCCGCCGCCGGCGGCGACCCGATGACGATGTACGGCCCAGTCCAGGGCAACGAGGCGTACCGCCTCGCCTTCATGCAGGTCTTCCCCGACAACCCCTTCTGGCAGGCGCTGCGGGAGGGGGTCGAGGCGCGGGCGGCGGAAAACGGCGTCACGGTCGACGTGATTTCGCTGCCCACCAACGCCGGCGTCAGCGACCAGGTCGCCCAGATGGAGGACGCCGTCACCCAGGGCTACGACGGGATCATCCTCGGCACCATCGACGCCGCCGGGATCGTCCCCGGCATCGAGGCCGCCAACGCGGCCGGGATCCCCGTCCTCGCGGTCGACACCGCGCCGGCCGGAGGGGAGCTGGTCAGCCTGGTCCAGACCGACAACATCGCCGCCTCGCGCCTGGCCGGGGAGTTCATCGTCGAGCAGCTCGGCAGCCAGGGCAAGGTGCTGAACCTCCAGGGCGACCTGGCCAACCAGACCGGCCAAGCCCGGAACGATGGCTTCCACGAGGCGGTCGATGCGGCGGCCGGTATCCAGGTCATCGACCAGAGCGCCCACTGGCGGCAGGAGGAGGGCCTCTCGATCACCGAGAACATCCTGACATCCGACCCCGATCTGGCGGCCATTTTCGCGGCGAACGACCCGCCGGCGCTCGGCGCCCTCCAGGCGCTGAAGTCGGCGGGTCGCGACGACGTGTTGATCGTCGGCTTCGATGCCATCCCGGACGCCGTCGAGGCGGTCAAGAACGGCGAGATCACGGCGACCATCGCCCAGTTCCCGCGGGTGATGGGCACGGTCGGGGTCGACCTCCTGGTGCGCCACCTGAACGGCGAGGAGGTTCCCGCGTTGGTCGACTCCGGCGCGATGCTGGTCACCCAGGAGAACGCCGAGCAGTTCCAGCAGGAGCAGGGCGGGTAGGGGCACAACCGGGCGTTGGGGACGGCAGGGCGGGAGGCTCCCCGGCTTGTCGTCCCCGGTCCGATCATTCCTGGCCAGGCGGGACCTCCCTACGACTAAATCCGGCCCGTTTGCCTGCGAGGGGCTGGTACGATAGCGCCCAGCCGTCGCCCCGTTGTCGCCGGAGATCGACGCCGTTGTCCTCCAGCACGCTGGCCGCCCCGAGCGCGGCCGAACCCGAGCCCGCGGCGACGGGCACCCCCGTCCTCGAGTTGCGGGGCATCTCGAAGCGCTTCCCCGGCGTCGTCGCCCTCGACGACGTCGGATTCGATCTGCGCGCCGGCGAGGTCCACGTCCTGGTCGGCGAAAACGGCGCCGGCAAGTCGACGCTGGTGAAGATCCTCTCCGGCATCTACCAGCCGGACGCCGGCGAGATCCTCCTCGACGGCCGACCGGTCGTCCTGCGGGACCCGCACGCCGCCCAGAAGCTCGGCATCGCCACCGTCCACCAGGAGCTGAACCTGGTGCCGCACCTCGATGTCGCCCGCAACATCTGCCTCGGACGGGAGCCGACCCGCGGCCCCGGCGGGCTGATCGACTGGCCGGGGGTCTACGGGATCGCCCGCGCGCGGCTCGCCGCGCTCGGGCTCGGGCTCGACCCGCGGCGGACCGTCTCGACCCTCGGGGTCGCGCTCCAGCAGATGGTCGAGATCGCCAAGGCACTGGCGGCCGAGGCCCGGGTGCTGATCCTGGACGAGCCGACCGCCGCACTCACCGCCGAGGAGTCGGAGCAGCTCTTCGCCATTGTCGATACGCTCCGGGCAAAGGGGACGGCGATCGTCCTCATCTCCCACCACCTCGAAGACGCGACCCGCGCCGGCGACCGGGCGACGGTGCTGCGCGACGGTCGCCGCGTGGCCACCCGGCCCATGGCCGACCTACCCATCCCGGAGATGATCCGGCTGATGGTCGGCCGGGAGCTGACCCAGCAGTTTCCGAAGGCAGACATTGCTCCGGGTCCGGTCGCCATCAAGGTCGAAGGGTTGTCGCGGGCCGGTGTCCTCGACGGCGTCTCGTTCGAGGTTCGGCGGGGCGAGGTCCTCGGGCTGGCCGGGCTTGTTGGGGCGGGGCGCTCGGAGACGGCGCGGGCCATCTTCGGGATCGACCCGGTCGACGCCGGGCGGATCGAAATCGACGGCCAGCCGGTCCGGATCGACCACCCGCGGCAGGCGATCCGGCAGGGAGTGGCGCTGCTGCCGGAGGACCGCAAGCAGCAAGGGCTGGTCCTGCTGCTCTCGGTCGCCGACAACATCGCCCTTGCGGCGCCCGAAAAACTCGGGGCGCCGGCCGGGCTCGTGCCGCCGTCAGCCCGGTTCGCAGCCGCCCGCCGGTTCGTCGACGCGCTGCGGATCAAGACGCCGGGGCCGAGGCAGCGGGCAATGAACCTCTCCGGAGGCAACCAGCAGAAGATCGTGCTTGCCAAGTGGCTGCTGACCGAGGCCGACATCTTCATCTTCGACGAGCCGACCCGCGGCATCGACGTCGGCGCCAAGGTCGAGGTCTACAAGCTGATGAACGGTCTGCTCGAGCGCGGCGCGGCGATCGTGATGATCTCGTCGGAGCTGCCGGAGGTGCTCGGCATGAGCGATCGCATCCTGGTCCTCCGTGACGGACGCGTGGTCGCCGAGTTCGACCGCGCCGCGGCGACCCAGGAGGCGATCATGGCCTATGCGGCAGGCGGCACCGAGCTGGAGCCGGACACCGAGGCGGTGGCATGAGCGCCGGGGGTGCGATTGCTGGCGAGGCGCGCTCGGTCTCCGGGCGACGGCTGTCGCTGGGCACGGTCTGGCAGACGTTCGGGCCGCTGCTGAGCCTGATCTTGCTCAGCCTCGTCCTATGGGCGTTGGAGCCGGTATTCATGTCCGGCAACAACTGGCTCAACATTGCCCGCCAGGCGTCGCTGGTCGCGATCCTCGGGACGGGGATGACCTTCGTCATCCTGACCGGCGGCGTCGACCTCTCGGTCGGCTCGATCGTCGCCCTCAGCTCCGTCGTCGGCGGCATCCTGATGACCGAGCGCGGCTGGTCGATGTGGCCGGCGGTTCTGGTGATGGTGCTGGCCGGGGCGGCCTGCGGTCTGGTCAACGGGCTGATCGTCACCCTCGGCGACATCCCGCCCTTCATCGTCACCCTCGGCACGATGCAGATCTTCCGGGGGGCGGCACTCCAGCTCACCGACGGCAAGCCGATCTTCGACCTGACCGCCGTCCAGCCCCAGTTCGACCTCTGGGGCACCCGAGAGCTGTTCGGGGTGCCGTCGCCGGTGATCATCACCGGCATCGTCTTCCTGGTGGCCTTCCTGGTCCTTCGCTACACCAAACTCGGGCTCTACACCTACGCCATCGGCGGCAACGAGCAGGCGACCCGGTTCTCCGGCGTCCACATCGACCGCTACAAGCTGGCCGTCTATTCCCTGATGGGGCTCGCCGCGGGGATCGCCGGAGTGATGTGGAGCTCGCGCCTCAACTCGACCCAGCCGACGGTCGCCGCCGGCGAGGAGCTGAACGCGATCGCCGCTGTCGTCATCGGCGGCACCTCGCTCTTCGGCGGGGTCGGCACGGTCGTCGGCACCCTGATCGGTGCCGTCCTGATGGCGGTCATCCGGAACGGGCTGAACCTGCTCCACATCTCCGCCTTCTTCCAGCAGATCGTGATCGGCGCGGTCATCATCCTGGCCGTGTTGATCGACCGCCTCCGCCAGCGGGGGTCGTAAGGAAAGGGGCGGCAACGGTGGCAGGCGAGCGGGAGCGTTGGGAGCACCTCGTCCTGCCGGCGGCGGAGCGCGCCCGGCTGAACGACCTCGGCGCGGAGGGGTGGGCGCTGGTCGCCGCCGGCGAGGATGGCGGCGGGTCGGTGCTCTATCTGCGGCGGCGTGCCCCGGATTTCCGCGAGCGTGTGACGCTGGAGCAGCGGGTTCGCGTCGTCCATGGCCGCAATTCGACCGACGGCGAACCGGACGCAGAGCCACCGGCCAGCAGCGCCATCCTCCACCCCGGCCTCGCCCACCTGCTCGCCAGCACCGGCCACACCGACTGGTTCACCGTCTGCGACCGCGGCTTCCCGGTGCCGGTCGGCCCGGAGCGGATCGACCTCGCGCTCGTCGACAACATCCCGACCGTGCTCGACGTGCTCCGGGCCGTCCAGCCGGGGTGGACCATCGACCGCCTCCTGATCGCCGCGGAGATGGAAGCAGTCAGTCCAGGACGCGTCGAGGAGCTGCGGACCTTGCTCGGAGACATCCCGCTGGAGTCGGTTTCCCACGTGGAGCTGAAGCGGCTCGCCGCCGGGGCACGGGCGACGGTGCGGACAGGGGACACGGTGCCGTATGCGAACGTGATCGTTGTGGCGGGATGATGGGCATGGTTGCTCTTGCTCTCCGTGGCGCCTTGCCTTCGAGCCGCCGTTCGTGGTTGCGGCAATCCTCCACGCCGTCCGTCGGGGGTTGCATCGGTTGTCGTCGGTGGCCCGGCGGGGCGGGCGAGGTGCCGTCATGAACCGATACGACACGGCGTCGTGGCTCGACCCGCGGGTGGTTGTCGCTCGGTCAGCGATCGAGGGCCGGGGCCTGTTCGCCCGGGTCGCGATCGAAGCGGGCGACGTCGTCGCGCGGCTCGGCGGTGAGGTGCTGACCGACGAAGAGTTCCGCCGACGCAGGTTGGTCAAGTACAGCGCCCTCGCGATCGGGGAGCGTCTCAGCCTGCTTCTGGCCGACGACAGCCCGACCAACTTCGGCAACCACTCATGCGACGCGAACCTGTGGATGGCCGACGAGGTGACGTTGGTCGCGCGACGCCGGATCGAACCGGGCGAGGAGGTAACGGTCGATTACGCGACCCACACCGCCGGCCTCTCATGGTCGATGCCTTGCCGGTGCGGCGCCCGCGATTGCCGCGGCGTGATCACCAACGAGGATTGGCGGCGTCGGGACGTGCAAGAACGGTATGCCGCCCACTTCAGTCCATTCCTCAACCTCCGAATCGATCGTTCCCTGGCGACGGGAGCCGAAGCGTCGCCGTGACGCGCAGCCGCGCGGCTCGCCGACGAGGGAGCCGCGAACCATGGGGGAAGGGGCGACGTTGAAGGCCGAATCGGACGAGGCGCTCTTCGATCGCATGGCGGACACGCTCTACGTGGCGGTCATCTCGGACATCCTCGACGGGCTCGGCTACCGCGACCAGGTGATGGAGGCGGGCGTCGTCCCCGTCCAGCCCGACCGGCGGCCCCTTGTCGGGCGGGCGGCAACCATGCTCGTCGTGCCGCAGGTCGAAGTCGTCGAGCAGCCGTACACCGCCCAGATCGCCGCCATCGACGCGATCGCGGCGGGCGATGTGGTGGTGATCGGGGCCGGCGGGGCGCCGGGGGTCGCGGTCTGGGGCGAACTCTTCTCGAACGCGGCGTGGGCGCGGGGCGCCCGGGGCACGGTCACCGACGGTTTCCACCGCGACACGAGGATGCTGCTCGACCTCGGGTTCCCTGTGTTCTCCCGGGGTGCCCGCCCGGTCGACATCTCCGGCCGCGGCACTGTGGTCGCGGCAGGGCGTCCGGTCGAGGTGGCCGGGGTCACGGTGCGCGCCGGCGACATCGTTTTCGCCGAGATCGACGGCATCATCGTCGTCCCCTCCGAGGTGGCGGCGGAGACCGTCGAGCGGGCTTTCGCCAAGGTGGCGACCGAGGACGACGCCCGCGCCGAGCTGCGGAAGGGCGCCTTGCTTGGCGAGGTGTGGGCGAAGTACCGAGTGCTCTGAATCGGCCACTGGTCGAGCTAGAGATCCATTGCGGCGGGCGGACCTCATCTGGCCAGTGCGGAGGCGAGGGGTTCGGGGTGGGGCCGTCGCCAGGCTGTCGCCCCTGGCCTCCAGATTCCCGATGGGTCGACGTGCCGTCAGAGAAGTCGGTGCGACTCCAGGGGGGTTTTCGGCTTCCCGGTCGGGTATCATTCACGCTACAGCGACGGTTCCCACCGGCTTCGCGAGGTGCCCCGTCCCGGGCGGCCTGTCGTGGCGAAGCGGCTTCGGGAACGATGAACCCGCGGTCGGGCCCTTTCGGCCCCCGCGAACCCGCGCGGAGGAAGCCCGAGATGGCGACGACGAAGCAACCGCCCATGGCCGGTGGCCAGGGCTTGACGATGCCGATGCGGGCGCCGCAGGGGCCCATCGCCCTGTCCGATGTCGCCGTCTTCCTGCGGCCGGAGGACACGGTCGCCATCGCCAAGCAGCCGCTGCTGCCGCGGACGACCCTGCTGACCGGGATTGATGGCGGCGAGGTCCGCGTCGGGGCGATGATCCCGCCCGGCCATAAGATTGCCCTTAGGGGCGTCGAGCAGGGCGGCGAGGTCCGCAAGTACGGCCAGATCATCGGCTACGCGACGCAGCCGATCGCGCCCGGCGACCACGTCCACTCCCACAATCTGGCGGTCGGCGGCGACGGTCTCAACCTCGACTACGCGATCGGCACCGAGTACCGGCCGGTCGAACTGGTGCCGGAGGCGGAGCGGCGGACCTTCATGGGCTTCCGCCGCAAGGACGGCCGGGTCGGCACCCGCAACTACGTGGCGGTGCTCGCCTCGGTCAACTGCTCGTCGTCGGCGACCCGCCGCGTCGTCGACCATTTCCGGGACCCGGCGGTGATGGCTGCCTACCCGAACGTCGACGGCGTGATCGGCTTCCCGACCAAGGGCGGCTGCGGCGCCCACTACGGCTCGTCCGACCTTGGTGTCCTCCAGCGGACGATGGCCGGCGTCGTCGACCACCCGAACGTGGGTGCCTACGTGATCCTCTCGCTCGGTTGCGAGGTGAACCAGCCGAGCGACATGATCGAGGCGACGGGGCTCGGGAACGGGCACCAGCCACTGGTGCTGACGATCCAGCAGGACGGCGGCTTCCAGAAGACGGTCGAGGCGGGGATCGAGGCCGTCAAGAAGCTGCTCCCGGTCGCCAACGAGGCGACCCGCGAGCCGGTGCCGGCCTCGGAGCTGACGGTCGCCCTCCAGTGCGGCGGCTCCGACGGGTGGTCGGGGGTGACGGCCAACCCCGGTCTCGGCCGCGCCTGCGACGAGATCGTCCGTCAGGGCGGCACGATCGTCCTCGCTGAGACGACCGAGGTCTACGGCGGCGAGCACCTGCTGACCCGACGGGCGAAGAGCCCGGAGGTGGCCGAGGCGCTGCTCGAGCGGATCCGCTGGTGGGAGACCTACACCGCGATGTTCGGCGCCTCGATCGACAACAACCCGGCACCGGGCAACAAGCTGGGCGGCCTCACGACGATCTACGAGAAGTCGCTCGGTGCGATCGCCAAGGCCGGCACGACGCCGCTCAACGCCGTCGTCGGCTACGCCGAGCGGATCACCGACAAGGGGTTCGTCCACATGGACACCCCTGGCTACGATCCGGTATCGGCGACAGGCCAGGTGGCGGGCGGCTGCAACGTGGTCGTCTTCACGACCGGCCGCGGCTCGGCCTTCGGCTTCAAGCCGTCGCCGTCCATCAAGATCGCGACCAACTCCACGCTCTACGCCAACCAGGAACCGGACATGGACATCAACGCTGGCAAGATGCTGGACGGCGTCAGCCTCGACGAGATGGGGGACGAGATCTTCGAGACGATCCTGGCCGTCGCCTCCGGCGAGCAGAGCAAGAGCGAGAAGGCGGGCGTCGGCGAGGAGGAATTCAACCCCTGGATCCTGGGGGCGATGCTCTAGCTGGCGGTGGTTCCTCACCCCCAAACCCTACCCGGGTTCCGGCAAAGTCCCCATCCCGCGGCTTCAGGGGAGGCCCGCTTCCCTTGGCCAGCCAACATCCATTCGGGCAGCGGTTGTACAGCGAATTCACCTTCCGCGCGCCCTGCTCCCCTCTCCCTCGCAAGGGAGAGGGGCAGGCGTTGAGGTCTTGCCTTCGTGATCACCCGATGTCCTTGAAGCGTCCCCATTAGAGGGAAGACCGTGCCGTTCCTCGACAGCTTGGATCGTGGCAGAGGTGCCTCTCGCCTTGCCTCCGGGACGCGGCTCAGAAGCGGCCGGCGAGCAGGTTGATCGTCAGCGCCAGGATCGCCGAGTTGTAGACGAACGAGAGCGTCGCGTGGATGAGGACGGTCCGCCGCATCGAGGTGGAGGTCGTCGTCACGTCGGCGACCTGGAACGTCATCCCGACTCCGAACGCGAAGTAGGCAAAGTCGACATCGTCCGGCGGCTCGCCCGGGAAGGATAGGCCGCCCGGCTCGGCGCCGCCCCAGTAGAGCTGGGCGTAGTGGAGGGCGAAGGCCGTCTGCATGACGAACCATCCGGCGGCCACCGAGACCAACGCCAGCCAGAGGTCGAACCCGTTCAGGAACCGGGAGTTGGCCGTCTCGGGGCGGGCGACGACGACGATGGCGCCGAGCAGACCGCTCAGGCTGGCAGCGACGAAGACGGCCAAGATCCCCGCCCCGCCCGGGTCCGCCGCTCGGGCCTTGGCCCGTGCCTCGTCCGGCGTCGAGCGGAGGATGAAGGTCCAGGTTGCCACGAGTGTCGCGATCAGACCACCGGTCCAGGCGGCCATCAGGCGGAACATGACATCGTCGATGGCGCCGAGGACCGCGAAGACGACGGTGCCCGTCGTCGCCGCGGCGAGGAGATTGCGGCGCCAGTTGACCCCGGGTCCGATACCCATTAGCTGATCGAGGCGGCGGCGGCCAACGGTTGCCGGGTCCATAGCCTCCCGCCGGCGCGATCGAAGCGGCACGGTCGTCGGGGGCGGACTCTACCACGGCCGGCTCGAGCCGCCCGTACAATCGCCGCCGGCAACGGTTGGGGAAACCGAAGGGTGGACAGGTCCATGGGACAGCGGGCGACGGCCGTCCTTCACCGTGACCTCGGGCGCAATTACCCGACGATCGTCCGCGGCGAGGGCGTCTACCTCTTCGACGCCGACGGCAACCGCTACCTCGACGGCTCGGGCGGCTCGGCGGCGGTGACGGCGATCGGCCACGGGGTGCCGGAGATCGCCCGGGCGATGGCCGAGCAGGCGGCACGAATCGCCTACGCCCCCAGCCATGCCTTCACGAACGAGGCGGTCGAGGAATGCGCCCGCCTGATCGTCGAGGAGTTCGCCCCGCCCGGCTTCGAGGAGGGCCGGGTTTGGTTCGTCTCCGGCGGCTCGGAGGCGACCGACAACGCCGTCAAGATGGCCCTCCAGTACCACCGCGACCGGGGTGAGGGGACACGCCACCTCGTCGTCGGCCGCTGGATGTCGTACCACGGGTCGACGATCGGGGCCCTGGCCTACGGAGGCAACGCTGGGCGCCGCCGACCCTACGCGGCCGCCCTGCCCGCCGCCGAGCACATCCCGCCCTGCCATCCCTACCGATGCTGGGCCGACGGCGCCTGCTCGAACTCGGGCTGCTCCCTCCGCTGCGCCGACGCGCTCGACCGCACCATCCGTCAGGCCGGCGCCGAGAACGTCGCCGCCTTCATCGCCGAGCCGGTCGTTGGCGCCACGCTAGGGGCCGTCCCCGCTGCCCCGGGCTACCTGGCCCGCGTCCGGGAGATCTGCGACCGCCACGGTGTCCTCTTCATCGCCGACGAGGTGATGACTGGGTTCGGCCGCACCGGCCGCAACTTCGCCGTCGAGCACTGGGGGGTGACGCCGGACCTGATCACCTGCGCCAAGGGGATCGCCGGCGGGTACGCCCCGCTCGGGGCGGTCCTTGCTCGGCCGGAGTTCGTCACCGAGGTGGCGCGGCGCGGCCGGTCGTTCGTCGTCGGCCACACTTCCTCGGGCAACCCCCTGTCTTGCGCCACCGGCGCCGCCGTCCTCCGCTACGTACGGGACCACGACCTCGTCCGCAACGCGGACGAGATGGGCGCCTACCTGCTGGCGCGGTTGCGGGGGCTGCAGGAGCGGCACCCGATGATCGGCGATGTCCGCGGTCTCGGCTTGCTCTGCGGTGTCGAGCTGGTCTGGGATCGGGGGCACAAGCAGCCCTTCCCGCCGGCGTGGGGAATCGCCAGGCGGGTGGGGGAAGCGACCCTCGCCCGCGGTCTGGTCTCCTACCCGGGCACGGGGACCGCCGACGGCGTCGCCGGCGACCACCTCCTCTACGCGCCGCCGCTGACGATCGACCGGGCGCAGGTCGACGAACTGGTCGACCTCCTCGACGCCAGCCTCGAGGCCGTCGCCGCCGAGATCGCGGGCATGGACGCGGCGCCTGTCTGAGGCCGATCCTGCGTGTAGGTGACCGGGCCGAGACGACAGGTCCCGATGCCGATGACCGTCTCCGCGGGCAGGTCGGTGCTCGGGCGCAGCCCGGGACAGGAGGTCCGGGCCGAAGCGCCGGAGCGCCTTCGGGAACGAGCGCGGGCTGGTTTGGAGTTTCAACCTCAGCCTCGGAGCGGCCTCGTCTCTTCGGCCCCGGCTCGCGGTGGCCGGGGTTGAATGCAATCGCCACTGGGTCCGCGGAGGGGATTCCGCGCGATCGCTTTGCCCGTCGGCCAAGGAGGAGGCGCTTCTCTCCTGCGACGGAGAGGGGTTGGGGGCGAGGGGTCGGAGCCCGATCCCGAGGGTGTCCGGCCGGAATCCGGGCGCCAACTGGAACGGAGAGGTCGTCCAGTCGGGCCGACCGGGGACGGGGCGCGTTGGTATGCTTGGACCGACACGATTCCCCGGTCCCGCGAACGTCCGATCCCGCTCGGCGCGGAGCGTCCGCCATGCGCAACCTGCTCGGACGACTCCACGCCCGCCCTCCGGCCGACCTCGACCGGATCGCCGCGTTCTGGCGGGTTCCCCTCGGTAGCGGTGATCGTCACGGCCGGGTCGGCGCCCTCTACCGCGTCATGATCGACCCTGTCGCCGCCCGTGATGTCTGGGCACGGCTGGCTCAGAACGAGGCGGCGATGCTGCGCCTGCTGGCGACCGGGGAAACGAGGGAAGACGCCCTCACCCTGGCCGAGGTCGCCGCCGGCCTCGGGGTGCCGGAGGCCGAGGCCCGAGAGACGGCGCTCCGGCTCTACCGGGTGGGACTGCTGGCGCGCGAGGGCGACGCCGACGAGTTGCCCGTCGGGGAAGCGCCGCGGCTCTTCCTGCCGCGAGAACTCTCGATGCTCTTCCGCCGCATCCTGGACGAGATCGACCTCGGCGACCGCTCGGGAACCCCGCTGAATGTCCTCGTCGAGTGGTTGGATGACGGGGAGGTCGATGAAGCAGCGGAGACGTGGGGCGTGACGACCGTCCCCGGGGTGCGCCGGCGGGAGGGGATCGTTCCGAGGTTGCTGCGCCAGATGGCCGACCCGGAGCGCGTCGCCAGGGTCGCCCGGGGGCTCGGAGCCGACGCCCGCAAGGTCTGGGAGGTGCTCCGGGCCCGTCCCGACGGAGAGCCCCTGCCGCTCCCCGAGGCCCTGCACCTGCTGGGCGGGGACGCGGATGTCCGCTCCGCCGCCCGTGTCCGACACACCCTCGACCAGCTCGAGCACTCGCTGCTGGTCTGGCACACCTACCGACCGGACGGCTCCCGCTGGCTCTTCATCCCGGCCGAAGTGCAAAATCCGCAGCCGCCGCCCAGTGCCCCCCTGCCGCCGCTGCTGCCGCTGCTGCCGATTGCCGTTCGCGAGCCCTTGATCCAGCCCCCGTTTGCCCTCGCCTGGGATCTCCTGACTGTGCTGCGGGAGATGCAGGCATCCCCCTGGCCGGCCGAGGGAGACCTTCCCCGCCCGCGTCTGCGGGCACTCAACCGCCGACTTTGGAACGCCGGGCAGGACCTGCCGCCGCCCGGTTACCTCGCCTTCGTGATCTCGCTGGCAACCGCCGAGCAGCTCGTGGAGGAGATCGACGACGACCGCGCGCTCCGGCCAACCGCCGGTAGCCGCCGCTGGCGCGAACGCTCCTTCGCCGACCATTCGGAGCGGCTCCGCGCCCGCTGGCTCGCCGATCCCGAGTGGAGGGAAGGGCAGGGGAGGGACGAGGTCGAAGTCTGGGGCGTCGAGTGGCCTCAGGTGAGGCGACGGCTGCTGGCACTCCTTGCCGACCCGACGCTGGGCCTCGTCGCCGATCGGTGGTACGCGCTCGACCCGGTGGCGGCGCGCATCGCCGCTCGCGAGCCGGCCCTCCTGGGCCGGAGTTTTACCGCCGCCACCGCTCGGCTGGAAGCAGGAGTGGCAGGCGAAGAGGCGGCGCGGACGGCGACGATCGCCGAAGTGGTCGCGGTCGAGTTCCAGACCGCCTTCGCCTGGTTCGGCCTCGTCGATCTCGCCGAGTCGGCGGCAGAAGGGCGCGGCCTGAGGGTGGCCGAGGAGGCGATGGCGCTGGCCCGGGGGACGCCGAGCGCCGACACGCAGCCCCGGCCCGGTCCAGCCCTGACCGTGAGCGCGGATGGCGTTGTCCTCCTCCGGCACCCGACCCCAGCTCGGGTCTGGGCGCTGTCGGCGTTCGCCGATGTCGAATCGCTGCGGCCGGAGGCGCGCTTTCGGCTCTCGGCCGCGGCGCTCCGGCGGGCGCTGGAGGCCGGGGTTGACCCGACCCAGGTGGTGGCGTTTCTCGAACGGCACGGGGGAGCCGCGGTGCCGGCGACGCTGGCTACCGAGATGGATGAGTGGCAGCGGACGGTGCGGCGAGTCCGGATCCAGCCGGCGCTGGTACTCTCGCCCGATGCCCCGGAAGACGCCTCGGCACTCGCGGCTCTAGCCGGCGATCACGGTTGGGAGGCACGACCACTGCCGTCGGGGGAGCTGCTCCTGTTGGCAGCGCGAGGTGAGGAGGAGCAGCTCCTCGCCGCGTTGCGGGAAGCGGGCTTTTCGCCGGTCACGGTCCGGCGTTCGGGTCGGCCGCGGAAGGAGACTCCTGGGTAGTCAGGCAGGGGTGCGGCTGCCGGGCACGGCGGCCTTTCCCTGCCGGCGGAGCCGGCGTACCATCGCCGGAGCCGAGAGGAGCTTCGATGAACGATGCGTCCCCGACGAGCACGCCACCGACCCCGAAGGGGATTCCACGCCGCGGCTTTCCCCCGTCGAGCATCGTCTTCTTCGCCGTCTCGATCGTGCTCGGGGTCTTGGCCGTGTTGCTCGCGACCGGGACCATCGGCACGTCGACGCCGCCGCCTCCGCCACCCATCCCGGGTCGGCTGACCCAAATCGACGTCGTCAACGCCCTCCGCACCCAGGGTCTGGTCGCCGAAGTTGATCCCCGCCTGTTCGTGCCTCGGGGCGCGCTCAGTCAACCGGGCCAAGGAGTGAGGATCGACGGCGAGCCGCTTTACGTGTTCTTCTTCGATGACCCAGAGCAGGCGCGGGCCGAATTCGTGGCGGCCGATCCGGCCACAGTGCTGCCGCCACCGCGGGGAACGGGTTCGCCGGCTGCCCAGGGCGCTGAGGCCGTCGGGATCACCGGCGGCGAACCGTTCATCGTCCAAGGGAGCAACGTCGTGGTCGCCGTGCCGGGCGGCGACGAGGCGATCCGGGCCAAGGTCCGCACCGCGATCGAGGGGTTGCCCTCCTGATGGTCGGAGACGCGGCCGAGCGCGGCGACATCCCTCCCGCCACGGAGCCGGAGCGTGGCGTCCCAATGGGCGACGGCGCGACGCTGAACGACGACGAGCCCGGTCGCCACGGCCGGATCGGCTACGGCCGGCTGGGAGGCTGGACCCCCCTCGGGTTCGCCGTGCTGCTGCTGCTGATCCTCGGCGCGACTTGGTGGTTCGGCCGGGGAGAGGAGTCGGCCGCCGAGCGGGAGCGGCGCACCGGCAACATCCAGGGGGAGCCGGCACCGGACGTGACGCTCACGCTCCTCGATGGTCAACCGCTGCGGTTAGCCGATCTCGAAGGCAAGGTCGTCGTGCTCAACTTCTGGGCATCGTGGTGCGAGCCGTGCCGGCGGGAGGCGCCTATCCTCCAGGCCCTCGCCGCCGAAGCGTCGGCGACTGGGGAGAAGACGGTCGTCGTCGGCGTGGGTATCCGGACCGACGACGACGGCGCCGCCCGGCGCTTCGTCGCCGATCACGGATTGACGTACCCGATCGGGCGGGACACCGCGACCGAAGAGCCCGGCGTGGGGCCGATCGAAAAGGCGTTCGGCGTTCCGAGTGCCTACCCCTCGACGCTCTTCATCGCGCCGGACGGGACGGTCGACCGCTACCACCTCGGTCCGATCTCGGAGGCGCAACTGCGCTACGCGATCGACGAGGCGAGGAGCGCCGGATAAGGAAGCGGGGAGGGGTTTTCCCCCTCCCCGCCTCCGCTGAACTTCCGGACCGTCGAGGCTAGGCCAGGACGCAGGCCTTGAAGGCTTCGTTGCCGGCCCGGCAGGCGAGGCCGGAGCAGCAGCTCAGGCCGTCGTCGCAGCGCTGCCCGATCTCGGCGCAGCGGTCGTTCCCGCCGTCGTCGTCGCCCTCAACCCGACGGCACCGGCCCCGCCGGCACTCCTTCCGGTTGGGGCACCTGTTGTTGCACTCACCGCAGTTGTCGTTGTCGCTGCGGACATCGACGCAGATGTCGCGACCGTCTCCATCGCGGCACTGCCGAATCCCGGCCTTGTCGTTGCAGCGGCACTCGCCGTTACCGCCGCAAACCTCGTTCTCGCCGCAGTTGCGGTTCCTGTTGCAAGACTGGCCGACCCGCGCCTCGGCAGCGTCGCCCTTGCCGACGATCGCCCCACCGAGGGCGGTCGCGGCGAGTCCGCGGAGAACCGAGCGGCGGGACGGGGCGCTCGCCAGGACGCGAGCCAACCGGTCGAACTTCGAAGAATCCATCGTGTCTCCCTTCGCTTCGGAGGGCACGATTCGCCGTACCCCACAATGGCGCGAAAATGATGCCGAGGTGATTTTATCCCATGGATAGCCCCCGCAGGCAAGATGCTGACGGAGAATTCCGGCATCTCTGCCAGACACGAGGACGGGGCGACCGCTCTCGCGTCGCCCCGTCCTCGTGTCTGGCAGCCGACCGGACCCGGTTAGCCGATGGGAACGCCCGCCTCGTCGTCCAAGGGTTCGCCGACCGGCTCACCGCTCGGTGCCGGGGCCGACTCGGTGGTCGTGGCCGCTTCGGTGGCCGCCGGTGCGGGGGCCGGCGCCGCTTCGGCGGTGAACACGAGGTCCAGCTCGGGGACGAGGTCGTTCGTGACCTGGCTGCCGATCGGCAGGCCGACGATCGTCGGAGTGTGCGGCTGGCCGGAGACCGATGGCACCGCGCTGAGGTCGGGGTAGTAGACGGCGTTCGGGTCGCCGAGCACCTCGCCGGCGGAGTTGCCGGTGGAGACATCACCGACGACGATATCGGTGCCGCCCCCTTCGACGTCGTTGTCGCCGCCCTCGTCGTCGGTGGCGACGACGTACTCGCCGTCGGAGGTGACCGTCGGGTTCTCAACCACCTCTTGTGCCGCAACCAGGGTGGTGGAGCTGGCGACCCCGATCCCGAGGCCGACGACGAAGGTGAAAGCGCGGTGCATCGTTTCCTCCTCTGCTGCCGACCGCCTGCATCCCCGACCGACGGTGGTGCGATGTGGGCCGTTACTTCGCTGCGAACGGCCCCGTGGCGACGCGGCGCCACGGAACTGTCTGACTGATGCCGCCACCCATCCCGAACGCACCGGGGAGCGCCTCGGTTCCGCGGCGGTCGCAGCCCCGCCGCCGCCGGAGCTCGACCGCTAGGCCGAAGGGGTCGCGTCGGCCGTCGGCGTGGCCAGGTCTTCGGGCGACACGGTGCTGAAGCCGACCAGGTTGTCGAACAGCAACTGCCCGTCCTCGTCGGCGAAGATGAAGAGCAGGGTCTCCTGGCCGCGCGGCGGCCGCGTCGGTTCGTTGATGACGACGAACGCCGCCAGCTTGCCGTCGGGCATCACGGTCGCGTCGGTGACCGAGATCAGCCGGATGTACCCTTCTTCGGTCCGTGTCACCGGCGCTTCGGCCAGCCGATCCTGGAGTGCTTGCGGCCCGTTCGCGGCGAGCCCGCCGAACAGGACGCGGGCGCCGTTGTCGGTCGAGTGGGCGGCGCCACGCAGGTAGTCGCCGGCGTTCAG
>CADCWF010000093.1 GCA_902806345.1 uncultured Thermomicrobiales bacterium
TCCCACGGTCGGCCCACCGCTCCGTGACCCCCTCGGCCCCGGCTCCGACAGGACACCGGCGGAGCCGTCCGCCACGAGCTCGATCTCCTCGCGAAGGGGAACCGGGAACGGGTCAGGCCGGGACAGGCGGTGGCGCGGCGGTACGCCGAAGTCCGCCCGGCGAGGGCAGCGAGCCGACGAGGCGGGGCGCCGCCTCGTCCGGATGGGCGTGCCGAAGGAGCACGAGACGCCGGACGCCAACCGGCAGGGCGACGCCTAGCCGGCGGCCCGCTCGATCTCGTCGAGGTGGGCGTTGCGGTGGCCGGACCGCTCGATCAGGGACGGGCGGTTGGTCGCCTCGGCGTGCGCCACGGCCTCGCCCGGCAGCGCCGCCACCCGGGCATCGACCTCCTCCGCCGCCGCCAGCGCCAACCCGACCGCGGCGGCCGGCGGGAGCGCCCGCCAGTCCGGGAGGCCGGCCGCGTTGACGACGTCGACCAGGGCGTCCGGGTAGTCCTCGACGGACGCGTCCCGGTCCCACCGGTCCCACCAGGCCAGGCACGAGCGGTCCCAGAAGGCGACGTGGGCCAGCGCCGCCGAGACGGTCCAGCCCCTTCCCAAATCCCGCCGCAGATCCTCCTCGGACAAGCGGGTCGCGAGGTCGGCGAGGCGTCGCCGGCTGTCGTCGTTGTCGCGCACGTGGCCTCGGTCCACGACCCATCCCTCCCAACCGACGTCGTCCGGCAGGATAGCGGGGTGAGCGGCTCGTCCACCCGGCGCCGGCGGCGACGCCCTAGGCCCGCCGGGTCAGGTGGCGGCAGGCCTGCTCCGCCTCGCCCCGGTGGACCTCGTCCATCGTGACCGCGAGCCGCAGCGCCCGCCCGTCGTACGCGGCGACCGCCGCCACCGGGACGTGGTCGAGGAAGACCTCTCCGTGGTCCACCACCAGGCAGTCCTCTTCGGTGCCGGCGACCGTGCCCACCCGCACCCCGTCCACGTCCACGACGGGAGTCCCGAGCGGCACGCTCCAGCCTCCGACCAGCGCTTCGCCCATGCCGGCCCCCTCGGTCGGTGCTACTCCGCAACCTCGTCGGGCCGGGGAGTCCGCTCGTCCACGACCCACTCCTCGCCCGGCTCGACCGGGACCGGCTCCCCGTCCGGGAGGGGCTTGGCGTAGTGGAGGCCGTCGCTACCCAGGAGGAGGAGGAGGTAGGGGTCGTCGCGGTGCTGGCCGATCGCGGCGAAGACGTTGGTCACGGCGGGGACTCCGGGTGTGGCGGCTGACGGTCGTCGCCGGGGCTACGCAGGGCGGATGCCACGGCGACGCCGGCCGCGGCCTGCCGGCGGGGTCCCCTGGCCATGCTTCGGGCTCGGCACTCCGTCGGTCGCCTGGCCTGTGTGACGAGCGCGGTCCAGGCACGGTTGGCCTCGCGCCGGCCGAAGGTGGTCCGCACCGGCAACCGGTCCCCCTCGTCCGCCGTACCGCGCGAGACGAAGGTTGGGCCGGCCGCCGCGCCGCCGCCATCAACCTCCGGCGCGACCGAGTCGAGCGCCCTCTCACCGTGGGCGGAGAAGAACGGTTCCGACGCCGTCCCGTCCGCGGCGCTTCCCCACACCCACCGAGGGGGTGGGTCGGACACGGCATTGCTGGCCGCCTGGCGGCTGCGCAGACCGACCATCGCCGAGCGCCGGACGGCTCTGATCCGGCCCGCAACCGGTTCCCGCTCCGATGGAGTCATCCGGCATCGGTTCCTGGCGGGGCGGGCAACCTCCGCTCGACGGCGACGCCGGCCCCGGCGGGCGGAAGATCCTTGCCGATCACGGGATGGCGGGACGCCTCCTGATGCTCTCCCGGTGGCTGAGAGGAGTCCCTTTGCGGCTGCCGGGTCACCGACGCTGGGGCCGCCTTCGAGGGCGTCGGAACGGGGTGACCCGGAGCCGGTGGCGCCGGGGCTCTCGCACGTCCCTGTTGCGGCAATGGCGGCCGCCGAGCCCGCGTGGTGTCCTGGAACAGCAGGAGGGGCCGGGCGCACAGCCCGGCCCCTCCTACGGTTGCCAGTTCCCGGCCGCCTGGCCAGGAGGCGTGGGCGATCCGGCAATCCGACCGCGACGAACCGCGGTCGGACCGGCGGCTAGGAGACCGGCGTCGCCGCCGGCGTCGCCGCGCCCGGGGTGACGACGACCGGGGTCGCGCCGGCCGCGATCACCGGCGTCGCCTCCGTCGCGGCCGCTTGCGGCGTCGCCATCGGGGTGCCTGCCTGAGCGACCATCCCCTGCCGGATGCCGGCCTGGGCCGCCAGCACGACCATCTGGAGCGTGCCGTCCTCGCTCTGGCCGATGGCGTAGATGTCGTAGACTAGGCCCGGCTGGAGTTGGACGCCCTGGACCTCGCGGAGGAGGGTGTCGCCGTCGTTCAGGCGCAGCTGGAAGCCGTAGCTGCCGGCGTCGAAGGCGACATAGCCGGACTGGCTGCCGAGCGCGATGGCGTCGAACGGGGTCTGACCGCCGGCGACCGAGACGTCGACCGCCTCGGTGTCGGAGGAGGCGTGGACGACCCGAACGCGGGCCTGGTTCTCCGGCAGCGGCGAGAGGTCGACGCCACTGAGCCAGACGTTCAGCCCCTCCGCCGCCAGCCCGGCCGCGGTCACCTGGAAGGCCTGGCCGGAGCCGAAGTCCTGGGTGGTGTCGAAGACGGCCTGGTCGAGGGCGGCGCCGGCGGGCACGATCCGCAGTTGCTGCTGGCCGCTCGCGGCCGCGACGAACTCGGTGGCGCCACCGAACTCCAGCCCTTGGACGGCGGGCGTCTCGCCGACGTAGACGTCGACCGGGCCGGCATCGGGCGAGGCGTGGACGACCCGGAGGCAGGAGGCCGACGCCTCGCCGAGGCCCAGCGCCTCGCCGCAGGGGACGTTCACCTGGGTGGCCAGCGGGAGAAGTTGCACGTTCTGCCCGCCGGGCTGGCCGAGGGCGAAGACGTCGTAGGCCTGGCCCGGCTCGAGGCGCACCCCAGGCACCGCCGCCAGCACCTCCTGCGTGTCGGTGGTCCGGACCTCGAGGTCGTAGGTGCCGGCGTTGATGCCCTGGTAGTCGGCGGCATTTGGGAACTCGACGCCGCCGACGAGCGGTTCCTCGGTGCCGGCGATCCCGATGTCGACCGCCGGCGCATCCGGGACGGCGTGGATGACGCGCAGCCGGGCTTGGCCCGGCTCGACCGCGTTGAGGTCCACCTGCTGGACCTGGAGCTGCAGTCCGGCGACGGGGCCGATCGCGGCGAGGATATAGGTCATCCCGCCCTCGAGCGTCACCGCCTGGTCGATCAGGGGGTCGCCACCGCCGGTCGGGACGACCTGAACTTGGTGGTCGCCGGGCGCGAGCGCCGCGTACTCGGTCGCGGCGCCGAAGGCGACGTTCTGAGCGACCGGTTGACCGTCGACGAGGACATCGATGGCGGGGGCGTCGGGTGAGGCGTGGACGATCCGCACGGTCGGATCAGGGACGCCGGCAACGCCGGCCTGGGGATCCTGGAACGCGAGCGCGGTGGGGGACAGGACGGCGAGGCCGGCCAAGAGCAGGGCGAGGCCCAGCGCGAGTGCGGCGCTGAGCGGGACGGCGAACCAGCGGCGCGAAAGGTGGTCCATGGGAGGTGGCTCCGGGGCGTCTGCAACGGCAACGACGGGGTCGGGGGCGTTCCGGGCCGGCACCTCCTGCGGCCGGAAACAGCTCGGGCGACGACGATCGCAGGAAACAGCGGACGATCCCGCCCGTTCCCCACGGCGTCGCGAAGCAGGAGGTGTGCCATCACGGGCGACGAAGGAGCGCCTCGGCTTCGATAGCGCAGCAATCGACGGACGGCAATCCGAGCGGCCCGTGGGGCCTCCCGAACACGTAGGCAAGCCGATGGCGGTGTGCCCCACCGCCGACGACCTCCCGGCGCTCGCGCCGGATTGAAGGAGAGGTGCGCCCTATCGTTCGGAGGTGCGTGCCGAGGGGCAACTCAAGAGCCGAATGCTAACTGACAGGACTTCTGCCCCCGCCCGGTCTGCGCCTTGGGGAGAACGTCAATCCTTCGTCGGGGGCCGTCGGGACCCCTGCCGAGCCGAGGGCACGACCCGCTCAGGGCGCGAAGAACGAGGTGAACGCCTCGCCGACCCGGGTCAGCCCGGCGATCGACAGCACGACGTCGTCCTCCCCGGCGTTGCGGACGTCGTCCTCGGGGTCCTCGACGAACAACCAGTCGCCGGCGGTGAGGATGACTTCCGTCCCCACCGGCATCGCCTCGCCCGCGGCGGGGGTACCGGCGGTGGGCGTCCCGGCGGCTCCGGCCCGCGTCAACACCGCCGTGCCGCCCAGCGCCGTGTAGCCCCAGGTGCCGGCCTCGACGAAGATGACCAGGGCGCCCGGGTGGCTGTGGGCGGGGATCCGGCCGCCCGGCGCCAGGGTGATCCGGCGCAGCGTCAACTCCAGCCCCGGCGCCGCCTCCGGTTGGCCGCCGCCCATCGCTTGGGAGGTCACGCCGGTGGCCCCGGTTGCGGCCGGGGAGGCCTCCTGAACGGCGGACGCCGGTCGCCGGGTGGACGCCAGCAGTAGGGCGGCGAGCGCGCCTCCACCGAGGCGGACGGCGACCTCGCGGCGGGAGAGGTCGGCGGCAGGCGTCGGAGTCGTCTGGTCGGTGTCGACGCGGGCGGGGTCCACGGCGCTTCTCCTGGCGAGCGGCGAAGGACGGGGTCCGACGGGATACGTATCCCAGACTACAACCGACCCGGGACCTGTCAAGCCCTCGATGGCGGTGTTGGGTTGTGGGGACGACCGAGCCTCCACCCCCGCCGGCTTGCCCGGTCCTGGTTTCCCAACTGGCGACGCCTCGTCGGGCGATCGGATCGGGTCGGACCGCGGCGGTCAGGTAGACACCGTTCGGCCGTCGTTCCGGACGCCGGGGTCTTCGGAAGAGGTTGGGGCCGAGTTGGTGGTGCTGTGGCCGAGGGCCGACGACCGCCGGATGCTGGAGGCGGACCGAGGGGAGACGCCGAACGGGGGTCGAGGCGATCCATGCGGCGTCGCGACGCTCCCTGGGTCGGCTTTGGAGCGGCGACGTCTCGGGGGGCGGGCAACCACCCGCCTCCGCTCGGCGCAAGCGGTGCAAGGAAACGGGGAGGCCTCTAGGGCCTCCCCGTGGTCGGTCAACTTCGCTTCTCGCGCTACTCCGTTCCCGGCGTCGCCTCCTCGGTTTCGCACCCGCCCATGACGGTGGTCGCCGGCGTGGCCATTGCCGCCATCGGCGTGGCCTCCGGCGTCGCGCCCGGGGTGGCCTCCGGCTGGGAGGCGCAGGGAGTCCCAAGCTCGTTGGTGACGACGTCGGCCCCCGGCGTCGCGATTTGCGCCGTCGCCAGGCCGATGGTGAGGATCGCGGCCGCGACCGCCGCGGCGACAAAGGTCAACAGGCGGCCCATCGGCCATCCCTCCCGCTTCCGTCCCCATGGGAACCGCCACGACGGCGGACCCGAGGCTGCGCCGCGGGAGCAAGCGGCGTGCCAACCGAATAGGTCGCCTTGTCCGCCCTCTGCTCGTCGCCCGGGCTCTTGAGCCGCCCCCGGTCGCCCCCCTCTCCGGTCGGGGTCGTGACCGCCATCGCGCCCGGTGTGGCCAGCGCTGTGAGCGCTGTGCGAGCCTCGCCCACCTCGAAGCGGGCCGCCTCCGGCGAAGCCCCGTCCTCCGCTGGGGTGCCCCCGTTGGCGGAGAACGTGGACACGCCCCGGACCTCGAGGAAGGAGCGCTCGTCGACGTTGGCGAAGCCGGTCGGCAGGTCATCGCCGGCGAGCGCCATCGCGGCCAGGTCCGTCCAGGTCGTGTCGGCCGAGGTGGCGAGCGTTCCGGCGGCGAGTGGTTCCGCAATGGGTGTTGCCTGGCGGGTAGTCGCCACCCCTGGCAGGAGGAGGGAGCCGGCGAGCAGCGCGGCGGCGGATAGGGAACGGCGGGGCATGACGGTACCTCCTGGCATGCAAGACCGGTCCCGGTCGGCGACCGCCGCGTGCCGCGGCGGGGCCACTACGGCGCCGGTGTCGCCCCCGCCTCGCCGCCCATCGTCCCGCCCGCCCCGACGACGTTGACCAGCAGGAGGAGGGCCGGCTCGTCCCCGTCGTTGCGCAGCCCCGTCGCCAGGAAGGGCCGCGCGAAGGCTGCGTCGCCCGGGCGGAAGACGGTCTCGTCGGCGGCCGCTACTTCGCCGAAGCCCTCCTTGCCGACCTGGCCGACCGCGACCGGGTCGTCGGCGACCACGGTGACCTCGCCGGACTCGACCAGGACGAACGAGGCGGTGGGGTCGGCCGCCTTGGCCGGGAAGCCGGACCTCGGCTCCAGCGTGAGGCGGAAGACGGCGAGGACGGCCGGTTCGGCGGTCAGCCCCGTGACCGTGGCGGTGCCGACGAACGCCGCCGAGACGCCCGGGACAGCGTCGGTCCTTCAGCGGCCGGTGTGGCGTCCGGGGCGAGGAGGCAGGGGCGAGGAGGGCACGCGCGAGGGCCGGGACGGCGACCGAGGTGAGGAGCGACCGGGGGCGGGGCATGTCCGGCTCTGCTCATAACGGGGGGGCGAAAAGGGAGCGGCCGAGACGCCGCTTCCTCATCAGCCCGGCCGCTGGACGGAACGAACCGGTTTTCGTGGCAGGTTGGGCGGGAGCTGGTGGTGCCGCCCCTGACGAGGGGCAATGTGCCGAGGCAACTCCGACAGCTCCACCGGGCCGCTCCTCCGCTTCCACGTGATGGACGGCCTCTCGGCGCTCGCCGCCGACGGCCTGACCTACGTGTTCGATCGGTTCGACCTCGCCGGCCGCGCCCCGACCCTGTAGGAGACGATCGCGCTCGGCGAGGCCGGCAAGCCCATCCCGATCAACCCCACGGGAGCCGGCCCCCGGCAAGACGAGTTGCCGCTCGGCCGCCACGTGGTGGACTTCGCCGAGGGGCCGACCGGCGGATAGGACGGCCCTTTCGGGGGCTGTCCGAGCACACGGCCGCCGACCACCCGAAGGGCCAATCCGACCGGGTTGTGCAACACGCTCCAAACAGATCAAGGCGCAGGCCAGGTGCAGCTGCTCGTGGAGGAGGTCCGCTCGCCGCTCGTAGCGGTTCAGTTGGAAGGACGAGGTGCGGGGCTACGATCTAGTGCCCAATCGCCAGCGGCCGCTGCCCGGCCGCTAGCCGCTCCAGCCACCCGACCGCGTGTTCCGGCCCCGGCAGCCGCGCCATCTCCTCCCGCAACCGCCCGGCGTTCCGCCGGTACCCCGGGTCCCCCAGCACCGCCCGAACCGCGTCTCGGAACGCCTCGGGCGTGCGCCCGTTCGGGGGCACGACCACCGCCACCCCGAGGTCGCGGCAGCGGCGGGCGTTGTCCGGCTGGTCGGCGGCGACCGGCGCCAGGACCATCGGCAGCCCGTGCGCGAGCGTCGCGAGCACCGTGCCGGTGCCGCCGTGGGCGACGACGGCGTCGCAGTACGGGAAGAGCAGGCTCTGCGGCACGTAGCGCTCGACCCGGACGTGCTCCGGCTGGGGGCCGAAGGCGGCGGGGTCCCGATCCCGTCCGGTCGTCACGACGAGGCTGATCGGCTCCTCCCGTAGTCCCTCCAGGATCGCCTCGAGGACGCCCGGCACC
>CADCWF010000094.1 GCA_902806345.1 uncultured Thermomicrobiales bacterium
TACGGCGACGCGTCGCTTTCTACGAGGGCTTCGATGGGATCATCAAGGAGAACGTGGCCCGGGCGGGAGAGCTGCTCCGACTCGCCTCCGAACGGCAGGCCGAGGCCGACCATGCCGCGGCCGTGGCCCGCCAGGATTGGGAACGAGACACCGAACGGTACCGAGCGACACTTGTAGCACTACTGTCCGAGGTCCGAGCTCTGGACGATGCTGTCGAAACGGTGGCCGGTCGCCTCTCTGAGGCCATCGAGTTGACCGCCGGTTCAGGCACCGCGCTGGACTCCCGGCTCGGAGGGACCGACCTCGGAGTGATGGCCGTCGAGAGGTCGGGATCGACTCCGCCGCCGTTGGACCAGACGTCGTTGAACCCCGCTCCAGCAGTCGCAGAGATGCCCGACCACCAAGAGCCAGTTGGTTGCCGTGAATCCCGAGAGAACGGACTCGTGCAGCCCGGCGTCGCCGAGCGATCCAGGGGAGCCGGGGACGAGGTGCGCCAGGCCGTCGTCGTCCACGGACTGGGCGACGTCACTCAAGCCCGATCTCTGGTCGACCATCTCCGGGAGCGGACGGCGATCGACACGGTGGAGCCCAAAGAGTTCGTCGGGGGCGTCCTTCGCCTCGCCATTGCCGGGCGTCGACCCGTCCACAAGGACGATCTCAGCACGTGGGTTGGCGGGGAAGTGGACATCGCCGAAGAGGGTCGAGACACCCTCGTTCTCCGACTTCCGAGCACGCCGACGCTTTGACCGGGGCGAAGCCGATTCACCGTAAACGTCTCGCCTGGGTGCGCAGCGTGGACGAACCGGAGCTCCTCGAGCGATTCCTCGTCTCGGCTGCGACCACGCTCGTTGGGATCCGCATCTACCTAGCGTTGACGGGCTATCCGCAGATCGGCGGTCATGGACTTCACATCGCCCACTTGCTCTGGGGCGGCGTGTTGATGCTCGTCTCGTTGGTGTTGATCCTCGGCTTCGTCGGCCGCGATCTTCGGCTGGTCGTCGCCATCGTCGCGGGCGCAGGGTGGGGGGCGTTCTTCGACGAGCTCGGCAAGTTCATCACGAGCGACGTCAACTATTTCTATCGACCGGCGATGTCGCTGATTTACGCCAGCTTCGTCGCGCTCTTCGTCGCCTTCCGGTTCATCACAGGGGAGGCGGCGTCGACGCCCCGATCGGCCCTGGTTCAGTGCCTGGAGCTCGTGCAGACGGGCGCGCTGCGCGGGTTGCGGCCGACGGAGCGGGAGCGAGCCACTGCGCTCCTCGCCGGGGCCGATGCGGACGACCCATTGGTGCCGGCGCTGCGGACCGCGCTCGCGCGCACGGCGGTGCTGCCAGAGCCCCGGCACCCCGTTGCGAACCATATTCGAGAATGGCTTGTCCGGCAGGACGACAGGGTATGGTGGTCCCGGTGGTTCGTTCCGCTCGTCGTGGTTGTCGCTGTCGCGATCGGCGGTCTTGCTGTCGCCGACGTTGTGTCGGAGATCACCAACGACCCGAACTACCGGCTTGGGTCACCGGCGGTCTCGTGGTCCGATGGACTGAAATCGGCCGCAGCCGGGGTCGGCGGGTTCCTTGTCCTACTTGGGGCCTTGGTCCTGGCACGGGATCGGCTCCGGGGGTGGAAGCTGATGCGTGCCGGGCTGCTCGTGTTCCTGCTCCTCGTTCAGCCGCTGTCGTTCTACACGGAGCAGGTGATTGCACTCGTCGGGCTTGCGGTCTACCTGCTGCTCTACGGGACAGTAGGAACGGCGATCGCGCTCGATGAAACGAAGATCGGTCAACGAGTAGCCGTCCGGTGAAACACCCCGGAAGGATTACCGGGAAAAAAAGCCCCGCGCCGAGATCGGCGCGGGGCGATGCTTCGACGCAGCTACGATCCAGGCGCGTTCACGATCTCGCCGCCTGGGGTGACGAGGCTGGCGCCAGTGAGGCCGCCGACGCCGAAGTCAACCGACAGCCCACTATCGGCGGCGATCAGGAAGCTCGACGGAGCGCCCTCGACCGAGACGAGGAAGCCGGTGCCACCGTTGGCCGGCGGATTGAACACGAAGGCGTTCCCGCCGATGACATCAGCCGTGCCGGTGGGGAACAACGCACTGCCTGGACCCACCACGAGATCCTGGGCGCTGGCCATGCCGGCCGCGCCGACGGTCAGGAGGGCAGCCGCGGCGGCCCCTGCGAACAGCTTGTGCATGTGAACGACTCCTTTCGAACCATTCCGCGCCCCGTCCCGCTCGAGGCGCCTCCCCGATCCCGGTCGAGCACCGCCGAATCCGTCCTCGGACAGGTTTCGGCCGTACTCCCCCCACGTGATCGACGCCACTATACATCACTTCTGCGCGCGACAGAACCCCCAAGAGTTCCAGTTCCTGTACGCCGGTCCAAAACTGATGGACCGCCGCATCGTGCTTGATCGGCCCAACGGCAGAGTGGACGGCGGGGCGAGTATGAGGCGTTGCCATGCACGACGGCCGGTGCTACGATCATGGGAAGGGGTGTTCGTACACCCGTCGGGCTCGCATGGCAGGGGCATGGGCGATCGATCGTCTCTCACGCCGCAGTTCCAGATGGAGGCCAGGCAACTGTGGCAGACAGTGCTTGGCGATCTGCGCACGTCACTGTCACGGACGGCCTTCGACAACTGGCTGCGCGACACCAAGCTCATCGGATTCACCGACGACGTGGCGACCATCGGCGCCCAGAGTGCCATTGTGGTTGCGACCCTCGAATCGCGCTTCACGGCGCGGGTCGCGACCGCCCTCTCCGATGCCGTCGGTCGCCCGACCTCGGTCAGGTTCACCATCTTGACGCAGTCGAGCGTCGGCGACGACTCAATGCACCGGGAGACGGCCGCGCTGCTGGGGAATGCGGTCGCGGTGGAGTCATCGGCTCAAGGGGGAAGGGATGCCGTTCCGGGGGATCGCCGCCTCGGGGAGCGGACACCGCGGCGGAATCCCGATCCACGCAGGGTTCCGTCGCCACGGCAGATCGAACTCACAGCCCAGCCGGCCCACGGGCTGAACCCACGCTACGTCTATGACAACTACGTCGTTGGCTCCTCCAACCGGTTTGCCCATGCCGCGTCGCTGTCCGTGGCGGAACTTCCAGGCGGCAAGTACAACCCGTTCTTCGTGCACGGCGGCGTCGGGCTTGGCAAGACCCACCTGCTCCACGCCGTCGGCCATCGGGCCCTTGAGCTTCGGGCCGACCTCCTCGTTTCCTACGTGACCTCGGAGAAGTTTACGAACGACCTGATTGCGGCGATCCGGCAGCAGCGGATGGAGGAGTTTCGGGGCCGGTACCGCGAAATCGACATCCTCATGATCGACGACATCCAGTTCATCGCGGGCAAGGAGAGCACGCAGGAAGAGTTCTTCCATACCTTCAACACTCTTTACCAGAGCGGCAAGCAGGTGATCATCACGAGCGACCGGCCGCCGAAAGCGATCTCGGCCCTCGAGGACCGGTTGCGCTCGCGGTTCGAAGGCGGGCTGATCGCTGACGTCCAGCTGCCCGACTACGAGATGCGCACGGCCATCTTGCGGACCAAAGGGGAGGAACTCGGCGTCGCCTTGCCGGCGGATGTCGTCGAGTACATCGCTCAGAAGGACCAGAGCAACATCCGGGAGTTGGAAGGGGCGCTCAACAAGGTCATTGCTCGTGCCCAACTGGCGGACCAGCCGATCTCCCTATCGCTCGCGATGGAGGCGCTCACCGATGCGGCCGTCGGCGCCCGGCGGGCTAAGCTCTCGGCCCCCGGGGTGGTGGCGGCCGTGGGGCGCCATTTTGGAGTCGAGGTCGCGTCAATCACCGGGCGAGGCCGGACGAAGGAGATCGTGTTGCCTCGACAGGTTGCGATGTACCTGCTGAGAGAGGAGACCGAGGCCTCACTGCTCGAGATCGGGCACACGCTTGGCGGCCGCGACCACACGACCGTGTTGCATGGGATCCGCCAGATCGAGCGGGCACTGACGACCGATGTCGGGCTGCGATCTCAGATCATGGCCATCCGGGAGGAGATGTTTACTGCCTCTGCCACCTGATCTCCAGGGGCTCGATGGGACCTATTCGCCGGCTTGGGAACGGATGTACGCCGCCAGGTCGTCGACTTGGCTATCCGAAATCTCGGTGTTCCGGTAGGTGAGCCCGGCAGGGTGACCGGTTCCTTCCCGGATCAGCGCAAGGAGTCCGTCGGGCGTGACATCCGAGCCCGGGCCACCGGCCTCAAGGAGGTTGGGTCCTCGCCCTCCGGCGCGGTGGCAGCCGACGCACTGGGTTGTGAACTGCCGACGTCCTCTGGCGGCGTCGCCGCGCGCGAGCGCCGCCGGTTCGTCTTCGGCGGCTGCCCGTGCGGTGGCCGAGGCGACCGCGGCCGAGGTGGCGCTGGCAATCTCCTCCGGCGACCGGGTCGGCGTTGGGGTGATCCCCAACGCCTGGTCGATCTGGAGCTCGGTGGCCCTGCCGCAGGCCGCGAGAACGATCGCGAGCGAGACGGTTGCCAGCAAGAGAAGTCCGCGGTGCTTCATCCGGAGTCGGCCCTTCAAAGCAGGCACGGCATCGGCGCCGCCTGTGCCGGCACGTGCCGCGGTTCGAGCGGTAGTTCGGGTCCGTCGAGCGATGAGTGGTTGGCACGGTAGCAACGGGGAAACGAGGTGTCAATCGGTTGGCGCGGCTACCGGTTCGGCGACTCGCCGGCCGACGATCAAGATCGTCAACCCGGCGACAATGAACACCGCGCTCGCCCAGACCGGACCGGGCAGGGGACCGATGTAGAGACTGTCCGTCCGCAGCCCTTCGACCAGTAACCGCCCCATGCCGTAGGTGATGCAGTAGAGCGCCAGCCCATCTCCCGGGTGGAGCCAGGGCTGTTTGGCGATGTTGAGGGCCACCCAGGAGAGAATGGCCGCATTGACCAGATTGAAGAGCGACTCGTAGAGGAACGTCGGGTGGAACGTGGCGTAACCGAGAAACTCCCGAGGGCGGTTGGCAGCGTCTATCGCCAGCCCCCACGGGAGGTCGGTCGGCCGGCCGAAGGCCTCCTGGTTCGCCCAGTTGCCCCACCGCCCAATAGCCTGCCCGAGGGCGACCCCGGCCACCATCAGGTCCGACCAAAGCCGCAGCGATTGGCCGCAGCGACGGCACCACCACCAAAACGTTAGGCTGCCGACGATCAGCGCACCGTGGATCGATAGGCCGCCCAGTCGGAGGTTGAGTGTGGCGAACGGCTGGTCAACAAAGTAATCCGCCCGGACGAGCACGTAGGCGAGACGTGCCCCGACGACCCCGGCGAGAACGACCCACGGGGCGGCATCCAGCGGGAACTCGGGGTCCAGCCCCCGGCGGAGGGCAAGCGCCCGAATCAAGACAATGGCCGCGACGATTCCGGTCAAGATGAAGATCGCGTACCAGCGGACGGCTACGCCAAAAAACTCGAACGCAACCGGGTGGGCGGGCGAGGGCATGGGGGCGTGCTCCCAGACGGTTGTGGGTCATCGACATCGAGTTTGCTAACCGTCGCGCGAAGCAAGAAAGGCATCGAGATCGGAGGCGGACGGAAGCCCGTCCCATGCTCCGGGGCGAGTCGTGGCCAATGCTCCGGCTGCCCCTGCGTACCGGAGGTCGTCCGCGGACGGCGGAGCCCACCCCCGTTCGGCCAACCGCTTGACGAGCGCGGCGGTGAAGGCGTCTCCGGCGCCGGTCGGTTCGATCGCCGCCACCTTCCAGGCGGGGACATGGTGGACCCCAAGGCGATCCTGGTACCACGACCCACGGTTACCATCGGTGAGGACGATGTGAGCCGAAGGCACCATCGCCGATGTCGAGCTGAAGATTTCGGCCGGACTGGATGCCTCGGGGAAGAGTCCGCGGGCGTCGTCGAGGCTGAGTTTGAAGAGCGTTGTCGATGCCGCGAGGCTGAGGCAGACCTCGCCTGCTTGTTGCAGGTCCGTCCAGATGCTCGGCCGGAGATTGACGTCGAAGCACACCGGAACGTCGGCTTCGACGGCTAGGGCGACGGCACGGAAGATCGCCGAGCGCGACGGTTCCCCCGCCAAGGCGACCGATCCGACGATCAAGACGGCGAGTCGGTTGATGTCGGCCTGGTCCATATGCTCCGCGGTTAGTCGCAGGTCGGCATCCCGGAGTAGCCAGAAGTGCCCGTCGCCGGTGGGCGTCTTCCAGGCGAAGGCAAGGGTCGTCGCTCCCTCGCTGGTAGCGAGCCGCAAAACGTCGACACCCTCGGCCGAGAGCGCATGGGCGAGACGGCGGCCGAAGGGATCGGCGCCGACGGTGCCGGCGAAGGCGGCCGGGAGCCCCAGCCGGGCCAGCGCGACCGCCACGTTCGCCGGCGCACCGCCGGGACGGGCTTCGAAGCGGGTTGCGGACGAGAGGTCGGCGGCGCCGTCGGCGACGATGAAGTCGATGAGCGTTTCGCCGACGGCCAGGAACTGACCTTGATGGGGTTCCAAGGGAGCCTCCGCCGCGCTTCGATTACCCGCTAAGAGGGACTGACTCCGCTCTTGACGGGAAGGTTGCCGGTGTCTCGGCGGACCTCGTAGACGTCGCGGACCCCTTCTAGCTTGCGGAGAATCTTGCTGAGCTGCCCAATCCCTTCCACTTCGACCGTGACGAGCAGGGTTACGGTGCGGTCGTCGTGCGTCGTTGTCAACACCGAGAGGATGTTCACCTTCTCGTCGGCGAGCAGCGTGCTGACATCCTTGAGGAAACCAACGCGATCCCAGGCCCGGACCCGGATCGTGACCGGGAACGTGTCAACGCCGCGGTCGCCCCAGCTGACCGGAATCAACCGCTCGGGATCCGGCAGGGAAGCCACGTTCGAGCAGTCATCCCGGTGGACGGTGATCCCCCGGCCGCGGGTGACGTAGCCCACGATCGGGTCGCCGTTGACGGGCGAGCAGCAGGTTGCCAGGTTGGTCAATAGATCGCCGGCTCCCAGCACCGAGAGCCGTGGTTCGGAGCGAGGCGCCGCCACGTGCGCGGTCGTCGTGAGGACATCGCGGCCCCGGTTGACGTCCAGCCGGGCGGCAATGAGCTGGGGCGAAACAGCCCCGTAGCCGATGGCGGCGTAGAAATCGTCGAGCTTGGGGTACTGGGGGAAGGACTTGAGGATGTCCTCGGGTTTCAGATCCAAGCTAAGCCGACGGATCTCCCGCTCGACGATCTCCTTGCCCTGGGTGATGTTCTCGTCCCGTTCCTGGCTGCGGAACCAGCGCCGGATCTTCTCGCGCGCGGACGCGGTGGTGACGTACTCGGAGGAGGCCAGCAGCCAGTCCCGGCTGGGGCCGACCTTGCTGTTGCTGGTCAGGATGCGGACGACCTGTCCATTCTGCAACCTGGAATCAAGCGGGATCAGTTGATCGTTGACCTTGGCGCCGACGCACCGGTGGCCTACCTCGGTGTGGATCCGGTAGGCGAAATCGACGGGGGTCGCCCCCGCCGGTAGCTCGATGATGTCGCCGGCGGGGGTGAAGACGTAGATCATCTCCTGGAATACGTCGGACTTGAGCGACTCAACGAACTCCTCAGC
>CADCWF010000095.1 GCA_902806345.1 uncultured Thermomicrobiales bacterium
TGGGAGTAGGCTCGGTCGACCGGGTTCCGGAGAACCGCGATGAGCCGGGCATGGGGTGCCCGCTCACGGATTCGGCGAGCGGCATGGGGGTGGAACAGGTAGTACGGCGTCGCTTCGCCGGTCTGGCCGCCGGGCGGGAGGGAGTCGGGGAACTGCCGTCGGTACCAGCCGCGCGGGCGATGGTGGAAGTACGAGAAATACTTGACCTCCTTAACCGCGGCCGGAATCACCAGGGTATGTTGCTCTAAATATCGATAGATCGAGGTTGAGCCGGCACGCTGGGCGCCAATGACGATGAAGTCCGGGCCGGGCCACTCCGGCGCATCGCCCTCGCCCTCAAGACTGAGGTCGGCCACTCGACCGCCGCCGAGCCTGGCAAGGAGAACCCGGTCGCCCGTAGGGAGGTGGGCTCTGATGGTGAGGGAGAACGAGGACGGGAGACCCGCGGTGGGAACCCAGCCGCGGAAACCAGCCTCGGCCGCCCACGGTTGATCCGGAAAGGCGACGGCGACGTCGGAACGCTTTCGGGCGACGGGAACGCGACACCGGATCTCGTCCCCGAAAACAACCTCGACGTCGGCAACCGGACCGTTCCGGCCGAGCACCCAACCGTCGATCTCGAAGCCGTCTGCATCCGGGCGGTCACCCGGGGCGGGACCGTCGATCGCGAAGCCGAGGATGCCCTCGTGGGTAGGGAATCGATCGATGGACGCGATCTCGACGGTCACGGCGCGGTCCGGATTTGCAGGCGCTTGAGGACGGGGTGTCATGCGGGGGGCCGGTGGCGTTCCCAACAGATGCCCCACTTGTGCTCGAACTTCTGTTGGTTGGTGCGGAACAGGGGCAGGTAGGCGCCAGTCGGCACCAGTTTGCCGATCGAGGCGTGGTATGCATGGTGGACGTAGACATCGGGCGCCCAGGCGACCGCGTACCCGGACGCCTTGGCCGACAGCGCGTAGTCCTCATCTTCGAACATGCCGATCGCGTAGCGGTCGTCCAGCGGGCCGATCTCCTCATAGAGCGAGCGCCCGAACGCAACGCAAAACATCGCCAGCATCCGGATCGGTTGCAGCTGCCCGTCGAACCGCCGGTTTCGGTCCCTGGCGAACGCGATCAATTCCTCGTAGGTTCGGTAGTCTGCGGCCACCTGGGCCTCGTTGCACGTCCGATTCGTGGCCGGTCCGACGAGCCCGAGGCTGGGGTCGTCCAGCCGCTGACCGAGACGAGACAGCCAGCCCGGGGTGACCATCGTGTCGTTGTTCAACAGCACGAACAGCTCGCCCGTAGCCTCCGCCAAAGCCTGGTTGTTGGCCGGTCCGAAGCCGCGGTTCTCGCGATTCAGGAGAACCCGCATCCCGACATGACGAGCCTCAATCTCGCGCAGAAGCTCGGGGGTGCCGTCGGTGGAGCCGTTGTCGACGACCAAGATCTCAAGGTTCGGGTACTCCGTGTTGGCGAGCAGGCTCGCCAAACAGAGCTTTGTGAAGGCGAGGTTGTCGATCGTGACGACGATGACGCTCGCCCGCGGCCAAGCCGAGCGCAATGCGCGATCGAGGAGCCCCCAGCGGGCCGGCCACGTCGCCTCCGACCGGAGCTGAAGCCGCGGCATGCGGGAGGCCGGGGTGATCTTGTCGTCGCCCAAAAGTTCAACGGCCGGCAATCCGCTGTCCCCCGGCGGGACGACGGTCGCGGCACGCCACCCCCATTCGCGCCGACAACGGGTGGAACTCGACCGGTCCGACGACGGCGAAAGGAGCAGAGCGGCGGTCTCGATCCCGTGTTGGGTCCGCAAATTCTCGAGCGCCGGCCAGAAGTCGAGACCACCGTCGACGGTCGCCCACGGAACGACCTCCAACCGCGGAGGTCGAGGCCCGGCGTAGGCTCGCTCGGCCTCGCCGGTGGCCTCCAGCCAAAACACGCGGTGGTCGTGGCGGGCGAACTCGGCGGCGATGGAGCGGAGCGCCGGCGCCGTTTCAGGATCGGGCGGCATGACCACGAGGTCGTACCGGGCGGCGGTGGTCGGCATCTGGGCCGTGAGGGCCTGCTCCACCGTCTCGGCCGGCAGCTCGGGGTCCCGGTTTCGCTCGCGGGCGGCGATGACCAGGTCCGGCCGCAGCAATGGCGGACCCTTCGGCCCCCGCTCGCGGCCGCAATCTCGGCAGTGCCGCTCGGCGTGCTCCTCCACCGGTGGTGTCGACGAGCGGGGTTGCGGTTGGCGAAGGTCGAGTACGCCCATCGCGCTAGTCCATCCTCAGCGAGGCGTCTTCGGACAGCAGCGTCAAGTTCGGGTTGTAGAAGGGGTCGTGCTCGATGAATCGCCCCCACCGGCTGCGGAGCCGCCCGATCTCCTTGGGCTGGGTAAATACCTTCTTCGTGACCGATTCGTGGTGGAAGAGAACAGCGTGGGGGGTGTAGACGACGCGTCGGCCGGATTCGATCACGCGGAGGCAGAAGTCGACATCGTTGAACGCGATCGGCAGGTGCTCCTCGTCCAATCCTCCGAGCTCGCCCACGAGCTCCGTCCGCATCAAGGCGCAAGCAAAGGTCACCGCGAGGTAGTTCCGGACCACGTTCGGGAGTCCGAAGTAGCCGGGGTCGTCGCCGGGGTAGAGCTTGAAGACGTGGGCCGTGCCCTGGTAGATGCCGAGGACGACGCCGGCGTGCTGCAGCGTGCCGTCTGGATAGAGCAGCTTGGCGCCGACGACGCCGACTTCGCGTCGTTGGGCATGCTCCATCATCGCCTCGATCCAGTCCGGGGTGACGATCGTGACGTCGTCGTTGAGGAGCAGCACGTAGGGGGTCTCGACGTAAGAGGCGCCGCGGTTGATCAGCGCCGAGAAGTTGAACGGTTGCAGCTCGACTGGCACCCGGCGGATGCGCGGGTACTGCCCGGCCAGCTCGGCGACCAGTTCTGCTACCTCATCGCCCTCCGAGTTGTCCAGGATCAGGATCTGGAGATTGGGATAGGTGGTCTTGTGGAGCAGATCGTCGAGGCAGGGCCGAAGGAACTGCATCTTGCCGCCCGTCGGCAGGAGGACCGTCACGGGCGGCGTGTCGCGGAGGGCGTAGCGGACCCGCCTCGACGACGGCTGCAGTCCGGGCTCAACGGTGGCGTCCACGTTTCGGCGCTCGAGGGCCGCTCGCACGGCGGCCCTCGCCGGCTCGTCCTCCACGCCCCGATCTGCGGGGTATTCGAGGTCTGAGGCCCGGGACACGAGGACGCGGGGAAGATGGGCGATCGCCTCGGTCGCCTCGGTGGCCCGTAGCGCCAGGTCGTACGTTTCCGCTCCCGACGGGGCCGCCGCTAGCCCTCCGACCTCCATAAGGAGCGACCGGCGGATGAAGGTCAGCGGCCCAAGATAGTCGATTGAGAGGATGAGGTCGGGCGACCAATCCGGCTTGAAGAACGGGTCCCAACGGAACCCGGAGGCGGTGTCCTGCTTGTCCTCGTCCGAGTAGAGAAGGTCGGTTTCGGGGTGGTCGCCAAGGTGCAGCGCCGCCAGCGCCAGAGCCTGCGGCTCGAGGCGGTCTCCGGGTGCCAGAACGGCCAACCATCCCGCGTCGCAGGCATCGATTCCGGCATCGGCCAACCCGCCGAGTGACAACTCGGCCGCGGTCCGTACGGTTGTGATCCTGTGGTCTGCGACGGCAAGGTCTTTGGCCCAGACCCGGAGGTCCCCGGGGGCATCGAGCGGCACAACCAGGACGAGCCGCCAGGTTGGGTAGATTTGGCCGCGGACGCTGTCGACCAGCACAGAAGCGACCCGAACCGAATCACAAACGAGGGGGACGACGATGCCCAGCGTGGGCGAATCCGCCTGCGCGTCGATCTTGCTCGTCAGTTGCTCGCGCTGCTGTTCGGTGAGAGCGGTGCGGTCGAGCCATTCTTGATAACGATCGTTGATGACGGGGACCTGACCGAGCGCGGGAGCTTCGGCGTCGAGCTCGAAGGCGACGGTCTGAACAGTCGACTGCCCATCGGTGGCGGTCGCGTGGACATCGAGGGTGTGCGAACCCTCGGCCAGCGACGAGAGGGAGAGCGAAGCGTTGAACCCGCTGTGGGAAGAGTCGGGGTAGAACGGATAAGAGCGGCCAACGTCCGGCCGGAGGGCGCCGTAGGCGAGCGGCACGCGCGGACCGCCATCCACCGAAGCCTCGATGGACTCCATGCCGTAGGGCGAGAGCGCCCAGCCGGCGATGAACAAGCGGTCCCGTTTGCCCAGCTTCTGGCCGAACGTGGGCCGGTCGAGGCGGGCGATCACCCGGCCGGTCGCGACCGCCGTCGAGTCGACCTCGATTGTGGTACCGACGCGTGACACCCGACCATCCCGCCCAAAAATCCGGATCTCCAGCTTGTGCGGTCCGTCTTCTAAGCTGGCCATGGGCACTGCGCCGACGAATCCGCAGTCGACGCCGTCGGGGAACTCCGGATAGAGCGCGGCGACATCGGGCCGGGGCTCGCCGTACTCCACCAGACCGAGCGGTTCGTCGTCGACGAAGGTCGCGACCTTCTCGATCCCGGCCTTCGACAGCGCCCACCCCGCGATCGGCAACATCTGGTCGGTGATGATGCCCGGCTCGCGGACCGGGCTCTCAACCCGGCCGAGGATCGGCTGGGTGACGCCTGGTTCCGGTACCGAATCCCCATGGGTGGTCGTTGTAGCGCCGCCATTCTCCTTCGATGTCGGGCTTCCGACTGCGGCGTCCCAAGCCGGTTGCGAGGGTCCCGAGGAGGCGGGCTTCTCGACGAGGGCGGAAGTCACCGTCCCGACCAAGGCGGCTGTGCCGGCGCCGGACCCGTCCGCCAGTTGCCGCTCGACGAGGCGGGTCCGGGCTTCGGCCGCCTTGGCGCGCAGCTCGGCCTCGTGGACCCTGACGTTGAGGGCGAGGTTATTGCGGAGCAGGATCGCGGCTTGACGCGCCCGTTCGAACAGCAGGCGGTCCGCCTGCCGTTCGTCCTCGCCGATCGTGATCCCGGCGAGCAGTGGCGAAGCGGACAGCTGAATCGGGTAGCGATTGGGGTAGACGACCGAGAGCAGGCCGTCGTTCACGTAATGGTCGAAGTCGTCCGGGCGAACCTTGGCGAGCCACCGCTCGGCAAAGAGAAACCGGTTCTGTCGCTCCTCGCCTGCCCGCACGTCACGCGACGCCGATTCGAGGTGGTAGACGATGCTCTCGGCGCAGTAGCGGATCTGGTAACCCGCCTCTCCCAGCCGAAGGCAGAGGTCGATGTCTTCCCAGCCGTTGAGGAAGGCCCGGTCGAAGCCTCCCATTTCCTGCCAAGGGACGCGCTTGACCAGGCAGCAGGCGGCCGTTACGGCCTGATAGGGGCGCGAGGTCGAGGTGGCCGGATGGTCGGCCGGGAAGCCGGCGTAGATGTGGTGGGGGAAGCGGTCGATTCCGAAGACGACACCGGCGTGTTGGATGGTGTCGTTGGGAAAGAGCAGCTTGGCGCCGACAACGGCGGCCTCTGGGTGGGCGTCTGCCGCGGCGACAAGTGCCTCGAGCCAACCCCGGCGAGGAATGGTGTCGTTGTTGAGGAACACGATGTAGTCGCCGCCGGCGACGGCGGCGCCCGTGTTGCACGCCCCGGCAAATCCGACCGGGGTTTCGTGCCGGATGGTTTGGATCGCGTCTCCGTAGGCCCGAAGGAGCTCGCCGGTCAAGTCGGTGGAGCCGTCATCGACGACCACGATCTGGCGCCGGATGTCGCTCTCTCGTTCGCCCAACAACGTGTTGAGGCATTGCCGGGTAAGTGACGCCTTGTTGTGGACCGGGACGATAATGGAGCAGGTGCGGGGACCAGCGGGGTTCGGGGCTGGCTCCCCGACTCCAGTTCGGCGGTCGTGCGCGGCATCGATCATCCGGTTTCGCCTATCCCTCGCGTAGTTGGTCGTACAGGAAAGTATTTGAGCGCGGGTCGGCGTCCCAGGCGGCGAGGGACAAACCGTCCCGATCCTTGTCCGAGATCAGGAGATTGGCGGAGACGATGCCGTCGATCTCCTGGCGCAGACCAGCGTCGCATAGGGACCAGTCGAGATCCTCCGCCAAGGGGGAGATGCCGGCCTCGCAGCCAGGGCTGTACTCACCGGAGCAGAAATACTCGATCGTGGTCTCTTCGGTAAAGACGTTGCCGTGAGCAAAACCGGGCGGCACCCAGATCCATTCGCCTTCGGGATCCTCCGGGGTCGCAGGCATGTGGTGGGCGGCGACCATGCCCCAGGCCGGTGACCCTTTGCGGATGTCGAGGAAGAGGTCGATCATCCGGCCGTGGAGGGTGCGGATGAGCTTGCCCATGTACGGATTCCACTGGAAGTGGAGGCCGCGCATCACCCCCGCCCGCGAGAAACTCTCGTTCGCTTGCACGAATCGGACGCCGTTCAGGAATGGCACCAACGGGCCGTCGAAGTCGGTCTCCCGGAAATGTTCGGTGAAGTACCCACGGTGGTCGGTGAAGCGGGCGAACCGGACCGTCCGCACCCCCGGGATCGCGAGTTGTTCGACGGAGACGACCTTCACGCATGCTCCTTCCGGCTGTGGCGCCGGCGATGCCAGGACGGTTCAGGATACCCCGACCGAGAGGGACGGGGTAGCCTCCGAGTCATGCCCCGGTGATCCCCTTCGCGGTCAGATAGGCTGCCAATGCCTCGCGCCAGGGACGCAGACGCGACACTCCCGCCTCTTCGAGCCGGATGCTGTGCATCGCCGAGTAGGGCGGTCGGACTGCTCGTCGTGGCAGGTTCGTCGTCGTGCTCGGCTCGATCTCGACCGAAACCCCAGCAAGCTCCAACGTTGCCGACGCCAACTCGTGCCAGGAGCACTCCCCCTCGTTGGCGACGTGGAACAGGCCCCGCGCCTCCTTCACCGCAAGGGCTTTAGTGGCGGCGGCTAGGTCGGCCGTGTAGGTGGGGGAGAGCGCCTGATCGGTGACTACGCGCAGCTTCCCGTCGCTCCGGGCTTTGTTCAGCATCAACTCGGGGAACGTCCAGCCCTTGCGACTGGTCGCTGTACCGTAGAGTCCGGCCGAACGGATGACGATGTGGCGCGGATTCGCCAAGGTCACCAGTTGCTCGCCGGCGAGCTTGGACACGCCGTAGACGTTGAGCGGGCGGGGCGTATCGTGTTCGCTGTGCGGGTGGCCGCGCTCCCGCCCCTCGCCGCCGAAGACGTAGTCGGTGGAGTAAAAAACGATCCCCGCCCCGATCTCTTCGGCGACTCGGGCCACACCGGCGGCACCGGTGGCATTGACCGCGAAGGCGAGGGACGGGTTCAGCTCGCAATCGTCGACGCGGTGGAACGCCGCGGTGTTGATGACCCAGTCGGGGCTATGCTTCCGCAGCAGCCGCGAGACGGCGACCCCGTCGGCGACATCGAGATCACCGTGACCGAGGCCGATCGCGCCGTCGCCGAACACGCGAAGGAGATCCTGCCCGAGTTGACCGGAAGCACCGAGGATGACGACCCTCACGCCCCAACCCCCGCGAACAACGTCTCCTTCAACCAACGG
>CADCWF010000096.1 GCA_902806345.1 uncultured Thermomicrobiales bacterium
CGCCTGGAGAAGCGGCTGCCGCTGCTGACCGGCTGCTCCCGCGACTTGCCCGCGCGGCAGCGGACGATGCGCGACGCCATCGCCTGGTCCTACGACCTCCTGGCCCCGGAGGAGCGGGCCCTCTTCCGGCGCCTCGCCGTCTTCGCCGGCGGATTCGCCCTGGAGGCGGCCGGGGCGGTGGCGGCCGACGGGGACGACAGCGGCGTGCTGGCGGGGGTCGCCGCGCTCGTCGACAAGAGCCTGCTGCGGCGGGAGGCGGGGCCGGGCGGGGAGCCGCGCTTCGCGATGCTGGAGACGGTCCGCGAGTTCGCCCAGGAGCGGCTGGCGGCCGGCGGCGAGGCCGAGGCGGCCGGCGACGCCCACGCCGCGTGGTGTCTCGGGCTCGCCACGCGGCCTGGTCGCGCTCTACGGAACTTTCGCGAAGAAGGCGGTCGGGTGGCTCGCCTTGACGCCGACTTGCCGAATCTGCGTGCCGCGGTTGCTCACCTCCAAGAGCGGGGACGGCGGCTGGAGGTCATGCGTCTGGTCGGAGCGGCTGACGAATACTGGACCCAGCGACCGCACCTCCATGAAGTGCGCCGCTGGTTGGAATTCGGTCTCGCCGCTCCGGACGCACCAGCCGCCGTGCGGGCCGGAGCGCTCCACGTTGCGGCCGTCCTGGCGTCTTGGGGAGGCGAGACGGATGCCGCCGCCTCCTTCGCAACGGAGGCACTCGCCTTCGCCCGGAAGCAGTCGGACCTGCTTGTCCTCGGCTGTGCCTTCTACGACCTCGGAGTTGCCCGCGAGCACTGCGGCGACGCAGCCGGCTCGGCCGCTGCCTACGGTGAGTCGGCCGCGATCTACCGTGCGGCCGGCTCCGAGGCCTGGGCTGCCTTTGCCATGGCCGAGACCGGCGACAAGCTCGCTTGGGGTGGCGAGGTCGAGACCGGGGTCAGACTGATCGATGAAGCGATCCCAGTCCTGCGCCGTGAGGGCTTTCGCTGGGGCACCGCATTGGTGCTCGGGCACCGCGCCTACGCGGCCTTGTCCGAGGGTGACCCCGACCAGGCCGCCCGCCTCTTCGACGAGGCCCTCATCGCGGCCGGGGAGACGGGCGACACTCGGCTCGTGCTCGGGACCACCGTCGGAGTCGCCGCCGTCGCGCTCGCCCTCCGGTATCCAGCGCGGACGGCGCGTCTGCTGGGGGCGATCGAGGCCGCAAAATCCAACGAGGGGGTGGTGGGACAGATTCACCCCTTGCACACGAGACGGGTTGCCGAACGAGCCAAGTCCGACCTCGGCGAGGCCACTTTCGTCGCCGCGTTCGAGGAGGGCCGCGGGATGGCGCTGGCCAACGCGCTCGCCGATGCCCGCACAACCCTCTTGCGAGAGCCACCTCTCGGTCCCCGGCCAGCCTCCGAGCGAGCCACCCCGTTCGGCCTGACGCCGCGCGAGGTCGAGGTGCTGACCCTGATCGCCGCGGGCCGCACCGACAAGGAGATCGCCGCGGCGCTCTTCCTCAGCCCCCGCACCGTCCACCACCACGTCGCCAACCTCCTGGCAAAAATGGAAGCGGCGAACCGGGCAGCCGCGGTCACGATGGCGCGCTCCACAGGTGTGCTGGCCGAGGAGCCGTCGACCGCTTAGTGAGCCGACCAGCGACGCTGGCACCCGTTTTGCCTTCGGCGTTGCTGGTCGGCTCGAGATCGGTGCGGATTGGCCGCCCGCGCTGGTCGATGGCCACGAGCGGGAGTGCCCATCATCGGGGTCCCAGCCACGAGCCATTGGCTCCTGATCCCGCACGTCACGGGATGCTCCTTGCCCCGGTCCCAACCGATCACAATACGGTCGTTGACCGATCGACGCCGAAGCAAGCGGCACCGCGCGGGAAAGCGGATTCCCAGTGAGCACCATCCAGCCATCGAGCACATCGATCGGCGCGCCGGCGGCACCGGCCTCCGCTCTGCCGCGACCGACGTCAGGTCTGCCCGCTCCGTTGACCGCTCTGGTCGGCCGGGAGCGCGAGGTGGCGGCGGTGGCGGTGCTGCTGGGCGACGGGGACGCGCGCCTGGTCACGTTGACCGGACCCGGCGGCGTCGGCAAGACGCGCCTCGCTCTACGGGTCGCCGCCGACCTCGGCGCGTGCTTCCCCGACGGCGTCTGGTTCGTGCCCCTGGCCGCCGTCGTCGACCCGGAGCTGGTGGTGCCGGCGATCGCGCAGGTCGTTGCCCCACCCGACGGCGGCGACCGGCCGGCCGAGGAGCGGCTGCGGCTCAGTCTGAAGGGGCGGCGGGCACTTCTGGTGCTGGATAACTTCGAGCAGGTGTTGCCGGCCGCGCCGGCGCTGGCCGACGTGCTGGCCAGTTGTCCGACGGTGTCGGCGCTGGTGACCAGTCGCGCCCGCCTGCGCCTGTCGGCTGAGAGAACGTTCCCCGTGCCGCCGCTGGACCTCCCCGATCCGGGATCGCGGGCCGTCGACGAAGTCGGTGCCTCAGGAGCCGTGCGTCTGTTCATAGCGAGGGCAAAGGCGACCGGGATCGACTTCTCCCTCAATCCGGAGAACGCCGCGCCGGTGGCGGAGATTTGTCGGCGGATGGACGGCTTGCCACTGGCGATCGAGCTGGCGGCGGCGTGGTCTGAGGTTCTGCCACCGACGGCGATGCAGGCTCGGCTGCAGAAGCGGCTGCCGCTGCTGGTGGGGGGCCCGCGCGATCTGCCGGCGCGGCAGCGGACGATGCGCGACGCGATCGCCTGGTCGCACGACCTGCTCGAGTCGGACGAGCGCGTGCTCTTCCGCCGCCTGGCCGTCTTCGTCGACGGCTTCACCCTTGAGGCGGCCGAAGCCGTCGCCGCTGAGGAGGGGCGAGGGCTGCGGGGCATCGCTTCGCTCGTCGACAAGAGCCTGCTGCGGCGGGAGGCGGGGCCGGGCGACGAGCCGCGCTTCGCGATGCTGGAGACGGTCCGGGAGTTCGCGGCAGAGCAGCTCGCGGCCGCCGGTGAGGAGACGCCGGTCCGCGCGGCCCACGCGGCGTGGTGCCTCGACCTTGCTGAATGCGGCGCGTCGGCCCTGCGGGTCCGCTCGGACTTCGCGGCGTGGCAGAGCCGGCTGGGGGCCGAGCACGGCAACTTGCGGGCCGCTGTCGCCTGGTTGGCGGAGACCGGCGAGGCGACTGAGCTCCTGCGATTGACCGGGGCACTCTGGCGTTTCTGGTATTTCCGCGGCCACCTGGCCGAGGGCCGCCGGTGGCTGGGCCACGCGTTGGAGCGGGCCCCGGACGCGCCGGCAACGGTGCGGGGGAACGCGCTGGTCGGGGCCGGGACGCTGGCCCACTACCAGGGCGACGACGGGCGGGCCGTGCCGCTCCTGGAGGAAGGTCTCGCGACCTCGCGACGGGCTGGTGAGCAGGCGGTCGCCGCGTTCGCGCTGTACATGCTGGCGGTGGCCGCCGAGGACCGGGGCGACTACGACGTGGCAGCGCCGCGCTTCGAAGAGGCGCTGGCCCTGTACCGGGCGTCAGGCGCGCGGGGTGTGTCCATGACGCTGACCCACCTCGGCGTCGTCGCGTACGGGCGGGGTGATTTCGTCGAGGCGGCCGCGCTGGGCGAGCAAGCGCTCGCCGTCGCCCGAGCGGAGGGCGACGCGTTCTCCGTTGGCTTCGCCCTGCACACCCTCGGTCTGGTGGCCGCGGCGCGCGGAGATCACACCAGGGCCGGGGATCGCTTCGCGGAGGCGCTCGCCCTCGACCAAGCGACCGGGCACCGCGAGGGGATCATGCACGGCCTCGCCGGCGCCGCGATCGTGGCCGTCGAGCGCGGGCGTTTCGAGCGTGCAGCCCGCTTGCTTGGTGCAGTCGCGATGCTGGGCGAGGAAATCGGCGTGCGGTACGCCCTGCCGGAGCGCGCCGCGTACGAGCGCGCGGCCGAGGTGGCGCGTGCTCGACTCGGTGAGTCGGCCTTCGGCGCTGCCTGGGCAGCCGGCGGAGTCATGACGGAGGATGAGGCAGTCGCCGAAGCGGCGACGGCGTGCGCCGCGACGGCTGTCCTGGGGGACCCCGGCGCGGCGGCGGCGACGACCGTGTCGAGGGCGATGACTCCGAGCGCTGTCCTGACGCCGCGCGAGGTCGAGGTGCTGACCCTGATCGCCGCGGGCCGTACCGACAAGGAGATCGCCGCGGCGCTCTTCCTCAGCCCCCGCACCGTCCACCACCACGTCGCCAACCTCCTCGCCAAGCTCGGGGTCGGCACCCGCACTGCAGCGGCGGCCGTCGCCCAGGCCGCGGGCCTCCTCCTCCCGACCGGGTCTGCTCCCGGCCCCTAGGGGAACCGTCGGCCGGTGCTACAGACATCGGCCGGCCCGACCGCGAGGCGACGAGCGGATCCTGGTGCCCGCCTACACGCTATCCGGAACGTGAGCAGGCGTGGCGAACCTTGCGGTGGATGATGAGGCAGGCTACGAGTTGGACGAAGCCGAGGTAGTGCGCGGCCTTCTCCCAGCGGGTCAGCAGCCGCGGGGAGGGGGTGAGCCAGCTGGGGGCGGTCTCGACCACCCAGCGCCGCGGCGAGTGGCGATCGGGGCGGCCGGGTAGTGGCTCGGGGTCCCGCAAGGCGGGTGGTGGCTGTGGGTAAGGCGCGTATCGGCGCCGGCGGCGCTGCTCTCCCGGATTCCGTGTCACACCTGACGCGGGGCGCCGGGAATGCATGCCTACGCTGTGTCTCCGTGAGTGGCCCTTCCCGCGTCCGGCGTCGAATTTCGGTCCGCCATCGCCAACGCCAGCGCCAGGCCGCCCGCCGTCAGCGTCAGCCCGGCGGCAAGGGCAGCCGCGAGCGGCGCCGCTTCCCGGCCGACCCGGCGGCCGAACGCGGCCCGGTCGTTGAGGTGGGGGAAGGGCTCGGCCGGAGCGGGGACGCCGAGGAAGGCGCAGAGGGGCGGCCATCCCTCCCGGACATCGAATACGAGCAGGCGGTCGGGATCGATGGCCTGCTGGACCGCCGCGGCGTGCGCGGCGTAGACGGCGAGGGCATGGCGGCGGTCGCCGAAGCGGCCGCCGAAGGTGCCGTCCCAGATGGCGCGGTCGGCGACGCGGAGGGCGTCCGGCGCGTAGGGGACGAGCGGGGCGGCGGCGGCGACGAGGCCGCGGGCGACCGAGGCCGGGCCGAGCAGGCCGCGGGTCCGGTAGATCGTACGGCGGACGCTGTCGTACCAGCGGTCGGGGTCGCGGACGGAGAGGACGACCTTCGCCTCCGGGTGGGCGGCGGCGAGCTCCCGCCAGAAAAACGCACCGGGCCAATCGGTGGTGGCGCCGTAGGCCGCGAAGAGCGGGGCCCAGTCGATCGGCCGGCCGGCGGCCTTGCGGTCGAGCGCCTCGGCCCAAAGCGCGAACCGTTCGGGGCGGTCGAAGACGTTGCCCATGTGCTCGCAGGGGCCGAAGCCAAGCCGCTGCAGCGCCGCCTGAAGCGAGAGCGTTCCCGTCCGCCCCAGGCCGGCCCCGATCACCCGCAACGCCACGATCCGCCCATCTCCCACCGTCCTCGCCGCTGCGGGCGCGCCTCAGGCGGCGGCGCACGGGGGGTGCCAGGGGCAACGGGAGCGGGTGGCGCGGGCGACGCCGAGGCCGTGCCCAGCGGGCACGTGGTTGTACGGCGGTTCTGTTCGGCGGGACGGCAGAGGCGGAACGAGACCGGTTCCTGAGCAGAGGGAGCTGGAGCAGAAATCGTCAACCGCCTCGTTCTCCCCCTCCCCCTCGCGAGGGGGAGGGGCGGGGGGTGCGGGCTGCCAGCCATCGCCGGGGGCGCTGCCCGATTCGGCCACGTCCTACCCGTGCAGCGTCGCCGCCGCCGGCTCGTCTGCGCCGGTGAAGCGGCCCCGCCGGAACGGCGCGATCGGGTATGGGGTCGCTCCGTCGCAGACCAGATCGCGGACGATCTCGCCCGTCACCGGGCCGAGGCAGAAGCCGTGGCCGGAGAAGCCGACGGCGATCACCAGCCCCTCGACCTCGGGCGCACGCTCGATGACCGGCAGCGCGTCCGGGGTCATGTCGAGGAGGCCGCCCCAGACCCGCCCGATCGCCGCCCCGGCCAGGGCCGGCAGTACCTCGACGGCGCGCCCGAGCGCGGCCGTCACCGCCGAGATCGCCGGCTGGACGCGATCGTTGCCCCCAACGAGGTCGGCGAGGTCGTGCGGCCAGGGGGTGCCGCCGCCCGTGAAGCGGACCCGGCCGTCGACCTCCTGCGCGAGCGCGAGGTCGGCGGCGGCGACGCCGAGCACCTGCCGGATGAGGGGCGGCAGCGGCACCGTCTGGACGGCGGCGACGTGGCCGATGCGGAGCGGGAGGTCGAGCCCGAGCGACGCGACCAGGCGCCCGGTGTAGACCCCGGCCGCGACGACGACGGCGTCGGCGGCTATGTCGCCCTGGGTCGTCCGCACCCCGCGCACGGTGCCACCGGCGGCGGCGATCGCGGTCACCGTCGTCGCGGTCAGGATGCGGGCGCCGTGCCGCTCGGCCGCGGCGGCAAAGGCGCGGACCGTCGCGGTCGGGTTGGCGTGGCCGTCCGTCGGGCAGAAGGAGGCGGCGAGCACGTTCGGTGCCAGGGCGGGCGCCACCTCGCGGACGGCACTGCTGTCGGCCAGGAACCGGAGTTCCAGCCCGAGCGCCCGCTGCTCGTCGACGATGCCCCGGATGGCGTCCACCTCGGCGGGGGTGCGGGCCAGCCGCAGGTTGCCCTCCTGGCGGTACTCGACGTCGGCGCCGAGCTCCTCGCCGAGCCCCGCCCAGCGGGCGACCGCCGCCCGCGCCAGCGGCAGCTCGGCCGGGTGCCGCCCGGACTGGCGGACCCCGGCCAGGGTCCAGCCGGAGGCCATGCTCGCCAATCCGCCCCGCTCAACCAGGGTGACGGACGCGCCGGCTCGTGCCAGCTCGTAGGCGACGGCGGCGCCGCTGATGCCGCCGCCGATGACGACCGCGTCGCGGATGTCGGGCATGGGAGATCCTCGTGACGGGTCGAGGCCGATCCGAACCGGCGGACGGCGGCGCGACCGTAGCAGTGACCCAGCCCGTGGTCAAACACCGCCTCGCGCCGTAGGGGCGGGGCCTCACCTCGCCGCGGCGACCACCCCCTTGGTGGTTCGTCGCGAGGCCGCAGGCAAGCGGCGGTGCGGGTGGCGAGGAGCGTTAGCCCCCCTCTCTACCAGCGTCCCCGCGCGCCCGCCGCCGGCACCGGCCGCGGGCGCCGGCGCTCCAGAGCCGCCCCATCCCGCCCCCTGTTCCCCGGACGACACCCCCACCGCCGTCCGCTTGGCTGCCGACCCCGCGAGCCGAGCGCATCCTGAGACCTAGATCAGACGGCCGCAGGAGCTGCGGCACGAGCGAAACGGGAGCAGGAGGTCTGCCGTGAACAGGTTCACGATGATCGTCGCCGGCCGGAATCGCCGCGCATCCGTCCTTCGCCACGCCGCCGCCAGCGCCTGCCTGGCCGGAGCGCTGCTGCTTGGGGCCGCCCAGGGGGGG